>JASCOA010000009.1 GCA_029959365.1 Microbacteriaceae bacterium PS02343 | reverse complement strand
CCCGCGGGCCCCCCGCGCCCCCCCAAAAACAACGCCCAACCCCCCCCCCCCCCCCCCCCCCCGGCGGGGGGGGGGGTGCCTCGTCCGTTCACCAGCTGAACGAAGCCCCGGCGTCTCGTCGGCTCCGGTGAGCCGGGGTTACCAAGGAGCATGCACTCTCGCACTCTCGGCAAGAGCGGCGCAGTCGTCGCCGCACAGACCCTCGGCACCATGACCTTCGGCAACGAGGCCGACGAACCCACCTCGCACCGCATCATCGAGGCCTACCTCGACGCCGGCGGCAACTTCCTCGATACCGCGGACGTGTACTCGCGCGGCACCTCCGAGCGCATCATCGGGTCGTGGCTCGCCGCGAACCCGAAGGATGCCGAGCGCCTGGTGATCACCACCAAGGGCCGCTTCCCGATGGGCGACGACGCCAACGACTACGGAGCATCGCGTCGGCACCTCTCGCGCGCCCTCGACGCGAGCCTGCAGCGGCTCGGCGTCGAGCGCATCGACCTCTACCAGGTGCACGCCTGGGACGCCCTCACCCCGCTCGAGGAGACCCTGCGGTTCCTCGACGACGCCATCAGCGCCGGCAAGATCGACGCCTTCGGGCTCTCGAACTACACCGGCTGGCAGATCACCAAGGCCGCGCTGGTGGCCGAGCACCGCGGATGGGCGCCGCCCGTCACGCTGCAAGTGCAGTACAGCCTGCTGGTGCGCGGCATCGAGCACGAGGTCGTGCCCGCCGTGCTCGATCAGGGCATCGGCCTGCTGCCGTGGTCGCCGCTGGCCGGCGGCTGGCTGACCGGCAAGTACCGCCGCGAGGAGGCGCCGACCGGCGCGAGCCGCCTCGGCGAGAACCCGGAGCGCGGCATGGAGGCCTGGTCGCTGCGCAAGGACGACGAGCGCAACTGGGCCGTCATCGACGCGGTGCGCGAGGGCGCCGAGCGCCTCGGCTGCTCCCCCGCCCAGCTCGCCCTCGCGTGGCTCGACCACCAGCCCGGCGTGACGAGCACCATCATCGGCGCCCGCTCCGTCGAGCAGCTGCAGGCCAACGTCGCCGCCCTCGACCTCGAGGTCGACGACGCGACGCTGCAGCACCTCACCGACATCAGCCGCCCGCAGGCCGAGGTCTACCCCTACGGCGAGCTCGCCATCAACCAGCGGCACCGCGCGATCACCCCCTGAACGGATGCACGGCCTACGACGCCCCGCGGCTCGCCCGAGCCGCGGGGCGTTCGCCGTCTCCGGGCGAGCGGATGCGAGCCCCGCTCAATAAGGTGGGGAGCGGATGGGGGCATCATGAGACTGCAATTCCGCGCGCGCCGCGCGACGTCATCGGCCGGTCGTCGGGAGCGGGTGCTCGATCGGATTCTGTTCTGGACGCGGCCCGTCGTCATGGCCCTCTCGCTGATCGCCTGCGCCTTCTGGGCTTTCGCGCTGTGGCACGCATGGTCCTGGCTCGGCATCGCCTGGGCGGCAGGGGTCACCTACGTGGTCGTGTGGACGCTCAACCTGGCGAGCGACCCCAGACGCGCGCTGCGTGCCGATCAGGTCGCCGTTTACGGCGCCCTCATGCTCGGCGTCGCCCTCATCGGCTCAGTGCAGCTCTGGTTCCTCGGCGCAGGCAGCTTCGACCCGACGTCAGTCCGCTTCGACGACGAACTGACATCAAGCTTGCCCGCTTCGGACCCACCGCAGCCGCTCACCACCGTGCACATCGCCTGGTGCGCGCTCGTTCTCGCGGTCGGCCCGCTCCTCCGCCTCACCCTCCGGCTGCTCCGCCCATGGGCCGCGCGCGAAGACGGCGTCGAGGCCACGCGCGCCGCGATGGCCGCCGACGAGGCGGAGAAGCTGCGGGTGGCGAACCGGCTGAGCAGCGCATCCGGCCCCGGTCGCATGACGGGGTTCGAGCCGCGCGTGCTGGCGGAGGTCGAGCTGCTCGAGCAGCCCCTGCGGCACGGCGAGCCGGGCCTCGGGCTGGAGACGATGCGGGGGCGCGCCGACCTGGTGGCCAAGGGCCGCGAGGGCGAGCGCAACCTGGCGAAGGCGCTGCAGCAGCGCGGGCACCTCGACCGCTTCGCAACCTTCTGGTCGCTGCAGATGCCGTCGGAGACCCGCGGCGCCCACGACCGCAACCGCGGCGATATCGACTGCGTGATCGTCACCGGCAAGCGCATCCTGGTGCTCGATGCGAAGGCGCTCGAGCAGGGCGACGTGACCCGCTACACGGAGGGCCGTTGGCTGTACCGCCGCGACAACGCGACCGGCCACGACATCGGCAGGCCGACGGAGCTCAAGAGCGCGCACTTCCGCGCGGCGACGGATGCCCTGCACGCTCAGCTGCAGCGCGCCGGCGCCAAGCAGCGCGTCGCCGCCGCCGTGGTGCTCATGCCCGACGACGCCGGCCTCGGCTACGCCGACCGCGCCTTCTGGCCGGGCGGCATCCCCGCCTGGGACCTGCTGCAGCTGCTCGACGAGCTCGAGCACGAGCCGCCCTTCGACGAGCGCTCCCGACACAGCGAGCACGTGCTCCGTGTGCTGCGGGCCCTGGTCAAGGATGCGAGCGGGGCGGCGCCGACGATCCGGTCGATCGAGCGCGAGACCGCGCGCCGCATCGCGGCGGAGCGAGCGGATGAGCGGCGCGAGCGAGAGGCGACTACGAAGGACCCGAGGAACGCCGCAGCACGGCATGCCACCGAGTCGCGCTCGCCATCAGCCGGTCGTCGTTCGACGCCGGACTCGCCGTCGAACGACCCGTACGACAGGCTGCCCGACCAACTGCCGTTCTGATCGGCCGGCTGGGCCGCGAAGCACCGCGCCCTCCGAGCAGCGCCCGATGACGCGACGGGCCCCAGCTGTCCGAAGACGACCGGGGCCCGCTGCTCACCTGCCCGCTATCCGCGGGTGGGCACCAGCTTGCGGCGCAGCGGGCTGGCCGCCACGACCAAGCCACCGCCGAGCAGCAGCAGGGCAAGCGCGAGAAGGGCGCCGGGGGCCGGCTCCGCTCCCGTGTTCGCGAGGCCCGCATCCGCTGCAGTGATGGTGATGGGCGCCCAGCCGACGATCGCGCCGTCGGCGTTCTGCACCGCGAGGCGGTGCTGGCCGGCCGCGAGGCTCTTCGGCACCGTGACGGTGATGCGCCCGTCGGCGCCGGCGGCGTGCGTGCCGGCGAAGGTGGGCTGCGAGAAGAACCAGGCGCTGTAGCGTTCGCCGGCATTCAGGCCGCCGACCACCACTGCGGCCCCTTGCCGCTGCTCGCTGAGCGAGAGCTCGATGCGGTCGCGCAGCTGCTCGGTGAGCTGCTCGGTGCTGGGAGCGGTGGCCGGGGCGACGCCGGGCTGCACGGTGATGGGCGGCTGCGGCGACGGCGTGCCAGGCTGCGGGGGCTCAGGCGACGGTGTGACCGGAGTGCCCGGCTCGACCGGAGTCTCCGGGTCCACCGGCGCGAGTGCCTCCGTCGTGACGGACACCAGCGGCGAGAACCCGCCCTGGCCCGTCACGTTGACCGCGGCGACGCGCACGCCGTAGCGGACGCCCGGCTCGAGGTCGGCGAAGGTCGTCACGTTGTCCGAGGCGCCGAGACGGGCCGTAGCGACGATCGACTCGCCGCGCAGCACCTCGACGACATGCCCGGTGATGTCGTCCCCACCGGTGATGCCCAGCGTCATGCCGATGCTGCGGGCACCCAGAGCGGTGACTGATGGGGCCGCGGGTGCGTTCGGCACCGTGGGCTCGATGGGCGCCGGACGGGTGACCGGGCCGCTCGGGAAGGAGACCTCACTCTCGCCGACCGCGTTGACCGCGATCACGGAGGCGACCACAGTCTGGCCGGAGGCGATGCCGGTCACGACGTACCGGGTGCTCCCGGTGCCGACGGCCGGCCGCAGGACGCCGTCGACGTCGATCCGCAGCAGGTAGCCGGTCACGGGCGAGCCGCCGTCCTCCGCCGGTGCAGTCCAGTCGACCTGTACGTCGCCGCTCGGCAGCAGCACTGCGCGGGGCTGCTCCGGGGCGTCGGGCACGGTGGCGAGCGGCGGCGCGGCGGGCGTCGTGACGGTGGCCGTCGCATCCGCTCCCGTACCAGCCGCGGAAACGGCAGCGATCGTGACCGTGTACGCCGTCTCGGGGGCGAGGCCAGCGAACAGGGCCGAGGTGGCGGTCGGCGCGAGGCGCTCGACGAGCTCGCCAGCCTGGCGCAGCTCGACGACGTAGCCCGTGACGGGGCTGTCGCCCGAGTCCGCCGGGGCCTGCCAGGTGAGGCGCGCGCTGGTCGCGCCGACGTCGACGAACTGCACGGCGCGCGGGGCGCCGGGCAGCTTCGCGGCCTCGGTGGAGAAGGACCGCGACTCGGCGGCCGGAGTCTCCCCCGCCGCGTTGGTCGCCACCACGGCGACGCGGTAGCCGGTCTCGGGGCGCAGCCCGGTGAAGGCCGTGATCAGCGCGCTGGTCGAGACGCTGCGCAGTTCGACGCCGGCGGCGTCGAGCAGCTGCACACGGTAGCTCTCGGCACGAGCGGATGCGGTCCACGCCACCGTCACGCCCGTGGACGTGATCGACGACACGGCGGGCGCGTCGACCGCGGCGGGCGCCTCGAGGGGCCCGGCAACCGTGACGGTCACCGCATCGGTCGTGAGCGTCTGCTCGCCCTGGGTGAAGACGGCGCGCAGCTGGTAGTCGCCCGGCTCATCGGTGGCGAACCGGAACTGCGGCTCCGTGGAGCCCTCGAGCTCGACCCAGTCACCGTCGACGCGCTGCTGCCACTGCACGGTGGGTACCGGCACGCCGCTGGCGCGAGCCTCAAGGGCGACGCTTTGACCTGCCTGCAGCGCGGCGCCCTCGGGCTGCTGCGTGATGGCGAAGGCCTCGCTCAGCGTCTCAATGGGCGAACGCGGCACCTCGCCCTCGGCGAGCTCGCGCTGCGCGACCTCGACGGTGGCGGTGCCGCCCTGGACGACCGGGATGCGCGTGGCCTCGGCCAGGGTGCGCTTGCCGTCGAACCACGTGGTGCCAGTCTCCGGCGTGAACGAGTAGAGCGCGTACTGACCGCCGGCGACGGCGGGCAGCTCGTAGCGCCCCTGCTCGTCGGTGGTCGTCTCGATCTCGAGCAACTGCGCGCTGTTCTGCGCGCCGAAGACCCGGGCGATGCGGCCGAAGAGGCTGTCGTCGCCGGGCTGGGCGAGGCCGACCGTGGCGAACGGTATCGGCTGGCCCTGCGCGCCCATCAGAACACCGACGATGCGGCCGCCGAGCGTGAGCCGCACGTCGAGACCGGTGATGTTCTCGGAGCCCACGCTGACCCTTGAGCTGCTGCTCACGTAGAGACCGCGCTCGTTGGTGACCGCCAGGCGGTAGTCGCCCGCGGCGACGGCGACGGTGGTGAAGTCGCCGGCCTCGTCGGTCCAGACCGTGTGGTGATAGCCGCTGGCGTCGACGAGCTCGACGGGGAGGTTCGAGAGGGGAACGCCGTTGTTCTCGGCGAGCACGGTGCCGCTGACGGTGCGCCCGCTGGTGAGCGAGACCACGATGTCGCGCAGCCCGGCGTCACCGAACTCGATGCTGCGCAGGAGGCGCTGGTGCGTGCCCGTCGCTTCCACTTCGAGCGTCTGACGCCCCGTACGGGTGGTCGCGATCTCGAAGCTGCCGTCCTCAGCCGAGGTCGCCGACTGACGCCAGTCGTCACCGAGCACGATGCGCGCGCCGCTGACCGGCTGCCCGGTGGCGCCGTCGACGAGACGACCGCTCACGCTCGCGCCGGGCGCGAGCTGCGCATCGCGCTGCTGCGAGGTGCCGTGGGTGAGTGTGACGGTGCCGAGCGACTGCTCGCGGTAACCGGGCGCGGTGACGCGCACGTCGTAGTCGCCGGGCTCTGCGTTCAGCGCTGTGAACGCGTAGCGACCGACGCTGTCGGTGAAGACGCTGGAGACGGTCCAGCCGTCCGCGACGCGCAGCTCGATGCGCGCCTCGCGGAGAGGCTCGCCGCTCACCGCGTCGGTGACGACGCCGCGCAGGAGCGACTGCTCGGCGACGACGGAGATCGGCAGCTCCGTGTAGGCCCCGGCGGTGATGGTGACGGTCTCCGGCACGGAGACCGTGACCGCGTCCGACCAGGAGAGGCGCACAGGGTGCGTGCCGACGGGCAGGCCGGCGAAGACGTAGTCGGCGCTGTCCTGCGCCCACTCGGCGAGGTCGAAGCGCCGCTCGCCGATGTACAGCGAGAGCGAGGCGTTCTCGGGCAGCTCGACGGTGCTGCGCGCAGCGCCGCCGAGGGTGAGGCGAGTCTCGCCAGCCTCGGCGCTCGCACCATCGGCGAGCGCGAAGACGCTAGCCTCCTGCGAGGTACCGTCGCCACCGACCCACCGGCCGACCTGGAAGTCGTCTCCGCCGTCGATGACCCGCACGGCGTAGTTGTCGGCGCGCAGCCTGTCGAAGCGGTACGCGCCATTCTCGTCGGTGGCGACCTCGCGGCGCGCGGAATCCTGGTCGTGCGCGGGGTAGATACCCACCGTCGCGCCGGCGACCGGCTCTCCATCGGCGTCGACCACGGAGCCGGAGAGCTCGGCGCTGCCGGTCGAGAAGTCGGCGACGACGCTCTCGCCGGCCGTCACGACGACGGGGGTCGCTGTAGCGAGCGAACGAGCGCCGTCGTAGTAGAGGCGCCCGTCGGCCGACGACCACGCGAGGAGGTAGGAGCCGGCGAGCACGGTCGCCTCGTACCGGCCGTCCTGCACGGATGCGTATGCGGTCGGCGCAGTGTCGGTAGCGGATCGGTAGATCTCGACGCTGCCGCTCCATCCGCCTTCGCGGGCGATCGCCTCGCCGGTGATGCGGCCGAGTGCGAACTCGATCGTGCCGAGGTCGACGTCGGCGCCGGCGACCGTGATGGTGCGGTCGGTCTCGAGCTCGCCGCTGTTCGTCGAGAGCACGAGCCGGTACTCACCGTCGGGCAGATTCTCGATGGAGAAGACGCCGTGCCGGTCGTTGTTGCCGCCCCAGGTCTGCGAGCCGGAGCGCAGCGCCACGCGTGCCGAGCCGGGCTCGACGCCGATGATGCTCGCCACACCGCTCACACGACTGCCTCGCTCGATGGTCGCGTCGATGCCCTCGTGCACGATGCTGCCGGTCGCCGGCAGCGTGAGCCGCGTCGCCCGCTCGAAGTCGGTGGCGTCCTGCCAGTACTGCGGGACACCGTGGCGCGGCGAGAACCTCACGGTGACCTCACCGCTCGCGTCGGTGGCCAGAACGTAGCGGCCCTGCGCATCCGTCTGCGTGTAGAGGCTCGAGCCGATGTCGCCCCAGACGCTGACGTCACCGGCGGCAGGACGCCCCTGAGCGTCGATCATGCGGCCGGTGATCACGTTGCGGTGCAGCTGCAGCTCTGCGTCGAGTCGCTGGGTGGCTCCGGAATCAACGCGGACCACGGATGCGCCCTGCTGGCTACTCGAGGCACCCCACCAGAGCTCCCGGTAGCTGCCCTGGCCGTTGCTGAGCTGCACGGTGTATTCACCGGCAGGCACAGTGAGCGACCAGACCCAGGCTCCGGATGCGTCCTGCTGCGGCCAGACGGAGTTCACGCGCTCGGAGCCGTTCCAGACAGTCACGCCGCTGCTGGCGCCATTCACGGCGCCGGTGAGCAGCGCACCGCGGCTCGCGACGATGTCGCCGAGGGCGAAAGCGCCGTCGACGACCGGAGCGCCGTCACGCCAGTACTCGTCCGTGGCGAGCCAGCCGGCCCCGAGGTCGAAGCTCAGGCCGTGCTGCTCGAGGCTCTCGACCACCACGCCGGAGGTCACCTCGAAGCGGCCGTCAGTGTCGGAGATGCCGGGCACCTCGGTCGGCCCGTCGAGCGTGCCCTGGTCGAGCAGCAGCGCGAAGGGCACGTTCTCGAGCCCAGCGCCCTGCGCGTCGACGAAGCGTCCGGTGAAGCGCACGTCGCGCAACTCGGCCGTTTGGTCGGCACTCGGCGTCTCGCTCTGCACCTCGGCGGGTGCCTCGGGCTGCGCCGCCTCGTTCGCTTCCGCCTGTGCCGGGGCGTGCGTGGGCGCGGCGATCTCGCTCGATGAGGGCGTCGGAGCGACGGTCTCGGCACCGGCGGCGGCGGGCGTGAGTAGCAGCGCTGCAGTCGTGACGAGGGCGATGCCCACCGTCGTGAAGCGGCGTCGAGCGCGCGGACGCGCAGCATCGACTGTGATCTTGTGGTTCACCGTGTGGTGCCTTTCCCCCCGGAAGCATCGCCTCGCGCGATGCGCAATGGACGAACCGAGCTTGGCAGCGGGTGTCGCCCGATGACCACCCCGTTTGCAGGGGCCAAATCGGCAAGCTGAGTACTGATCGATTGTCTAGGGCGCGCGCTCGTTAACGGCAAAGCGCCCGCCCTCCTTGCGGAGGACGGGCGCTGTGCGCTGGGGGTCTAGCGAGCCTTACGCCTGGGCGCGGTTGCGACGAACCACGTTCAGCGTGACGACCGTGGTCGCACCGAGGGCCAGGAGGCCACCGGCGAACCAGAAGGCAGCAGCCGAGTCGGCACCCGTGTTGGCGAGGCCGCCGGGGGCGGCGGCGTCAGCAGCCGGCACCACAATGGTGCGGGTGCGGACGATGTCGCCCTGCGTGGCGGTCAGGGTGTAGGTGCCCGAAGCGTTGGCGGGCAGCGTGACCGAAACGCCGAGGCTGCCGTCGGCAGCGGCGGGCTTCGTGATCGCCGTGGTGCTGGCGAGACGCGCGGTGCTGGCGTTCGCGCCGCTCAGAACGCTGATGACGTCCTCGTTCGGAGCGAAGGTGCCGGCTCCGAACCCGACGACCACCGTGGCACCCGGAGCAGGCGTGCCGGTGACGGTCGCTGCAGGAGCGCCCGGGACGTAGGTAGCGGTCGCCGAGGCGGCGGCGGCAGGAGCGATGATGAGCGCCGAAGCGACGGCTGCGGTCGCGAGGCCGCGAGCAAGCTTGTTCATAGGAGTTCCCTCTTCAGAATCGATGTTGATTGGCAATGATGCACGAAGCGGGATATCCCCCCGGCCTCGGCCACAGGCGTTGCCCGTGGTCTCCTTAGCGAATCTAGCGTCATCCTTGAGGATTACAAAGCTGACGACGCGTTGTTTCTGTTACAGGCAGGTAACCAAATGCTGAGCGCACGGCAAATCGCGATGAAAACGAGCATTCCTACTGAATCGGGCTCGAGCAAGGTCGTCCGCCGTCGAGCAGAAGTTGCGTCTCGCGGACCATCGGTGTGTGCTCGATGGCGATCTCCGCGCTTTGCTCGAGGCCTCCGAGCACATCGACCTGCACAGCCTGGCTCTCGTTCGCCCCGAGTTCGACGACGAATCGAGCGACCGGGTGGCCGTCATGCTCCTGCACCTCGAGTGGTACGGAAACGCCGTCGACGCGGGCTTCGGTGATCACTGAGCCGGGCGGCGCGTAGATCAGCGCCTCGGTGCGGATGCGACCGGGCTCGACGCCAAACACTCCACCGCCGGTCTCGTATTCCGACAACCGGGAGGCCGCGTCGGACGGAGCCGATGAAACGAGGCTGAAGCCGATGGTCGTCTCCGGCCGCAGGTCATTCCGGCACGTCACCGAAGTCGCACCGATCGTCGCGTCCAAGTAATAATCCATCTTCGCGCCGGTGGCGTCGTTGAAGAAGACGCCGAAGGCGCTGACTTCCTCGGTCGTCTGCGGGAGAAGCCCCGCCAGTCGCGTCTGTTCGAGCAGCGCCTGTTCTTCGGCGTCCGCGCTCCAGACGAGAATGCGACGCTCTTCGACTCCACGCGCCAGAGCATCGAGCATCGCGCCAGCATCGCCATCGAACGAGCTCACGCGTTCGAAAACTGCGGCCGCTGCTGCCGCGAAGTAGGCGTCCTGCAACTGGGGCCGGTCGGCGAACCTCTGGTAGACACCACTGAGCAGCGTGTCGACCGCGTTCTCGCTCGTTAGCTCCGTCCCGTCAGCGAGGGCCACAGGACCGGTCGCCTCGAGCAAATAGCTCAGCGCAACCGGATCGATGGCGGCGACGCCGTCGACCTCCTGACCGGTGAGCTGGCTCCATCGGGCCTGCGCGAGCTCGCCGCTGCGGGTGAAGTCGGGCGTGAGCGTGGCGTTCTGGATGAAGCGGCCCAGGATCGGGGTGAAGAGCGATTGCTCCTCCTCGGTCAACGGCAGCACCGACTCGTCCGCCGCTCCGCGGAAGTCCGCGGAGCTGGCCTGTTCAGCCAAGCCGAGGCGACCAGCGTCGGCCGAGATGATCGAGACTGCGCCTGGGATCCCACCCGAGGCACGCAGTTCGGCGTTGTTCTGGAAGAGGAAGAGGTAGTCGCGTTGGGCGTCCGCCCCCAGCATGGAGGGCAGCAGCGTCGCCGCGGTGTCGAGGCCGCGAAGCAGTTGCGCGGCCTCGGATGCGAGCGCATCGACCTGCCCGACCGCCTCGCCGATCTGCGGCACCACGAGTTCGACGTCGATCCCGGACACGGCATCGGCGGCGGTCGCCACGATCTCGCTCGCCTCGGCGATGCTCGGCTGCGCCTGCCGAAGTTCTTCGACGGGGAGCCCGCCACCACGTAGTGTCAAGGACTCCGGCGTGATGGAGTTCGCCACCTGCACCAGTGGAGGCAGGGCCTTGCCGACGATGTCGTCGATCGCCGCCGCAGTCTCACGGAACGCACTGAGGTTGGGTCCCACGATCGGGAAGATCTCGGCCGCTCGCCAGAGTGGATCGGAGGTCAGCCCAGCGGCCTCGCGGGAGCGGACGGAGACGTCCTCGATCACGCCCCCCAGAGCATCGAGCGAGCTCAACGAGGCATCATTCTGCACGGTGCGGATCTGCGATGCCGCTGACTGCAGCGCATCTCGGGCCATGAGGCCTCGCACGGCGAGCCATGTCGCCCAGACGACAGCGACTAGCAGAACGACGCCGACCCCGATCAACACCCACCGCTTAATGGGGTTGGGGCGCTTGGCAACCGCGATTCTTCGTCCCTGGGCCAACTTCCCCTCCTGACTCCTCCGCAACCGTAGCGCACGGCGCGCTGCCGAGTTTGAGGAGCATGTCGCCGAAGATTCGCTCACAGGGCCCTCGCTTCTCCGTGGAGCTGGAACTGGCACTGCCATGATGATTCCGCGCTCGCGCGACCCAACTAGGCTTGCACGGTGGTCAGTCGCCGTCGAAGTTCCCGAGATGGGCGCATTACCGTCCTGATGCGCCCGTCGCTCGGCACGAATCCCATGGCGCCAGTACACGCTCTCATCTCAGCGCTCCCTGCCAATGTCCACGTGCAACGATTCACGTGGAGTCGAGCACTGCTCGGCACGTGGGACATCCTGCACCTTCATTGGCCCGAGTCGCTGATCAGATCCGGCTCTCACATCAAACGCTGGACCAAGTACTTCCTCTTCGCCCTTCTTCTGCTGCGCCTTCGACTGGGAGGGAGAGCCAGCGTGTGGACGGTTCATAACGAGACCCCCCACGAACGAGGAAGCAAGGTCGAGTCGCGGCTACTGCACGCTTGGAGCCGGGCCGTTCGACAGCGCGTGTTCCTCTACCCGTCGGTAACCCCCGATGAGCGCTCTGCGACATTTATACCGTTTGGGGACTACAGCCACGTCGCCGGTTCGTTCCCTGCGACCGGAGGTGAACGATCCCAGAACCGGATGCTGCTCTTCGGCCTCCTCCGGCCCTACAAAGGCATTGAACAGCTCATCGAGGCCTTCTCGAGCCTGAGGCCCGACGCAGAAGCCCAGCTCGCCATCGTCGGCCGTCCGACCGATCGGGCATACAGCTTGGAGGTCTCCTCTCTCGTCGAGCGCTCGGCGGGAATCGAGTTCCGTCCTGAGTTGCTCGATTACGAAGAGCTGGTCGGGGAGATTCGGCACAGTGCCTTGGTCGTCCTCCCCTACCGTCGGATGTACAACTCGGGCGCAGCGCTCCTCTCCCTGAGCTGCGGTACGCCGATCCTCGTCCCGTCATCGCCGACGATGGACGACCTCCGCGTGGAGGCCGGTGAAGACTGGGTGTTCACGTACGAGGGAGAGATCACGCCTGATGTCCTGATGAACGCGCTGGAGCACTTCCGACTATCGGCTCCGGCTCGGGCGTCCCGAGATCCCCTTCCTCGTCGCTCGTGGACTGCAGTGGCCGCCGAGTACGCGTCGCTCTACGAGGCGTCGATGGCCCGGCGCCGATAGAACGAGTGCCTCGCTCCTGAGGGAGCGCGACTAACGCACTGCGATGTACTCGCGGATTCGCTCGCGAAAATCGTTCAGATCGCTTCTCGCCCACGCACAAGCTTCGATCAACTCTCCCCGTCGAGCGATGATGCCCTCCATTCGGTCGACTAGTTCGGTCTCGCCCATCGCGTCATAGTCGAATGAAACATCGTCGATATGTGCGGCTGCCAGCGTGCGGTCGAGCTTCTCGACGGAACCTCGAGTCGCCCCCACCGGTACGGCTCCCTCCGTCAGGGCGATGACGAGAGCATGCAGTCGGTCGCTGACGACGAACTCAGCACGCGCGTACACGTCCCTGAGCACGGGCTCGAACTCATCGTGGGGACCGCCGCTCCACGGAGCGATAAATTCTGCACCGAGCATCGAAGCCAACTCCCGGCTGCGACTGAGATCTCGGACGACTTGGTTGATCACGACAGGTCGGAGGTTCCGGCTGTCGCAGATCCGTTTAACCGCGTCGACGAATGCAGACGTGGGCACAGCACGATCGCCACGCATCGTCACGACGAGCAGATCGCGACGAACGGCCTTCGCGCCACTGCCTGCGATGGCGAAAGCCCAGTCGGGAGTCACCTGCCCTACGCGTCCATGGTGCCGGCTTGGAGCATCCCGCCAAGAGGCGATGCCGCTCATCGCTGTGACTAGGGCGACTTGCCAGGGGTAGCCGCCGTTCGGGCGGCGGAACCCCACTCCGGACTGGACCACTTTGCCGCCTCGCAGTCGGACGAGGGCCGCGGTGGGGATGTCGGCGAGGGCAATCTTGGTGCGTCGCCGATTCAGCTGCACTTCACCGGCGTTCGACACGATCGCCACTCGTCCAGCGATGGCCGCGCGCAGGGCCGCTCGTTGCCAGTCCGCCCGCATGTCGTAGACGAGGTCGTCGGAGCCCAGCCCGAGACCCGCTGAGTAGTCGCTTACACGCGGGCCCACGAGCACATGACGTTCGAGCGATTCCTGCGAAAAGACATCGAGCATCGCTCGACGAAGTACAGAATCTCCGAGGTTGTCCGGCTGCCCGTGCGCAGCGATGAATACCTTCAACTTGTCTCCATAACCGTACTCCCGCGCCTGCGCCTGTTTCTCAACGCCGGTACTCGATGACCACTCTGTCCCGCGCCGCGTCCAGAGTGCCCCAACCACGCATCCAGGTGTTCAGAGATCGACTGTTGACCGGAGCACGTCGCACGCGATCCAGCAGCAGGCGCCCACCCCCGAGGGCCAGGCGTCCTATTCCTTCGATCCAGGCTCGGCCACGGCGACCATCGTCGACCAGGAGGCGTCCTCGGACGTTGCCAGTGCGTCGCGCTCTCCTTCTCAACCAGTCAAGCGACATACGACTGGTCGGGACCTTCTCGTAAACCAGCGCTTCGTCGCACCAGATGATCCGCGCCCCTTCTTTCCAGAGGCGGCGAAAGAACTCGGTGTCACTACCGCCGCTCGCGGAGAAGCGCTCGTCGAAGAAAGGCTGCTCCAGTCGCATGACGGCAGCACGCCTCACGAGCGTGTTGTTGGTCGCCGCTTGGTCGAACTCCGTACCGGTCGCGTGCCGCGCCCGGCTGAAGAATCCACCGGAACGAACCCACTCCGGCGTCTCGTCCGGGAACACGGAGACTACTGGACCCCAGACGACCTCCGAGGAGTAGCTCTCCATTGCGCCCGCCAGAGTCGTGAGCCACGCGGGGTCGGGGTACTCATCGTCGTCGATGAAAGCCAGCAGCGGCTCTGTTGCTACCGCGAGCGCCGCATTGCGCGCCGCGACGATACCGGGCGCGGGTTCGCAGATGTACTCAGCAGTCGGCGCATGCATCCTGACGATCGACTCTGCGCTTCCCTCCGGGTCGTTGTCGACGACGTACACGTGGTGAGTCCCGGCATAATCCTGTGCAGAGAGCGCGCCGAGCAACGTGGCGAGTTCCGCGGGTCGACGGAAGGTGGCTACGCAGACTGCGATCGACTCAGACATGCAGATCGATCAGACCCAGGAGCGACTCCGCCTTCGATCTCCAAGTCATCGAGGCTGGAATCGCCGTCGGCTCTCGTGGCACGCGAGCGCCGCCTCCCATGAGGCGGCGGAAGCCCTCAACTTGCTGGTCGCGGTCCAACACGCGCACACCGTCCAGCCCGCGAGCATCGGCGCCGAGGACCGGCGTCGTGATCACCGGCAGACCGGCAGCTCGATACTCGTAGGTCTTGATGACGTCTCCGCCTACCTCCCCCGCACCGACACGGTGAGGCACCCATCCGACGTCGAAGGACTGGAGCAGGGCCGGGACCTCTTCATAGTGCACGTCGCCGAGCAGCTTGATGTTGGGCTGAGCGCGGAGGGGAGCGTCGTACTCACGGTCGAGGATCGGCCCGGCGAAGACGAAGACGGCCCGCGGGAATGCTGCCGTGATTCGAAGCACCAGATCGAGATCGATCCGCTTGCCAATCTTGCCGACATAGCCGACCGTCACTGGTCCGCTGGCCGCAGACGCGGTACTGAACCGTTCAGGATCGCAACCATTGGTGACCAGACGCGCGTCGCTTCGACCGAACCGCCGCGCTGTCTCCAGCGTTGCCTCCGAGTTAGCGGTCACGACGTCGGCGCGGTCGAACAGTCGCCGATAGGCCATGCTCACCTGCGGTTTGATCGTCGTGAACGCGTAGTGGTCCGTCCAGTCGTCGAGCATGTCGAAGGCGAGCTTCTGCGAGCCGCCTTCGATGTCTTGCCACAGGTTGGAGACGGCGACGAAGGGGTTCCAAACCACGAGCGGTGCCTCGCGGTTCAGATGATCTGCCGAGTAGGCGCTGCGTGACGTCCACCACCATCTCTGCCGAGGTGAGCCCAGCGGCAGTCGCCAGCTCCAGCTGTCCACGGAACGTGTGTTCTCAGCAAGAGCGCCTTGGCGGAAGCGCGGTCGAAGCACCAATGGTTCCGGACGGGACCGGACCGCGACTGTGCCGCGTCCACGGAGAAGGGTGCCGAACCACTCGATGAAGTGTCCGTCTCTGGTGCGGTATCCCTCGTTCGAGAGCTTGCTCTGGCCGTGCATCGGGAAGGTGACGATACTGTCGAGCTGAGTCATCTCCGCCTCATAAGTTCGAGTTCAGCTTCGTACGAGCTGCAGACCAGTTCCCACGAGTACTGCTCGGCGACTCGCGCCCTTGAGAGCTTGGACCGCCGTTCGCGGTCCTCGGGAGCAGCGAGAGATCGTTCGATTGCAGCGACTATCGCGTCGGGTTCAGGCTCGACGAAGCTGCCGACGTCGCCGAGAACCTCTCGGTTGTAGACCGTGTCCCGGGCCACGACCGGTGCTCCGCATGCCATCGCCTGTACGAGCGCCGGATTCGTGCCGCCGACGCTGTGACCATGGAAGTAGACCCCGCAGTGCTGCCAGAGGGCGAGCAAGAGGTCGTCATCGCGGAGGTGGCCGAGCCACGAGACCCGCGGCTTCGCAGCTGCAAGGGCCTTCGCGCGTTCGTCGAGGTCTCCGCCGTAACCCGACGAGCCCACGATGACCACATCGTGGCGGTTCGCGAGCTTCTCCGCAGCGGCGAAGAACTCGCCGATGGTGTTCTCAGGGACGAAACGAGCGACCAGCAGGATGAACTCACCGCTGCGCAGACCCATCGGTGCTGGAAGCGGCGTCGGCTCAGTCCCGCCATAGGGGATGAACGTCCCATCGCGATCGAAGTTCGCCCGCCAATAGTCGCCGATCGCGCGCGCATCGTAGATGAGGGAGTCCGCGTGCCTCGCCGTCGCCTTAGCACCGTTGAAGAACACCTGCCGGGCGAGTCGCCCCCACTTCTCACGTTCCCATTCGATGCCGTCGACATTGACCACCGAGGGGATGCCGCGAGCCTTGAGTATGGGCAGCCAGTACCCGTTCGCGACGTTCATCACCAACGCGACATCGGGCTTCCGCCGAGCGGAGTCGAGGGAGGACGTGAGTCCATATGAGAGCGTGCTCAGCGATTTCGACTCGAGTCCGGGAGTGTTCCGAGAGACCACACGTGGGTCCCTCTTGAACTCGCGGGGCGCGGGAGACCCACCTGGCCGACCATAAACGGTTACGTCCCACCCGTGATCCGCAAGGTACGGTGCGAGCATCCTGACCGCTGTTTCGAACCCGCCGTAGAAGCTCGGGTAACCGCGCGTCCCGATGATCGCCACTGATCTGCGCTGCTCACCTCGGCGGCTCATGATTCTTCTCGTTCGAGTTGCAGCCACGCACGGCGAGTGGCACGTTCCGCGAGATACTTCTGCGGAGAATAGTTCAGCAGGGCAGCGACCAGGTAAACGTAACGAGTCGCTGGATTCTCCGCGAGATGATACTTGATGCGATAGTACGACAATCTCAGATGACGGCGATCTCGTTCACGCAGATGGACTGCGTGCTTCTCCATGTACCCCCGCGTCCCCGCGGCACGTCGCTCCGTGTTCCCGGTGAGCTGACCTGTGCCGTGCTTGACCTGCAGCACGAGCCGCTTCGGCTCTACCTCGTATCGGTGCCCCGCTAGTAGGAAGCGAAAGAAGAAGTCCGTGTCGTTCTTCACCGGCATGGCTTCGTCGAATCCCCCCGAGGACACGAATGCGGCCCGCGAGACGACCATGTTGCTTCCCGTCGTTCCGAGGCTTACCGCCACGACATCGCCAGCGGACCTGCCCGCGCGCAAGAGAGGCGCCTCCACACGAGTCGATCCCTTGACCATCCAGCGACCGGTGACCGCCATGTGAGCGCCCGACCGCGCTCCGGCCGCGATGGCGGCTTCCAGATGCTCTGGCTCCCAGAGGTCGTCATCATCGAGGAAGGCGAGCACCGACCCTGACGCGGCACCCGCACCGATGTTCCTGGATGCGGACGCCCCGCCCGAAGTGGCCGGGTCGTACACATAACGCACGGGGATCACCGCGTCTTCGGCGAGTTCGTTGACCACCGTCTCGGCCTCCGCATCGTCTACATCGCTGCACACGATGACCTCGAGGGGCGAGCGGCTCTGGCGGAGAGCAGAGCCGACTGCGAGGCGCAGGTAATCAGGTCGAAGGTGGGTTGGTATGACGACGGAGACCGTGGCGTCAGCGGTGATTGCCCCGGGCAGCACGCCGACGCGGTCGGGGCTGTCATCAGAGATACCGGCGAAGTTCGCGCGTGAGAGGGACCTGATCTTCGCGAGATGACGACGTATCCGGACGCGCATCGCATCAACGAGCTCGTCATCCTCGATCGCCTGAGCAAGGCGATCACCGAGACCGACCTCCGCAGAAACCAGCAGCGCGGGTTCGTCGAGGAGCTGTGCCAGCCCTTCGACCTTGCCCTGGGTGGAGATGACGAACGCCGGCGTGCCAGTCGACAGCGCCATGATCCCGAGGTGCATGCGACCGGTGACGACAAGGTCGGACAATTCGAGTATCGACAGGATCTGGGCCGGCCGGAGAAGATGATCGATCACTTTCCACGGTAGTCCAGGTGCCGCCTCGGACACGAGCTCCACCGCGCGAGAATCTCCGTCAGCGCCCCGGTTGACGTGGGGAAGGAGCACGGGAAGGTAACCGGCCCGGCGCAGTGCCTCGAGAACCGCTCGGTACTCTGCGGGTTGATCGATTCGCTTGGAGACCAGCGCGCTCGCGTTCACCAGAGCGACACGGTGACCTTCATCTTTCGCCGCCCGGATCGATGCGTAGATCTCGGAGCTGTCGTCGCGCTGCGTCAAAGAGAAGACGGTGTCGCTCGCGGCGAGGGTCGGGGCGATCGACGCCTTCGCCATCCGGGCACGGGAGACCGGGTCGCGAACATAGAGATCGACCCCAGACGTCGCAGCGCGGGCTGCGGCGCGCACGACCTCTCGAGGCGCACGTCCATTCCAACTGAAGCCGAGGACGCGAGTCGGTATTCCCGCCCTTTGAGCGGCTCGCGCCATCCGCCACCGCAGCAGACTCGCCAGGGGGTTGTAACCACCGTCCATGATGTCCGCGCCCGTGATGGAGAAGGTGCTGGCTCCACGAAGCAAGCGCCCAAGCGCGATGAAGGCGGGAACGAACTTGGCGGGGTTTCGTGACATCAAGCTTGCGATGAACACGCCGGAGCGGGACGCGTCACCGTACTCGGGGACGATAACGCCGTCGGCTCTGGTCATCAGTACTCGAATGCGTCCTGAGACCTGCTCGACGAATGCGTCGGCCATCGCCTGATCCCCGATATTGCCGCCGCCGGGAGCCGCGAGGAGTAGATGGTACTTCCCGGGAGATCGCAGCCTCGTCGAGAGAAGTATGGAAGCCGTCATGGCACCGCTGCGAGCTGCCTCGAGAACGCGTACCGTCAATTCCTTCATCATTCGTACTTCTAGGCCCCCCTCGAGACTTTCACCAGCGTCATCACCCAGCCTGCGGGTGGCCACGGTGTCTGATCAGTGTAGGGGCTGGCCGGCATGACCCCCGGGCACGGATCTGACGCCCGCGGATCGGCCCCGGCGCGTCTCGTTCCGGCGGTGGCCTACGATCAGAAGCACGCTTGCGCGGCTCGATCACGGGGAGGGAGCTCCATGCAGACGCTCGTACTCGCGTCACTCGCAGCTGTGGTCGTCGTCGTCATGTCCAGCACGCTTCGCTGGTGGGCCACGGCGCTGATCACGACGATCGTCTCGATCACTCTGGTCCCACGCTCCCTCGGGATCGAGTTGGGCCCGCTCTCGCTGAACACCTACGACGTCGTCATCCTCGGCGCACTGCTGATCGCCTCGTTGGCTACCAAGCATCGCCCCACGCTTCTGCTCTTCGCGCCCTTGATCGCTTTCCTCCTCATCGGCGCGCTGTTCCAATGGGAGCAGAACGATGAGATGTGGCAGAGCTTGCTCTTCCTAGTGGTCGGGATGGCGTCGTGGAGCCTCGCGCAGAGCCTGGCAGCCGGCTATCGTCCCGGCTCCCGACACGACACCGTCATCGTCGTCGTCGTATCGGCCGTGATCGTCGTCCAGGTTGTCGTGACGGTCCTGCAAGCCGGCGGCGTTCCGATCTTCGAGCTCCAGGGGCGATCGGCGGAACTCGAGGGCGGACGAGCCAGCGGAACGTTCAGCCACCCGGGAACGGTCGGCAAAGTCATGATCCTGCTCGCCGCGATCATGCTCCCCTTCACGCAGAGCGCCCGTTCGTCACTGAGACGGATCGCCTACATGACCTCGGTGCTCGCGCTCGTACCCGTCGGGCTCTCAGAGAGCCGCGCGAACTTCGTCGGCTACCTGCTTGTGCTGGGAGTGTGGTTCATCACCATGCCGGGACGTTCAGCCAACACGTCACGATTCCTGATCCCGGCAGCTGTGGCAATCGGCGGCCTGGCGTTCGCGGGCACGATCATCGAGCGCTTCGCCAATGATCCGGCGGGGGGCGCTCGTCAGCACTTCACCGATGTGGCTATCAGCGCAATCGTCGAGCACCCGTGGCTCGGAGTAGGCCCTGGCAACTACGTGCCCGTGATCGGACGAGTAGACGCCTTGACTGCCGACGGTTGGAGGGTCCACAACGTGTTCTTGCTTCAGACTGCGGAACTCGGGATCGTCGGAGGAGCACTGTTCTTCCTGCCTGCGGTCGTGCTGACCATCGCATCGCTCTCGCTGATTCGCTCACTGGGTCTCCGCGGGGTCTGGGCGCGCGCGTACCTCGCTGCGGCAGCAGGATCACTTGTGACGGCGGTCACGGGCTGGGGACTCATGAACGGCTCCATCTTCATGCTGTGGTTCTTCTGCATGGGTTTCAGTTACGGGATCGTCAAGAATCGCGCGCTCGAACAACCCGAGATCTTGCACGCTCCGAAGCTCAGGCCAATCACGAACGGAGGCCGCGCCCGATGATGCTCGAGCCGAGTACCTCCACGAGGCAGAGGAATCCTTGACATCACTCTCAGGCGCGGCGGCCAAGGGTGCCGCGCACTCGCTTCTTGCCCAGTTCCTGCGCTTCGCCATCCAGATCGGATCGTTGTTCGCACTCGCCCGCATTCTGACGCCGGAGGACTACGGCACGGTAGCGCTCGTCACCGCGATCACCGGACTTGCGATCCTGCTGGCCGACTTCGGACTCTCGTCCGCGGCGATCCAGTCGCAGACGATCACCCACGGTCAGAAGTCGAACCTCTTCTGGTTGAACTCTGCGGTTGGGGCGGCCGTCGCCGTCGTCGTCTTCGTGGCGGCCCACCCAATCTCTTGGCTGTACCAGCGCCCCGAACTCGTGTCGATAGCCCAGGCGCTCTCCCTCACGTTCTTCCTCTACGCAGTTACGGCGCAGTTCAGGGCTGAGGCGACGAAGTCGCTTCGCTTCAGGGCCATGGCCATCGCAGACGTTGCAGCACAGGCCATCTCCTTCGTCGTTGCCATCGGAGCCGCGTGGCTCGGGGCTTCTTACTGGGCCTTGGTGCTCCAGCAGCTCGTGTCTGCGCTGCTGCTCCTGATCATGCTCTGGATCGCTTCAGCGTGGGTGCCATCGCGACCGAGTCGACAGCACGATATCCGCGATCTGATCAGTTTCGGCATGAACAACCTCGGCACCCAGGTGGTCAGCTACGTCAGCAACAACGTCGACTCCGTACTCATCGGTCGCTTCTGGGGTGTCGAGCAACTCGGCCTATACAATCGCGCCTATCAGTTGTACCGCATGCCACTTCAGCAGCTCGCTGCTCCGATGACTCGCGTAGCATTCCCGATCCTCTCGAAACTGCAGGATGATTCTCTCTTCCAACGTTACGTCCAACAGGCGCAACTCCTTCAGACGTACCTCATCGGCGGAGCCTTCTTCGGCTCTCTCGCCTTGTGCTCACCGCTGATCGATATCGTGCTCGGTCCGCAGTGGGCCGAGACGAAGCCGCTCTTCGCGATCCTGGCCGTGGGCGGAATTCTGCAGACGCTCGGCTACGTCTACTACTGGGTGTTCCTGGCAAAAGCGCTGACCGGGATGCAACTCCGATACACGATCGTCTCCCGAAGCCTCATGGTCGTGTTCATGATCATCGGCGTGCAGTGGGGGGCGCACGGCGTCGCTCTCGGCATGACCTTCGGGCTGCTCGTGAACTGGATCATCCTGACCTTCTCGGCAGTACCGAAGACCGGTCTGTCGACAAGACCTCTGGTCGTGGCAGCCGCACGGCCCGTCGCCTTGTACTCGACGATGCTGCTCGTCGTCTCACCTGTCATCTGGCTGACGTGGGAATGGCAAGCGTGGCTGCAGATCGTGACGATCGGTCCTGCCATGGGCATCTTCCTCGCGCTCGCATGGGTTCTCGTCCCCCAGATCCGGCGAGACGCCGCGGAGATGCACCGACTGATCCGGAAGGTCCGCGGATAATCGGAGGTGCACCGCGATAGGCAGCCTTGTCCGGCAGAGACCTCAGCTGGCGCAGTCCGCGACCACGTCTTGGCGCCGGATCGCCGTCGCCTCATGGAAAACGAGAAGGGCTGGTCCCCGGTGCGGCGCCCTGGCTCGCGCCGGTCCGCGAGCGATCTGCTCGAACGTCGGCGACGGATCAGCGTGGGTGCTGCCCGCGGTTCCATGCCGGCAGGGCGTCGTGCGATGCCGCCGGTCCGCCGCCGCACTCGAGGGATCGTTAGAAGCGCATCACGACATCGTCGACGTCCCTGCGAGGAGACCGAGCTCGCCGATGGCCTTCTCGGGCTTGCCCGATCGCCACCATCATGATCACCACTTCGGCGTCACTCGCGTCGATACGACGTCGCAGGGCATCCGCTTTCTCCGTAGGGACACTCATGTTCAGCATGCAGGAGTCAAGACCGAGAGCGTGCAACGCCCACACGAGCGACATGGAGAAGATGCCACCTTCGATCCAGGCCTGATTGCGCTCTTTGGCCCCAGCGAATGCTCGGGTGTCCACAGTGACGACCGCGATCGTGGGAACCGTCTCTCGAAAGCCTGCGCTCCCGTTCTGGAAGGCTAAGACCTCGGTCGCTTCGCTGCCGTGGAAGAAATGGACACGCCAGCTCTGCCGGTTGCACACGGACGGCGAGCATAAGGCGAGGCTGACCGCTCGGACGAGAAGATCCTTCGTAATCGGTGCGGGGGTGAAATCCCGAACGCTGTGTCGGCTCCGGAAGAAATCCTCAGGGGCCGCGTTCCTGCTCGCGACGTCAGGGATCCGACGAGGGCTGATGTCCTCCGCGATCGTCCCTTCGGAGTTCCATTCGTCCAGAGCGCTCAACGCGCTGCGCGCATGCTCCGCGTACTCCTGGCCCGGTTCCGCGAACGGCAAGAGCATCTCGAGCCGGGTTTTCACCTCATAGCCGAACGGTTGCCTCGGGTTGCGCAGCGCAAGTCCCTTCTCGATCCGGTGATAGTCCTTCGTGATCTGCGCCTCGAGGTTCCGTCCACGCAAGCGCGTGTCGATCGCACGGTCGTCGGGCATCATGTTCGCCAGGTATCGTCTTCTATCCGCCGCGTACTCACGATGGACATCGACCCGGCTTTTCACGTTTCTCGCCGCTCGACGGATCTTCTGCGGGATCAGGCTGGCGAGAGTGGACACGGAACGCCTCTACTTCGTTGGTGGGTCGAAAATGCGATCAGTTGATGTACAAGCGGATGCGAGAAAGATACCGTCTCAGTAAGCGCCCGCCCCGCGCAAGACGGCGCGAGCGGTTCGCCAAAGGATGATGAGGTCGCCAGTCAACGACCAATTCTCAACATAGAACAGGTCGAGACGCACCGAGTCCTCCCACGAGAGGTCAGAGCGTCCGCTCACCTGCCAGAGACCTGTGATGCCCGGCGTGACGAGGAACCGACGATGCACGTGCTGGTCGTAGAGGGAGACCTCCCGAGCGAGCGGAGGACGTGGTCCGACCAGGGACATCGTCCCGCCGAAGACATTCAGCAGCTGCGGGAGCTCGTCCAAGCTGAGACGTCGCAGAACCTTGCCGACGCGCGTGACGCGTGGGTCATCGCGCATCTTGAACAGCACGCCGCCGTTCTCGACACGGTCTTCCGCGCTCACGAGGTCCGGGAGCAGCTGCTCGGCATCCTCACGCATCGATCGGAACTTCAGCATGCGGAAGGTCTCGCCGCCAAGGCCTACCCGTTCCTGGCGGAAGAGCACCGGTCCGGACGAGGTCGCCTTGATGAGCGTCGCGATGACGAGCATCGGCAGAGCGAGCAGCGCCAGCATGACCGTGGTGACCGCCAGGTCGAAAGCGCGCTTCGTATAGCGCTTCATGCCGTCGTAGCGTGGAGTCTCCACGTGGATGAGCGGTAGGCCTGAGACAGGTCGAGTGTGAATGCGCGGACCACCGATGTCGGTCAGGTTCGGAGCGACCACGAATTGGTAGCGGCCGCTCTCAAGCTGCCAGCTGAGCTCGCGAACGCGCTGCGGAGGCAGGTCATCGCTACCGCAGACCACGACGGTGTCAGCGCCCAACGTCTCGAGGGCCCGGGGCACGTCGTCGACTCCACCGATGATCTTGACGCCGCCGACCGCCGCGTCGGAGCCCGGCTGCTCCCCGGGCACGCACGCCGCGATCACGCGATAACCGGCCCAGGGCTGACGCGCGAGCTCGCGCGCGAAATGCTGCACGGAGTTCCGACTGCCGACGAGGATGACTTTCGACGAGTAACGTCCTTTCTCACGTTCCACGTGGAGCCATTGGCGCCAGAGCCACCGCGACGCGATCAGCGCGACGATGCCGATCGGGAAAACCAAGAGCACGTAGCCCCGAGCCACGTCGAGCTTGAGAAAGAAGAAGACCGAGGCGCAGATCAACAGGAGGCGCACGCCCCAGTCGACCAGGATTCGGTACTCGGCCGTACCGATACCGATCACTCGAGGGCCGCGGCTACCGGTGACACCGATGATCAGCATCCACGATGCGATGACGCCCACGGAGATGAAGGTGTACCCGAGCCCCGTGTTGCTCGGGAGATTAGTGAAGGTCGCTGCCGCCTCGTCAGTTCCGAGCCAGACGAGCTGCACACCGATGACCGCCCAAACGACGGCGATCAGGTCGGTGACGATGAGACGACGGGCATAGCGACGCTGCCAATCGTCCTTCGATAGGCCGTTGCTCACAGCGCCAGTTGAGCGAAGTTGTACATCCCGACTTCCGATCCCGACCAGAGCCAGACGGAATCCCCGCCTGCGCTCACGACCGTCGCGGCCGGGTCGATCGAACCGGAGAGGCAAGCTCGCGGCTCGGAGGCTGCGACGCCATCCCCCAAAGATGGCACAGGGAGGGTGACCAGAGCCATGCCCCCGCACGAGGGCGTCTGCTGCACGGCGACGACATAGTCCTCACCGGCCGCGACGAACGCGACCGCGCCCGGCACCGCAGCACTCGCCCACGAGACGCCGTCCGACGTCTCGTGCACCGTTCCGTCGGCACACAGCACGGCAGTCGAATCGTCGCGCTCTGTGACATCGGTCGGCGATGTGCACGGCGAGACGTACCCGGCAGGCGTCACGAGCGTTCCGTCCGAAGCCACGTACGCTGCCTCTCCCACCGTGTCGGCGGAGAGGTTCCAGAAGTCGCCGGAGGTGAAGCTGCGGATGCCGGTCGGTGCGCAGGAATCGCCCGCGCCCACCACGGCCTGTGCGTAGTCCGCGTCCTGGGCCCACAGCCAGAGCACTTCGCGGCCACCCGTGGTCACCGGCTGCGTCGGGATCCAGGTGGCACCGCCGTCGGAGGTCACCTCTATGACAGCCTGCGTCTCGCAGTCCCCGCGCTCGGCTCGCCAGGCGACCTGCCCGTCGACCACGGCGAGCGCGCGCAGCACCGGGGCGGCCGGAGGAATCGGGGCGGGCGTCTCAGTGGGCTCCGGGCTTGCCTCCGCGCTGAGCGACGCAGCGGGAGAGGCGGAGTTGCGCTCAGCCTGATCCGCTCCCCCGCTGATGAGGCCGAGAGCGAGGGCGATGAGGGCGATGTCGGCGAGCGCGAACACACCGAGCCCGACGATCGCGAGCATGCGCTTGCCACCGGGGCGTTCGGGCAGTCGACTCCGCCGGGAACGGCTGAAACGACGGGTCACGTCAGCGCACCTGAGCAGCGATGCGCACGACAGCGTCGAGGATGCGGTCGATGCCGGCGGAGATTTGCGCCGCCGAGTCGTCGTACACCTGCTGCGGGCGACGGTAGGGGTCGATGATGTCCTTCGGGTCCGCCTCCCCGGCTGGCAGGAAACCTCGTCGCCCGGCGGCCATGCGCACCAACGCGCGCAGGCGGGTCGTGAGCGGATGCTGCGGCAGCGCCTCGTCGAGCAACGGCTCGGGCAGGTTGCGGGAGAGGTCGTCGAGCAGGGCGCCGAACTCCGTGAACATGAAGCTGTAGCGTGAGGCACGGGGCAGCAACTGCACGGCGCCGCTGCGGTGCTCTGCAGCCATGGCGAGCACGAGATCGCTCTCGCGAACCAGATCGACGGTGATGTCCCGCCCGCGATGCGCGTCCGGCTCACCACCGTACCGGCGTGAGAGCTGCGCCGCCTCGGACGGCATGGGAGCGCCCACGAGCGCACCGGTTCCGGCACTGCGGATCTCGAAGACTCCCTGCAATGGCTCCGGTATGCGAGCACGCAGCAGCTGCTCGGCCTGGGCCGAGCGGCAGATGTTGCCGGTGCAGACGAAGAGGATGCGGAACGGGTCCGGAACGCTCGGCGCTGCAGAAGCGACGCCGAAGGCCATCAGTCCTTGCCCTCTTCGTAGGAGTAGCTGTAGCCGTAGCGGCCGTAGCCGTAGGCATCCGGGCCCTTGGTCGGCAGCAGAGTCGGTACGGCGCCCAGGAGACGGGCTCCCACGTTCTCGAGCGCGCTCGCGGCGGCCGCGAGCTGCTGCTTGTGCACGCGCCCCGCGGCGACCACCAGGATGGCTCCACTGGCGCTCTTGGAGAGGATCGCGGCATCGGTCACGGGCAGTAGCGGCGGTGCATCGAACAGGATCGTGTCATAGCGAGTCGACAGGACTTCGATCAGCTGCTTCATCGCTGCCGAGCCGAGCAGCTCGCTCGGGTTCGGCGGGATGGTGCCGGCCGGCAGCACCGCGAGCTCGCGCGGGCCCCAGAGCTGGATCGCGTCCTCGAGGTTGACCCGGCCGAGCAGCACGTCGGTCATGCCGACCGCGCCCTCGAGGCCGAAGTACTTGTGCACCTTGGGGCGCCGCAGGTCGGCGTCGATGATGAGCACGTTCTGGCCGCTGTCGCGCATAGTGATGGCGAGGTTGGCGGTGGTGGTGCTCTTGCCCTCACTCTGCAGCGAGCTGGTGATCACGAAGCTGCGACTGGTCGAGCCGAGCTCGAGGAACTGCAGATTGGTGCGCAGAGTGCGGAACGCCTCGGCGCGCGGGCTCTTGGGGTCGACCTGCACGATGAGCGGGCGCTCCTTGGCCTTCGTATCGAAGGCGATGCCGCCGAGCAGCGGCACGTTGAGCACCTGCTCGATGTCGCGCTCACCGCGCACGCGGGTGTCGAGCACCTCGCGCAGCACCGCGATGCCAAGACCGAGGGCGAGGCCGACGAGCAAGCCCAGCGCTATGTTGAGGGGCACGCGCGGTGAAACAGGCGACTCAGGAACGGTCGCGGGCTGCACCGTGTTCACTGCGATGGGTGTCGTGCCCTCAGCGGTCTGCGGTGTGAGCGTACCCACGACATCGACGAGGCTGTCGGTGACGGCGTTCGCGATGTCCGCGGCGCGCACAGGGTCCGGGTCCTGCACAGTGACGTTGATAAGCACGGTGTTGAGATCGCTCGTCGCTGAGACCTTGCTCGACAGCACGCCGACCGTGGTGTCGAGGTTCAACTCGTCGATGACCGGTTGAAGCACCGCGGCGGTGCCGACGACCTCGACGAAGCTCCGGACGATCTGCTGCGTGTAATTGTTGCCCTGGCCGAGTTCGCTCACGCTCGACGCGCTATCGGCCGACACGAACACGCGCGTTCCCGCTTCGTACTGCGGCGTCAGTACCAGCGAGTAGGTTGCACTCGCGCCGACGCCGATGAGGATGAAGAGCACGATCAGCAGCCATCCTCGGCGCAGCACTCTCAGGTAATCACGTAGCTCCACTTGACGGAGTCCCCCTCTATCCGGCTCCGTCGGAGCCCCGGCATACAGCTGCAGTCTAGTCAGACGATGGCACCGGGCCGTGGGACATCCAGCCGCACGGCGCGCATCCGCTCTGATAGAAACGACACGGCGACGTTCGTCGCCGACGACCTCAGGGGGAACGCCCATGCGCCTGTCCGTGATCGGCTGCGGTTATCTCGGAGCGGTGCACGCCGCCGCCATGGCGTCGATCGGCCACGAAGTGGTCGGCATCGACGTCGACGAGCGCAAGATCGAGGCGCTCTCGCGCGGCGAGGCGCCGTTCTTCGAGCCCGGCCTGCCGGAGATCCTCAAGGAGGGCATCGCCTCGGGGCGGCTGCGCTTCACCACCGACATGGCCGAGGCGGCCGGCAGCGCCGTGCACTTCGTGGGCGTCGGCACGCCGCAGTCGAAGGACGGCTACGCCGCCGACCTCACCTACGTGAACGCCGCGATCGACGGCCTGCTGCCCTACCTCTCCCCCGGCGATCTCGTGGCCGGCAAGTCGACCGTGCCGGTCGGCACCGCCGCTTCGCTCGAGCCGCGCGTCTCGGCCACCGGTGCGACGCTCGTCTGGAACCCCGAGTTCCTGCGCGAGGGCTTCGCGGTGCAGGACACGGTCGACCCCGACCGGCTCGTCGCGGGCGTGCCCAGCGGTGACCTCGGTGCGCGCGCGGCCGATGTGCTGCGCGAGGTCTACCACCCCTCCGTGGCCAAGGGCACGCCCTTCATCGTCACCGACTACGCCACGGCCGAGCTCGTCAAGGTCTCGGCCAACGCCTTCCTCGCCACCAAGATCTCGTTCATCAACGCGATGGCCGAGATCGCCGAGGTGACCGGGGCCGACGTGACGCAGCTGGCGGATGCGATCGGTCACGACGCCCGCATCGGCCGCCGCTTCCTCGGCGCCGGCATCGGCTTCGGCGGCGGCTGCCTGCCGAAGGACATCCGCGCCTTCTCCGCTCGTGCCGAGGAGCTGGGCCGCGGCGAGTCCGTCGCGTTCCTGCGCGAGGTCGACGAGATCAACCTGCGCCGGCGCGAGCGGGCCGTGCAGCTGGTGGTCGAGGCTTTCGGCGGCCAGGTCTTCGGAAAGCGCGTCGCCGTTCTTGGGGCGGCGTTCAAGCCGCACTCGGACGACATCCGCGACTCCCCCGCGCTCGACGTAGCCGTGCGGCTGCGCGGCCTCGGCGCCGACGTCATCGTGACCGACCCCCAGGCCGTCGAGAACGCCCGCCGCGTGCACCCGCAGCTCGATTACACGACCTCGCGCGACGAGGCGCTGCAGGATGCGGACGCGGTGATCGTGGTCACCGAGTGGGACGAGTACCGGCGCGAGCTGTCGCCCGAGCATGCCTCGTCGCTGGCGGCGGGCCGCATCATCGTCGACGGGCGCAACTGCCTCGACGCGGCCGCATGGCGCGAAGAGGGTTGGACCTACTTCGGCATGGGGCGCCCCTAATCTTGACTCGTGCCCGCCGCCAACCCCCTCCAGCGCATCGGCGCGGAGGCGTGGGCGGCCGGGCGCTGGGCTGAACTCACCGAGGCGGTGCTGCGCAGCGGCGACCTCGAGGGGCTCGCGGCGCTGCTCGAGCTGGAGGCGCGCGACGACGACGCCGTGCTGCTCGACGAGCACCTGCCGAGCCTCAGTCGACTGCCCGACGGGCCCTGGCGGCGCACGGCCTACGCGTTGATCGCACTGCGCACGGGCCACGACGAGCAGGCGCTGCTCCGAGCGCTCGAGCAGCTGCGCGCCGAGGCGCCGGGGACCGCCGCGGCCATCGCCGTCGCCATGGTTTGGCGGCTGGCCGACCTGGCGCTCTGGGATGCCGCGGCCCGCTTCGACGGCCATCTCGACGCCGAGGCCGGCTCGGTCGAGTGGTTCGACGCCACCGGGGCGCGGGCGCTCGTGGCGTGGCACACGGCGCAGTCGCTCGAGCACTTCGAGCTGCTGCGCGAGGCGCTCGCGGGGCCGCGGCAGCTGCACCGGCTCGACCGTGGCCACGCGCTCGCGCTCGTCGCCACGGGCCGGGTCTTCGCCGGCCTCGGTGACTGGAACCGGGCGGGCAATGACCTGGCGCAGGCGGTGCGGCTCATCCCCCAGCGCGCCGCCTCGCGGCTCGCCGCCACCAAGGCCGAGCTGGCGCTCGCGCGCTACCGGCACGGCGACTGGCACGGGGCCGCGCTGGAGGCGCGCTCGGTGGAGCGGATGCTGGGCGATGCATCCGCTCTGACGATGCGCAGCATCCGCTCGTCAATGCGGGCGCTGCAGCCCGTGCTCGCCGGTGAGCGGCGCCTCGCCGAGCTGCGGATCCTCGAGGCGCGCGCGGCGCTGACCGAGCGCCGCAGCCTCGTGGCCGAGACCGCGCTGCTGCACGCGCGCATGCTGCTGGCGATCAGTGCCGACGACGGGCAGGTGCTGCTGCAGCTGATCGAGAGCGAGGATCAGCCCGGCTACCGGCGGCTGTACTCGCGGCACGAGTGGCTGTGCCTGCACGCGCTGGCGCTGCGGCTCTCAGGCTCCGACGCACGCCTGCGGCAGCTCGTGACCGAGTGGGGCGGCGAGCCCGGCGCGGCGGAGAGCGCCTACTACTGGTCGCACGAGGCGCTGCTGCGCATGCTCGACGGCGACGCCACGGCGGTGGACGCGGCAGAGCGGATGCTCGCCGGCGTGCGCAGCACCGACGATCCGCTCGGGCGCGCCTGGGTGCGCTACGTGCACGGCCTCGTCGAGACGCGCCTCGGCGACGCGGCGACGGGCATCGCCTCGCTCGAGACCGCCCGCTCGGCGCTGCTGGGCTTCGGGGCGCACGAGCTCGTCGCCAACTGCGACGAGGCCATCGCCGCGGCCCGACGGCGCGCTCCGGCTGTGCCGGACGTGCTGCGGGCGCTCACGGCGCAGCAGCGACGGATCGCACTGCTCGTGGCCGAGGGGCGTACGAGCGCGCAGATCGCCGAGGAGCTCTTCCTCTCGAAGCGCACGGTCGACTTCCACGTGGCCAACGCGCTCGAACGGCTCGGGCTGCGCAGCCGGCGCGAGATCGCCGGGCTGCTGCGCCAGCCCTCTCGCTGAGCGCTCCTACCGCAGGGCGAGCACCGTGACGACGATCACCGGCACCGCGACGACGAGCACCACCGCCAGCTGCCAGTAGAGGTGCTTCGGGTTGTGGCGGCGCTCGAGGCGGCGCAGGCGCCGCGAGGAGCGGCGGTCATCGATCTGGGCGGAGCGACGGCGGGTAACGGGGGCGTGGGGCGCGGGGGTACGAGCGGTGCGCGCCTGGGTTCGGGGTGAGGGCACTGAGCAGTTCTACGCCGCATCCGCTCGGGGCGAGCAACGCGTGCGCGAAGACTGGTACCGGGACTGGTAGCCGCCGCGGAGATGCGCCCCCCGCTCGCGGGGCGCCTCCGCGCGCGCAGAGGCAGTGCTCCGCGAAGGCGCTCGAGATGCGGCCCGTGGCGTCGCTGAGCTCGTTCGTGCTGACGATGAGGTCGTTGCCGATCAGGCCGTCGGCCGGCAGCTCGGCGACAGCGGCCTCGAGCTCGACGTACTGGTCGTGCACGGCCTGCCAGTCGTCGGCGAGGTCATCGGGCGGGGTGACGCTCTCGAAGAGCGAGATGCGGTGCTGCAGGTCGGGCTGCAGCTGCGCCTTGGGCAGCCAGAACTGCAGCGTGCCCAGGTCCACGCCGCTGCCGCCGGCGGCCTCGATGTCGGAGCAGAACGCATCCGCTCCCCCGGCGGAGCAGGCCGCGAGTGCGGGCATAGCCAGCGCGGCAGCGAGGCCGGCGGCGACGATGCGGGCGCGCATCACAGGCCGTCCACGAACAGCTGGGTGGCGCGCGGCACGTAGTCCTCGTTCGTCGACGGGTCCCAGCCCACCAGGGCCAGCACATCGCCGCCGACGCGCACCGTGGTGCCGACCAGCGCGAAGGGCGAGCCGCCGACGTCGCCGGTGACGCGCCATCCGATGGTCTGGTCGGTGCCGGTGACCTGCGGGTCGGCCGGCGAGAGCTGCGTGCTGACCGGGGTGCCCTGCAGGGCGAACAGGTTCTCGCTCTCGGCGCAGCGGTCGAGGGCGTCGGTGGCCTGGGCCACCAGGTCGGTGGCGGTCTGCTCGTCGCCGGAGCTGACGAGCACGGCGGTCATCGAGCGGTCGATGCTCGTGCCGAAGGCGATCGGGGTCGCGTCCTGCTCGGCGCCCTCCTCCCAGCCGGCGCCGAAGGGGGCCAGGCAGGTCAGGTCCTCGGCGGTGAGGCCCGGGTAGATCGAGTCGAGCAGTTCGGCGGTGGTCGCGTACTCGCCGGCCGTGAACTGGATGCTCGTGAACAGCTCGTCGAGCTCGGCCTGGGTCGCCTGCGCGGCGGCCTCGGGCGTCGCGCTCGGGCTGGTCTCCGTCTCCGGGGCCTCGGTGGGCTCCGGCTCCCCGGCCGAGCAACCGGCCAGCACCAGCATCAGGACTCCGGCCGCACCGATGGCAGCACGCTTCGAACGCATATCGCTTCCCCCAAGGAACTCGTCGGCGATGAGGGGCCAACGTACCGCGGATGGGGGTGGCGGGCCCATGGGGAGGGGTGCCCGTGCGGACGCGCGGCACTGTCATCGAATACGAGTTTCCCACCGCACGTCCGCGGGCAGGGGGGAACGGAAAATGCGCTGACCAGGCTTTCCCTTGCATCCTCTCTGACGCACCATCGGGCCCCGAGTAACAGTCCTCGTACGATCGGTGTGAATATTGCTCGACCTGTGCTGTGCGCCCGAGCACCACCCAGCTGAAAGCCCTCGATGCCGTTCTTCACCGATTGGGAGCTCGACGAGCTGGCCGCATCGGGCAGCGACGCGCAGAGCGCGTGGGCCGCCGGTGACTGGAATGGGCTGGCCGCGGCCCTGCTCGACCATGCAGCGCGCACGGGCGAGCTGGGCATGGTCTCGCGACTGCTCGAGCAGGAGGCGCGCAACGAAGAGCGATCGATGCTGCTGCCGCAGACCCAGCGCATCCTGGCACTGCCCGACGGCACGCTCAAGCGCACGGCGCTCGCCATCGCCGCCGTGCAGCAGGGGCAGAGCGCGACGCCGCTGTTCCTGGCGCTCGACGCCCTCGAGCCCGACGAACCCGGCACCGCGGCAATGGTGGCGCTCTGCATGGGATGGCGCTTTGCCGACCGCGCGCTGTGGCCGGAGGCCAGCCGCTTCGACGAGATCGCGATGCGCGCCGTCGAGCGGCTGCGCGCGATCGGCGCTCCGGCCGACCACGTCGATCGGCTCTGGATGTCGGCTCTGGCGGTGCACGCCTTCCTGGTCTGGAACGCCGATGGTGACGATGGCCCCGCCGAGCAGCTGCGCGACGCCCTGGACGAGCTGCGCTCGCGCAACCGTCTCGGTCGGCAGCACGGACTGGCGCTGACCGTACTGGGTCGCATCCACGCCGGACAGGGCACCTGGCACCGCGCCGCTCTGCACCTGGCGCAGGGCGTGCACCTGACGCCCTCGAACGCCATCGAGACTGCCGCCACCGCCAAGGCCATGCTCGTGCTCGCCCGCTACCGCCAGGGCGACTGGCACGGGGCCGGGCTCGAGAGCGAGTCGGCGCAGGCCCTCATCGCGGGCAGCACCTCGACGACCCTCATCGCGATCCGCTCGGCGCTCGAGGCGCTGCAGCGCGCGCTCGCTGGCGACGGACCCGGGGCGATGCGTGCGGTCGACGCCTGCCGCCGCGCGCTCGTGGAGCGCCGCAGCATCATCGCCGAGGTACTGCTGCTGCACGCGCGCATCATGCTGACCATCGCCGCGCAGGAGTGGGGCCCGCTGCACGCCTTGCTCGATGTGGAGGACGAGCCGAGCCATCGCCGGCTCTACTCGCCGCACGAGTGGTTCGCTCTGCAGGCGCTCGCCCTGCACGGGGTCGGCGATACGACGCGGCACCGCGCCCTGCTCGAGCGCTGGCACGGGGAACCCGGCGCCGAGGGCAGCGCGCTCTTCTGGGCGCACCGCGGTCTGCTCGCCGAAGCCGAGGGCGATGACCGCGCGGCCATCGCCACGATCGATCGGATGCGCGCTCGCCTCGACCTCGACGAGGATCCGCTCGGCCGCGCGTGGGTGCACTGGGTGATCGGCACGCTCGAGGAGCGGCTGCGCGACGGTGCCGATGGCCGCAGGGAGCACGAGCTCGCCCGCGTCGCCTTCGCTCGGCTCGGCGCCGGCAGCTTCGCCGAGCTCGCCGCGCAGCTCATCCGACGCAGCGACGCCCCGCCGGCGCACGAGACGCTCGCTGCGCTCGACGCGCTCACCCCGCAGCAGCGGCGAGTAGCCGACCTGGTGGCAGAAGGATGGACGAGCGCCGAGATCGCGACGCAACTGTTCCTGTCGAAGCGGACGATCGACTTCCACGTGGGCAACGTGCTCGACCGTCTGGGGCTGACCAACCGGCGCGAGATCAAGCGCGTGATCGACGCATCCGCCCGGCGCTGACCACTGCTCGGTGTCGACCGGCGCCGACGCCCAGCCATCTGCTGCTCGGTCTGCCGCCCCGTGGGCGGCTCCCCGCCTCGCATTCCCTTGGCGGCGGGGAGCCGACGACGGCCGCCGTCGCGGCCGATGTCACGCCATCGGGAGGCGTCGTCTCGGCAGCTCCCCCGAGGGAGTCGTCGAGACTGCGTCGGGGCCGCCTCGAGTTCCTTCGAGTTGCGCGGCCTCGTCGTGGTTCCACGCTACGAGACCGGCGGCGCGAGGGCACCGGTACTTGGTGACAGTTCTGGCCTGGTGGGCCTCAGGCGCCCAGCGCCGCCACGTACGCGTGCAGCCGCTCGCGGGCGTCGGCCGGCACGAAGCCCGTCGCCTGCAGCTTGCCGAGGTCGAGCACGCTGTTGTGCGGGCGCGGCGCGATGGGCCCCGCGTTGCCGGCGTAGTACTCGGCCGTGGTCACCGGGGTGACCCGGGCCGGGTCGTGACCGCTGAGCTCGTAGACCGCCTTCGCGACCTGCGCCCACGTGGTCGGCTCCCCACCACCGGAGAGGTTGTAGACGCCGCTCGCAGCGCCGCTCTCGACGAGGTGGCGGATGCCCGCCGCGATGTCCTCGGTGAAGGTCAGCCGCCCGGACTGATCGGCGACGACCTTCGGGTCGATGCCGCGGCCGGCCAGGCTCGCCATGGTGCGCACGAAGTTCGCGCCTACGCCGATGACCCAGCTGGTGCGCACGATGTAGTGGTTCGGCACGGTCGCCACGATCGCGTCGCCGGCGGCCTTCGTCTGGCCGTAGACGCCGAGCGGGGCGATCGCATCCGCTTCGGTATAGGCCCCGTCCTTCGAACCGTCGAAGACGTAGTCGCTGGAGACGTGCACGAGGGTGATGCCGTTCGCGGCGGCGACCGCTGCGAGGGCGGCGACGCCCGTGACGTTCGCGGCCCAGGCATCCGCTCGTCCTTCGGCGGTCTCGGCGACGTCGACCTTCGTGTGCGCAGCGGCGTTGACGATCGTGCCGTAGTCGCGCCACCGACGTGCCGTCACGAGCGCGGCGGTGTCGGCGAGGTCGAGGTCGGCACGGGTCGCGTACTCGACGTGCGCGGCGTCACCGTAGCTCGCGCGCAGGGCCTGGCCGAGCTGGCCGTTCGCGCCGAGCACGAGCACCTTGCGCGGCGCGAGCGGCACGACATCGGCGAGACGCGGATGCGCGCGGTCCTTGTCGCTGAGCTCGGCTCGGTCGAGCGGGATCGGCCACGGCACCGCGACGGTCTCGTCGGCGAGGTTGAGGAACGAGTACTCGGCGTTCGGCGACCAGTGGTCGTTCACCAGGTAGGAGTAAGCGGTGTTCGGCTCGAGCGTCTGGAAGGAGTTGCCCACGCCGCGCGGCACGAAGATGGCCGTCGATGCGTCGATCTCGGCGGTGAACACCGTGCCGAAGCTCTCGCCGGCGCGCAGGTCGACCCAGGCACCGAAGACGCGACCCGTCGCGACCGAGATCCACTTGTCCCACGGCTCGGCGTGGATGCCCCGGGTGGTGCCCGCCGCATCGTTGAACGAGACGTTGTTCTGCACCGGGCCGAAGTCCGGCAGGCCCGCAGCGAGCATCTTCTCGCGCTGCCAGTTCTCCTTGAACCAGCCCCGGTTGTCGCCGTGCACGGGCAGGTCGGCGATGAGCAGACCGGGGATCGGCGTCTGGCGAACCTCCAGGGCCTTGCCGAACCGGGCCATCTACTGCCCCTTGGAGGCGTAGAACGCCTCGGTGGCGTCCTTCGACGGCCTCCACCACGACTCGTTCTCGCGGTACCACTCGATGGTGGCCGCGAGGCCGGCGCGGAAGTCCTGGAACTTCGGCTGCCAGCCGAGCTCGGTGCGCAGCTTCGTCGAGTCGATGGCGTAGCGGAGGTCGTGACCCGGGCGGTCGGTCACGTGATCGTAGGCGTCACGGTCCTGACCGACGAGCTCGAGGATCAGCTCGACGACGTCCTTGTTGTTCTGCTCGCCGTCGGCGCCGATGAGGTAGGTCTGGCCGATCTCGCCCTTATCGAGGATGGTCAGCACGGCCGAGGAGTGGTCGTCGGCGTGGATCCAGTCACGAACGTTCTCGCCCTTGCCGTAGAGCTTGGGGCGCTCGCCGCGCAGCACGTTGGTGATCTGGCGCGGGATGAACTTCTCGACGTGCTGGAACGGACCGTAGTTGTTCGAGCAGTTCGAGATCGTGGCGCGCACACCGAAGGAGCGCACCCAGGCGCGCACCAGCAGGTCGCTGCCGGCCTTCGTCGACGAGTACGGGCTCGACGGGTTGTACGGCGTCGACTCGCTGAACCGCTCCGGGTCGTCGAGCTCGAGGTCGCCGTAGACCTCGTCGGTGGAGATGTGGTGGAATCGCACGTCGTGCTTGCGCGCCGCCTCGAGCAGCACGTAGGTGCCGATGATGTTCGTGTCGAGGAACGGGCGCGGGTCGTTCAGCGAGTTGTCGTTGTGCGACTCGGCGGCGTAGTGCACCACCGCGTCGACCTTGGCGAACAGCTCGTCGACGAGCTGGGCGTCGGCGATGTCGCCCACGACCAGCTCGACGCGGTCCTCGGGCAGACCCGCGAGGGAGTCGCGGTTGCCCGCGTAGGTGAGCTTGTCGAGCACGATCACGCTGTGATCGGTCGTCGAGATCACGTGGTGCACGAAGTTCGAACCGATGAAGCCGGCGCCGCCGGTGACCAACAGCCGCATCAGCGGCCCCTCTCCAGAGTCTCCAGCAGGTACGTTCCGTATCCGCTCTTCACGACCTTCTGCGCGCGCTCGCGCAGCTCGTCGTCGCTGAGGAAGCCCTGACGCCAGGCCACCTCCTCGGGAGCACCGATCTTCATGCCGGTGCGGCGCTCCATGGTGCGCACGTACTCCGTCGCATCCGTCATCTGATCGAAGGTGCCGGTGTCGAGCCAGGCGGTGCCGCGCGGCAGCACCTCGACCTGCAGCTTGTTCCGCTCGAGGTAGATGCGGTTCACATCGGTGATCTCGAGCTCGCCCCGAGCGGACGGCTGCAGGTTCTTCGCGATCTCGACGACGTCGTTGTCGTAGAAGTAGAGGCCGGGCACCGCGTAGTTGCTCTTCGGCTCGGCGGGCTTCTCCTCGAGGGAGATGGCCTTGCCGGTCTCGTCGAACTCGACCACGCCGTAGGCGGAGGGCTCGCTCACGTAGTAGGCGAAGACGGCGCCGCCGTCGATGTCGGCGTAGCGCTTGAGCTGGCTGCCCAGGCCGGGGCCGTAGAGCAGGTTGTCGCCCAGGGCGAGCGCCACCTTCTGGTCGCCGATGAAGTCGGCGCCGATCGTGAACGCCTGCGCCAGACCGTCGGGCGAGGGCTGCTGCGCGAAGGTGATCTCGATGCCGAACTGCGAGCCGTCGCCGAGCAGACGCTCGAAGCCGGGGGCATCGTGCGGCGTCGTGATCACGAGGATCTCGCGGATGCCCGCCAGCATCAGGGTCGACAGCGGGTAGTAGATCATCGGCTTGTCGTAGACCGGCACGAGCTGCTTGGAGACGCCGAGGGTGATCGGGTGCAGCCGGGTGCCGGAGCCGCCGGCGAGGATGATGCCGCGCAAGAGTACCCCTGAGGTTCGTTGGATTTCAGACGCCGCGGAACGGACGCACCGTGTCAGTTTCGCGGGTGCGGCGCGAGGGTGCAACTCGATGCGCGGTCACGCGCCGGCCGCCGGGATGCGCGCCACCGCATCCAGCACCACCGGCACGCCGCCCGGCAGCGCAGCCTGCAGCACCGTGCGCACGGGGTGCGGGGCCGGCACGCGCGCGGCGAGCTCGGCGTCGACCGCCGGCAGCATGACGGCGAGGTCGTCGACGAGCACCGTGAGCCTGACGAGGTCGGCGAGGCCGCAACCGGCCGAGGCGAGCGCGGCCTCGAGGTTGTCGAGGGCGGCGTGCGCCTGACCCGACGGCGTGAGCGGTATGCCCTCGGGCGTGTGCGGGCCTAAGCCCGCCGTGTAGGCCAGGCCGCCGTCGACCACGACGTGGCTGTACGGGCCGAAGGGGCCCGGCAGCGCGTCGTCGACGATGGCCCTCATCGCGCCGCCGTGCCGGGCACGGCTTCGAGCAGCGCCCGGGTGTACTCGTGCTCGGGCGCGCTGAGCAGGCGCTCGGCGGGGCCCTGCTCCACGACGCGGCCCTGGCGCATCACGACCACCTCGTCGGCGATCTGGCGCACCACGCCGAAGTCGTGGGTGATGAAGAGGTAGCCCACGCCGCGCTCGGCCTGCAGGTCGACCAGCAGCTGCAGCACCTGCTGCTGCACGCTGACGTCGAGCGCGCTGACCGGCTCGTCGAGCACGAGCAGCTTGGGGCTGAGCGCGAGCGCCCGGGCGATGGCCACGCGCTGGCGCTGGCCACCGCTGAGCTCGGCGGGGCGGCGGTCGGCCAGGCCCTCGGCGAGCTGCACTGCGTCGAGCAGGCGCTTCGCCTCGGTCAGCTGCTCGCGGCGGCCACCGAGACCGAAGGCGCGCAGGGGCTCGGCGATGATCTGGGCGACGCTCATGCGCGGGTCCAGGCTGCCGAAGGGGTTCTGGTAGACCACCTGCACGTCGCGGCGCAGCTGGCGGAGCGCCTCGCCGCGCAGGGTCGTGACGTCCTGGCCATCGAGCAGCACCGATCCGCTGTCCGGCGTCTCGATGCGGGCGGCCATGCGGGCGGTCGTGGTCTTGCCCGATCCGCTCTCCCCCACCAGCGCGACGGTCCTGCCGGCGGGCACGGCGAGGCTGACGCCGTCGACCGCGGTGAACGGCTCGGGCGCGGCGCCGGGGCGGCGCAGGGTGAAGGTCTTGCGCAGCTCGCGGATCTCGAGGATCGGGTGCGATGCCTCGGTTGCGACAGGAGCAGCGGATGCAGTCAGCCGCACGCTGTTCAGACCCGGCGCCGCCGCGACCAGGTCGCGGGTGTACTCGTGCGTCGGGGCGTGCAGCACAGCGGCCGTGGGGCCGGCGTCGACGACCTGACCGTGGCGCATCACCACGACCTGCTCGGCGCGGTCGGCCGCGACGCCCAGGTCGTGCGTGACCATGAGCACCGCGGTGCCGCGGTCGGCGGCCAGCTGCTGCATCTGGTCGAGCACCAGGCGCTGCACGGTGACGTCGAGCGCGCTGGTGGGCTCGTCGGCGATGACGAGCTGCGGCTCGCAGCTCCAGGCCATGCCGATGAGCACGCGCTGCTTCATGCCGCCGCTGAGCTCGTGCGGGTACTGCCGCGCGCGGGCCTCCGGGTGCGAGAGTCCGACATCGCCGAGGATGCGCACGGCGCGCTCCGTCGCCTCCTCGCGACCCAGCTTCAGGTGCAGGCGCAGGCCCTCGACGAGCTGCTCGCCGATGCGCAGGGTCGGGTTGAGGCTGCTGTTCGGGTCCTGCGGCACGAAGCCGATGGAGCCGCCGCGGATGGCGCGCATCCGCTTCATGGGGAGCTTCAGGAGGTCCTGGCCGTCGAAGACGACGCGACCGGCGGCGATCTCGCCGTTGCCCGCGAGCCGGCGGATCAGGGCCTGGCTGACGCTCGACTTGCCCGATCCGCTCTCCCCCACCAGCGCCACGATGCCGCCGCGGGGCACGGCCAGGTCGATGCCGCGCACGGCCTCGATGCGGCGGCGGCCGACGCGGTACCGCACCTGCAGGTCGCTGACCTCGAGGATGTTGTCGTTCATCGGCTCTCTCCAATGACTCGCGCGAGCCGGGTGACCGCGAGCACGACGCCCACGATCACGGCGCCGGGCAGCACCGTCAGCCACCACGAGGTGGCGATGTAGTCACGGCCCGCCGAGACCAGCGAGCCCCACTCGGGCGCGGGCGGCGCGACGCCGAAGCCGAGGAAGCTGATGGCCGAGACGCTGAGCACCGCGGTGCCGAGCTCGAGAGCGGCCATGGCGAGCACCGGGCGGGCGGCGTTCGGCAGGATGTGCCGGCTGAGCACCCCGAGCGGGCGCACGCCGAGCACGGCGGCCGCCTCGACGTACTCCTCGCCGCGCACGCGCAGCACCTGGGCGCGCATGATGCGGGCGAAGCTGCCGGCGGCGCCGAGGCCCACGCCGAGCGCGATGCTCCAGGGGCCGAAGCCGAGGGTCGCCACCACGATGAGGGCGAGCAGGATGCCGGGCACGGCGATGAGCACGTCGACGAAGCGCATGACGACGAAGTCGATCGCGGTGCCGACGCGGCCGCGGGCCGCGCCGCAGAGCAGGCCGATCGCGCCGCCGACGAGACCGCCGATGCCGACGGCCAGGGTCGCCGCGGCCAGCGAGAGCCAGGCGCCGTGCACCACGCGGGTGAAGACGTCGCGGCCCAGCGAATCGGTGCCGAACAGGTGCTCGGCGCTCGGCGGCAGCAGGCGGTCGCGCGGGGTGCCGGCCAGCGGGTCGCCCGGCGCGATGAGCTGCGGGGCGAAGGCCATGACGACGCAGAGCAGCACGACGAGGATGGAGACGAGCGTGGTGGGGCGCAGGAGCTTGGTCACTTCGCGGCTCCGTTCTTCGGATCGGTCGTCGCGCTCGTCAGCGCATCCGCTTCGGGGACGATCGAGAAGGTCGATGCGGCGGCCGGCTTCGGCGCAGCCTTGCCGGGGCGCAGGCGCGGGTCGATGAGCGGGTACGACAGATCGACCAGCAGGGCCGCCAGCGCGTAGACCACGGCCACGACGATGATGACGCCCTGGATGACCGAGACGTCGCGCGCGAGCACGGCCGAGACGACGAGGCGTCCGATGCCCTCGCGTGAGAAGACGGTCTCGACGACCGCGGTGCCGCCGGCGAGGTAGCCGATGAGCAGGCCGATGCTGGTCACCGAGGGCAGCAGCGCGTTGCGCAGCACGTGCCGGCCGAACACCGCCGCCCGGCCGAGGCCCTTCGCCTCGGCCGTGAAGACGTATCCGCTCGCCTCCGCCTCGCGGATCGCCGTGATGAAGACCTGGAAGAAGATGGCGCCGACCGGGAAGGCCAGCGTGATGGCGGGCAGGATCACGCTGTCGCCGCTGCGGGAGCCGGAGGCGGGCAGCAGCCCGAGCGAGAACGAGAACACCGAGATGAGGATGAGGCCCGTCACGAACGCGGGTACCGCCACGCCCAGCGGCGGCAGCTGCACGAGCAGGTCGCGCAGCCAGCGCCAGGGGGCGATCGAGGCGAGGAACGCGAGCACCACCGAGGTGAGCACGCCGATCACGAGCGCCAGCCCGGCCACCGCGAGGGAGCCGGGCACGACGCCCGCGATCATGTCGACCACCGTGCGACCGGTGGCCAGGGAGGTGCCGAGGTCGCCCGTCAGCAGGGCGCCCAGCTGGCTGAGGTACTGCTCGAGCAGCGAGCCGTCGAGGCCCGCCTGCTCGCGCAGCGCCGCGAGCTGCTCGGGGTCGACCGTGGTCGCGTCGCCGCTCTGCACGGCGAGCGCGGCGAGCACGGGGTCGCCCGGCAGCACGCGCACGAGCAGGAACGTCACCGTGTAGGTGGCCCACACCACGAAGGCGAACTGCAGCACCTTCGGGGCGACGAGCCGCAGTGCCGTTCCTGCCCGTGTCATCGTCAGCCCGCCTGCACGTCGTAGAGGTGGAAGCGCGACGCCGAGTCGAAGGCGAAGCCCGTGACATCCGGCTGCGACGCGTGCAGCTGGTAGACCTCGAGGATCGGGAACAGGTAGCCGTTCTCGATGATGAGGGCCTGCGCGTCGTCGAGCAGCGCCTGGCGCTCGGCGGGGTCGGCCGCCGCGGCCTGCTCGGTGACGAGCGACTCGAGTTCGGCGTCCTCGACCACGGCCCAGTGCGACGGAGCCGCCTGCGAGAACATGATGCGCAGAGCGTCGGGGTCGGTGCGGGTGAGCGCGGCGAAGAGCATGTCGTACGAGCGGTCCGCGATGGCGCCGAAGAAGCCGCCCGCGTCGGTGAAGTCGATCTGCATGTCCACGCCGATCTCGAGCAGCTGGATCTGGATGAGCTCCATCATCTCCTGCTCGTAGAAGCCGGTCGCGGTGAAGGTGAGGCGCTCGCCGTCCTTCTCGCGGACGCCGTCGGCGCCTTCGACCCAGCCGGCCGCCTCGAGGGCCGCGATCGCGGCCTCGGCGTCGTAGCCCATCGCATCCGCCTGGCTCGCGTAGCCGGTGGTGCCGCTGCTGAGCGCGCTCGTGGGCACGTCGCCGCCCGAGTAGCCCAGGGTCTCGTTGATCTCCTCGCGGTCGATGCCGAGCTGCAGCGCCTGGCGCACCGCGTCGTCGGCCAGCACCGGGTTGGTGAGGTTCGGGATCAGGCTGGTGGGCACGCCCGGGTTCGGGGCCGCGTAGATCTCGTAGTCGGCGGCGAAGCGCGACTCGTCGAGGTACGGCAGCTCGCCGATGAAATCGAACTCGCCCGACTGCAGGCCGCCGGTGCGCACGCTGTCTTCCGTGATGACCGGGAACTCGATGCGCTCGAGGTACGCGTCGCCGCTGTGCTCGCGCAGTTCGCTCGCCCAGGCGTAGCCCTCGCGCTTGTCCATCGAGACCTCGGTGTTGGGCGAGTACGCGTCGTAGACGAACGGGCCGGTGCCGATGACGCCGTCCTGGCAGCGCGAGTCGGGGGTCGCCTCGGTGCTCGCCTGGCTCACGATGCCGAGACTCATGGTCGACGCGCCCTGCAGGAAGGCGGCGTTCGGGGCGGCGAAGTCGACCGTGAAGGTCTGCTCGTCGGCGACCGTGGTGCCCTCGTAGCCGGCCAGGTACTGGTTGGCGAGGCTCGCGGTCGAGCCGTCGGCGGCCATCGCGATGATGGCGTCGAAGTTGGCGGCCACGACCTCGGCGGTCAGGTCGGTGCCGTCGCTGAAGGTGACGTCGTCGCGCAGCGTGAAGGTGTACGCGGTGAGGTCGTCGTTGGTCTCGTACGACTCGGCGAGCCACGGCACGAAGTCGCCGGTCTCCGGGTCCTGGTCGACGAGCGAGTCGACGACCTGGCGCCCGATGTACAGCGCCTGGGTGACGCTCGGCTGCTGCGGGTCGATGCAGGTGGGGTCGGTCTCGACGGCGAAGACGAGGGTGCCGTCGGTCGCGGTGCCGGTGCCGCCGGCGGAGCAGCCGGCGAGCAGCGCGATGGCGCCGGCAGCGGCGACGCCGCTGAGCGCGATGCGGGGGATGTTCATGCGGGATTCCTACTCGAGGGGTTCGGTGGTGCGCTGTGTGGTGCAGAGGGGGTGCGGCCTCGTGGGCCGTGCATCCGTCGCAGGGGTGGAACAGCGGATGCGGAACCGCCGTCACGCGCGCCGTCGGGCGTGGGCGGGGGTCGGGGTTACTGCGGGAGCTCGCCGCGCACGACTCGGCCGCGGCTGACGACGGCGACGATGGCATCCGCTCGGAGGTCCTCGATGCGCTGCCAGGGCTTGCCGCGCAGGAGGACGAAGTCGGCGCCGAAGCCGGGGGCGAGGGTGCCGACGGTGTCGCCGAGCCCGACCGCTGCCGCGGCGTCGCTGGTGGCGGCGATGAGCGTGCGCTCGTCGCTCCAGCTGAACACGTCGCGCATGCGACGGGTCTCGTCGAGCTGCTCGCCGAACTGCACCATCACGCCGTTCGCGTCGGTGCCGAGCACGAAGCGCACGCCCGCCTCCGCCGCGCCGCCGAAGTTCGCGTCGCGCTCGGCGACGACGGCCAGCGCCTTCTCGCGCGCCTCGTCGCCGACCGGGATCGTGCCGTCGGCGAGGCGGTCGTTGATGAGCAGCGTCGGGGCGACCGGCAGGTTGCCCGCGACCGCGGCCGGCCACAGCTCGGCGTCGAGGCCGGTGCCGTGCTCGATCGAGTCGACGCCCTCCTCGAGCGCGAGCTTGGCGGTGGGCTGGCTGTGCGAGTGCGCGGCGACCGGCATGCCGAGCGCGTGCGCCTCGTCGATGGTGGTGCGGATCTCGTCGACCGTCTGGTTGCGCCAGCCGACCTTGTCGCCCTGCGAGAGCACGCCGCCGCTCACGTGGATCTTGATGCCGTGGGCGCCCTTGCGGGCCCACGTGCGGACGAGCTTGCGGCACTCGTCGGGGCTGTCGGCGACGGGCCGGCGGTGCGGGTACTGCGGCGGGATGAAGAGGTCGCCGTGCCCGGCGGTCATGCCCACCTGGCAGTGCACGACGAGCCGCGGGCCGACCTGGATGCCCTGCTCGAACACGCGGCTCACGGCGAGCTGGCGCTCGTCGCCGCCGAGCTCGCGCAGGGTCGTGACGCCGGCGCGCATCGCCTTCTGGGCGTTCGCGGCGATGTGGAAGACGAGCTCCTCGGGCGGCGTGACCAGCGACCAGTTGGAGTGCCAGCCGGGAGGGTTCTCGCCCGCGTGGCCGTCGAGGTGCACGTGCGTGTCGACGAGGCCGGGGATGATCGACAGCTCGTCGTCGTGCGCCGTGCCGGCGGGCTCGGGGCGCACCTCGAGGATCTCGTCGCCGCGCCACACGAGGGTGACGACGCCGAGGTCGCGGTGACCGTCCCAGAGACGGACGCGCTCGATGGACTGCTGTTTCACTGGGGTAGCTCCAAGGGGTGTCGCGCCTTGCCGATCAAGCAAGGGCGTTACTCAGAGTAAACGATGTCGTGTTTCGCGGAGGTAACGCGGGTGCTTGGGGTTCATCCGCTCGCCCCCTCCTACCCCTCGCTGCCCCTGCTACTCCGCCGCCCCGGCGTCGAGTTCCGGAGATCTGCTCTCATGAGGCGCGCGAGACAGCAGTTCTCCGGAACTCGACGTCGAGCGGAGCGCTCGGGCGAGCGGAGCGGACCCGAGGGAAGCCGGACGAGTGCCGACGAGCGGATGCGCGCATCCGCTCCGCTCAGATGCCCTCGGGGTTGACGAGCAGGTAGCGCACCGGGGGCTCGATGACGCGCACCGGACCGTGCGGGGCCTCGGCGTCGAGGAGCACGGAGTCGCCGGCGCGCAGCTCCCAGCGACGGTCGCCGTGCTGGTACTCGAGCGCGCCGTCGAGCATGAGCAGGAACTCCACGCCCGCGTGCTCGTAGATCGGCAGCTCGGTCGCGTCGGCCGAGAACTCGACCATGAGCGGCTCGAGCGAGGGGCCCGAGGCGCTCAGGATGCTGCCGAGCGAGCGGTACGTGTGACCACGTGCGGTGCCCGAGCGCACCACCGGCGCGCCCTGCCCGTCGCGCACCACGATCGCGCTGGGGCGCGCCTCCGCGCCGCGGAACAGCGACGCGACCGGAACCTCCAGGGCCGTGGCGAGCCGCTGGATCGTCGTCAGGCTCGACGAGATCGACGCCGACTCGATGCGGCTCACCATCGCCGGCGAGATGCCCGCCGAGGCCGCGAGCTGCGCCGCGCTCAGGCCGCGCGCGGTGCGGAGCACCCGCACCCGCCGCGCCACCGCGTGCTCGAGCCCCTGGTCGGTCTGCTCCTCGGTCTGCTCCTTGGCGGGCGCCGCATCCGCTCGTTCGTCCGTCATGCCGTGCACCGGTCCCCGCATCCGCTCGTCGTTCCGTTCGCAGTATCGCGCGGAACGCCCATCCGCTCGCTCAGTGCCGGCCTCAGTGCTTGACCAGGTGCATCGCCCGGGCGGCCTCGCCGATCGCGCCCGTCAGGGACGGGTAGATGGTGAACGACGCGGCGACCTGGTCGACCGTGAGGCGGTGCTCGACGGCGAGGGTGATGGCGTAGATGAGCTCCGAGGCGCGCGGGGCCACGATGACGCCGCCGATGACGGTGCCCGAGCCGGTGCGCGCGAAGAGCTTGATGAAGCCGTCCTTAATGCCCTGCATCTTGGCGCGGGGGTTGGCCGAGAGCGGCACCTTGTAGATCTCGCCCTGGGCGATGCCCTCCTCGATCTGCCGCTGGGTCCAGCCGACGGTGGCGATCTCGGGCTGCGTGAAGATGTTGCTCGAGACGTTGCGCAGCTCGATCGGCTGCACCGCGTCGCCCATGGCGTGGAACACGGCCGTGCGGCCCTGCATGGCGGCGACGGATGCGAGGGGCAGCACGTCGCTGCAGTCGCCGGCCGCGTAGATGCTCGGCACGCTGGTGCGCGCGACCCGGTTGGTGCGGATGTGCCCGCTCGGGTTGAGCTGCACCCCCGCCTCCTCGAGGCCGATGCCGGCGGTGTTCGGTATCGAGCCGACGGCCATGAGCACGTGAGAGCCCTCGAGCACGCGGCCGTCGCTGAGGGTGACGACGACCTTGTCGCCGTCGCGCACGACCGAGTCGGCGCGGCTCTTGGCGAGCAGGTTGAGGCCGTTGCGGGTCAGCACCGACTCGAGCACGCGCGCGGCGTCCTCGTCCTCGCCGGGCAGCACCTGGTCGCGGCTCGAGACCAGCGTCACCTTGGCGCCGAGCGTCAGGTACGCGCTCGCGAACTCCGCGCCGGTCACACCCGAGCCGATGACGATGAGGTGCTCGGGCAGATCGTCCATGTCGTACACCTGCTTCCAGGTGAGGATGCGCTCGCCGTCGGGCTTCGCGCTGTCGAGCTCGCGGGGGCTCGCCCCCACGCTCACGATGATCGTGTCGGCGTCGACCTGGTCGAAGTCCGTGGCCTTGCTGCCGTGGCCGGCGGAGACGATCACGCGGTTGGGGCCGTCGAGTCGGCCGTCCCCCTGCACCACGCGCACGCCGGCGCGGATCAGGTTCGACTTCATGTCCTCGCTCTGCTGGCGGGCGAGGCGCAGCAGGCGCTGGTTGACGGCCTGCAGGTTGACGGTCACCTCGGGGCGCACGGCGCGGCCGTTCTCGCCGCGGGTGAAGAACTGCACGCCCAGGTCGGCGGCCTCGCCGATCGCGTTGGTCGCCTCGGCCGTGGCGATGAGGGTCTTCGAGGGCACGACGTCGGTGATCACGGCGTTGCCGCCCACGCCGGTGCGCTCGACCAGCGTGACCTCGGCGCCGAGCTGCGCCGCGGCGAGCGCCGCCTCGTAGCCGCCGGGGCCGCCGCCCAGGACGGCGATGCGGTGCTTGCGATCGAAGACGTCAGCCATGGCATCCATCATCCCGGGCCGGGGGTGGCCCGGCCAAACCGGGGCGGCGGCTGTCACGAGCTGTTCACAAGCACACGGCGAGCGGATGCGGGGCCCCGCCCCGCGCATCCGCTCGCCCGTAGACTCCCGGCATGAGCACGCATCCCCTCGACGCCGCCGGAGCCGACCCCTTCGAGATCGCGAAGGAGGCCGCCGCGCAGATCGCGGAGCGCACCGGCGTGGCGCACCACGACGTGGCGCTGACCCTCGGCAGCGGCTGGGCCAAGGCCGCCGACCTGCTCGGCGAGACCGTCGCCGAGATCCCCGCCGGCGACATCGTCGGCTTCAGCAAGCCGGCCGTCGTCGGCCACGTCGGCACCCTGCGCTCGATCGCGCTGCCGAGCGGCAAGCACGCCCTCGTCATCGGCGCGCGCACCCACTTCTACGAGGACCACGGCGTGCGCCGCGTGGTGCACTCCGTGCGCACCGCCGCCGCGGCCGGCGCGAAGGTCATGGTGCTGACCAACGGCGCCGGCGGCATCAAGCCGACCTGGAAGCCCGGGCAGCCCGTGCTGATCAGCGACCACCTCAACCTCACCGCGGCCTCGCCCCTCGAGGGCGCGACCTTCGTCGACCTCACCGACCTCTACTCGGCCCGCCTGCGCGCCGTCGCCCGCGAGGTCGACCCGACGCTCGACGACGGTGTCTACGTGCAGTTCCGCGGCCCGCACTACGAGACCCCCGCCGAGGTGCAGATGGCCAAGGTGCTCGGCGGCCACATCGTCGGCATGTCCACCGCGCTCGAGGCCATCGCCGCGCGCGAGGCCGGCATGGAGGTGCTCGGCTTCTCGCTGATCACCAACCTCGCCGCGGGCATCCAGCAGACCCCGCTCTCGCACGCCGAGGTGCTCGAGGCCGGCCGCGAGGCCGAGGGGCGCATCAGCGAGCTGCTCGCGAAGATCGTGGGCACGCTGTGACCGGCGACTCGGTCACCGACGGCGGGGCGACCGACTTCCGCCAGCTCGACCAGCGCATCCGCGAGGCGAAGGCCTGGCTCGCGCAGGACCCCGACGAGGTGACCCGTCGCGAGCTCGGCGCCATCGTCGACGACGCGCTCAAGGGCTCCGCCGAGGCCGCCGACGAGCTCTCCTCGCGCTTCGGATCGCGGCTCGCCTTCGGCACCGCGGGCCTGCGCGGCGAGATCGGCGCCGGCCCGAACCGCATGAACCGCGTGCTCGTCGGACAGGCCGCGGCGGGCTTCGCCGCGTGGCTGCAGGCCCGTGACGAGCGGTCGCTCAGCATCGTGATCGGCTACGACGGCCGCACGAACTCGCGGGTGTTCGCGCGCGACACGGCCGAGATCTTCGCGGGCGCCGGCATCCGCGCCGTGCTGCTGCCGCGCACGCTGCCGACCCCCGTGCTCGCCTTCGCGGTGCGCCACCTCGGTGCGAGCGCGGGCGTCATGGTCACCGCCAGCCACAACCCGCCGCGTGACAACGGGTACAAGGTGTACCTCGGCGACGAGGACGAGGGCTCGCAGATCGTCTCGCCCGTCGACGGCGAGATCGCGGCGCACATCGACCGCATCGCCGCGGGCGTCAGCGTGCTCGAGCTGCCGCGCTCCGACGACTACGAGATCGCCGCGCAGGAGGTCGTCGACGCCTACGTCGAGCAGACGGCCGCGCTCATCGGCACGGCCACGGCGACCCCGCGCATCCTCTACACCGCCATGCACGGCGTCGGATGGGAGACGGTCGCCGCCGTCTTCGAGGCCGCGGGCCTGCAGGCGCCGGATGTGGTCACCGAGCAGATCGAGCCGGATGCCGCCTTCCCCACGGTCGCCTTCCCGAACCCCGAGGAGCCGGGCGCGCTCGACCTCGCCTACGCCGCCGCGACCCGCATCGGCGCCGGCCTCATCATCGCCAACGACCCGGATGCGGACCGGCTGGCCATCGCCATCCCCTCCGATACCGCCGAGACCGGCTGGTATCGGCTCACCGGCAACGAGATCGGACTGCTGCTGGGCTGGCGTGCCGCCGACCGTCTCTCGGCCTCCGGCGAGCGCGGCGCCCTCGCGGCCTCGCTCGTCTCCTCCCCCGGCCTCTCGGTGATCGCCGACGCCTACGGCCTGCCCTACCGGGACACCCTCACCGGCTTCAAGTGGGTCAGCCGCGTGCCGAATCTCGCCTACGGCTTCGAGGAGGCGCTCGGCTACCTCGTCGACCCCGCGAAGGTGCGCGACAAGGACGGCATCTCCGCCGCGGTGGAGCTCGTCGGCCTCGTCGCCGAGCTGCACGCCGCGGGGCGCACGCTCGGCGACCAGCTCGACGCGCTCGCGGAGCGCTTCGGCGCCTTCGCCTCGGGCCAGATCTCGATCCGCGTGACGGACCTCGCCGACATCGGCGTGATCACCGACCGGCTGCGCAAGCAGCCGCCGGCTTCGCTGGGCGGCATCGCGGTCGAGTCGATCGACGACTTCCGTCTCGGCGTCGACGGCTTCCCGCCCAGCGACATCCTGCGCTACCGCCTCGCCGGCGGCTCGCGCGTCATCGTGCGCCCCAGCGGCACCGAGCCCAAGCTCAAGGTCTACCTCGACGCGCAGGCCGGCGGCGCCACCGCCGCCATCGCGCGCGCCGAAGCGGATGCGGTCGTCGCCGCCCTCGACGCGGCGCTGCGGCCCCTGCTGACGCTGGGCTGAATGCGGCGAGCGGATGCGCGGGGCCGGGCCCCGCGCATC
>JASCOA010000099.1 GCA_029959365.1 Microbacteriaceae bacterium PS02343 | reverse complement strand
CCCCCCCCCCCCCCCCCCCCCCCCCCCCGCCGCCCCCCCCCCCGGCCCCCCCCCCCCCCCCCGCGTCCGGGAGCGCTCAGCGCGGCGCCGCATCCGGCCGTTCCATGCCCCGCCAGGTGCGACCGAGCAGCGGCAGCACGGCGACGAGCGTGTAGAGCGCCAGCACGACGCCGAACACGGTCGTGATACCGAGCGCGGACGCGCCGAGCCCGCCGAGGAGGCCGCCGAGCGGGATCCCCGCCCAGCATCCGGCGGAGACGGCGCCCAGCACGCGCCCCCGTACCGCCGTCGGGGTCCGCTCGAGCTGCACCGCCCCGATGATCGGATTCAGCGAGCCGGCGGCGAGACCCGAGACCAGCGATGCGGCGATGAGCCACGGCAGCTCGGCGCCCAGCGCCGGTGCGAGCAGCGACGGCCCACCGGCGAGCAGGAATCCGAGCACGTACACCGGGCGCCGCCGCACCCGGTGCGCGACGAGCCCGAAGAGCAGCGAGCCTGCGAACGCCGCGGCGCCGAAGGCGCCGCCGACGAAGCCGAGCGCGGCAGGTCCGCCGAGCCGCTCCTCCGCGTACAGCGGCAGCAGCGCGCTCGACCGCGCGGCATCGAGCAGGTTCGTGACGAGCACCGTGGCCACGATGAGCCGCAGCACGGGCTCCCGGAGCACGAAGCGCACCCCCGCGGAGAGCTCGGCCCAGGCGCCGACGGACGGCTCCGGGTCATGCTGGAGAGCGGTGCGGGCGACCCCGCTGCGGGCGAGCAGCGCTGTGACCACCGCCGAAAGGGCGAAGGCCAGCGCGGTCACCATCAGCACGGGCTCGGCGCCCAGCAGCGCCACGAGCGCGCCCGCCAGCGGCCCGCCGAGCATCACGGAGAGCCGTGTGGTGGCGTCGAGGAAGCCGACCGCCCGTTCCAGCCGGATGCCGGCTGCGGCGGCGAGCTGCGGCAGCACGACCTGCCTCGCGGTCTCCCCCGGCGAGTCGAGCAGTCCCCCGACGAAGACCAGCGCCAGCAGCGCCGGGAGCGGCAGCCCGACGGTGGCGGACAGCAATGGGATCAGCCCGACGGTGACGCCGCTGACCGCATCCGCCACGACGCTGCACCGCAGCGCGCCGATCCGGTCGACGAGCGCGCCGCCGAGTGGTCCGCCGAGCACGATGGGCGCGGTCGCCGCGAAGGCGGCGAGTCCGACCTCGACGGCGCCGCCGCCTCGCTCCAGCACGATGAAGGGAAGCGCGAACACGGCGACCACGTTGCCGGTGCGCGCCAGGACGTGACCGGCGAGCAGCGCGGCGAGCGCACTGCGAGCGCGTCCGTTCACTGCGGCACGCGGTACGCCTGGGCCACCACGGCGACGAGCGCGGTGCCGTCCGGCGCCTCGCGCTCGTCGGACCGGTCCCGCCAGCGCTCGAGGAGGGCGGTGGCCTCATCGCGCAGCTCGGCGAGCTCCTCCGCGGTCAGCCGCAGCAGGGTGTCGGCGCTGAGGCCTGCGGCGACCCAATCGCGCGGCAGGGTCGCCGCGGCATCGACGTACTCTGCCCAGCGCTGGGCGTAGACCCCTCCGATCGCGCGCTGCAGGGCGGCGCCCGCCTCGGCGCGCTCGTCGTCCTCGAGCAGCTGCCCCGGGTCCCAGGAGGTGGAGTCGTGCGCGGCCCGCCACCAGCGCGTGCGGCGGTCGTCGCTCAGCGCGCCGGCCTCCTCGATCAGCCCGACCGCTGCGAGGGCGCGCAGGTGGTAGCTCACGGTTCCCGGCGCCTCGCCCAGCGGTCCCCCGAGCTGCGCCGCGGTCTGCGCCCCGTGCATCCGCAGCAGTCCGAGCAGTCGGAGCCGGGTCGGATGCGCGAGCGCGCGGAGCTCGGCGGTCTCGCTCAGTGCGACTCTGCGGTGATCGCTCATCCCGTCATCATATGCACAAGAGTTCTTGTGCATACGGCGCCGGCATGACGAAGGGCCCGTCCGATCGGACGGGCCCTTCGTGCGTTCCGGCGAGGATTAGGCCTCGACGGCTGCCTCCTCGGCGGAGATGCCGGCGCCGGGCTGCTCGGGCTGCACGCCCTTGCGCACGGCTGCGCCGAGGTCCGCGTCCACCGCGTCCCAGTAGGCGAAGATGCGCTCGAAGAGCTCGGGGCGGGTCACCTGCGAGACGTGGCCGATGATGTTCTGCGCCAGACGCTCGCGCGCGGCGTCGTCGAGCACCTCGCGCACGAGGGTGCCGGCCTGACCGAAGTCGTCGTCCTCGGCGTGCAGGGTCGCCGCGGCGCGCACGAGCTCGCCGTCGCTCGCCCAGTTGCCGGCGTCGCCCGCCTTGTCCGCGTCCGCGTGCGGTCCGCCGACCGTGTTCGGCGCGTAGACCGGCACCTCGGGCTCGTTGAAGTGGTACGCCATGGCGCCCTCCTTCGAGTACGAGTGCACCTCGTTCTTCGGGCGGTTCACGGGCAGGTGCGCGTGGTTCGTGCCCACGCGGTAGCGGTGCGCGTCGGCGTAGCTGAAGATGCGGGCCTGCAGCATCTTGTCCGGGCTCGCCCCGATGCCGGGCACGAAGTTCGACGGTGCGAAGGTCGCCTGCTCGATCTCCGCGAAGAAGTTGCGCGGGTTGCGGTTCAGCGTCAGCACGCCGACCGGGATCAGCGGGTAGTCGCCCTTCGGCCACACCTTCGTGAGGTCGAAGGGGTTGAAGCGGTAGGTCTTCGCGTCCTCGAACGGCATGACCTGCACGTAGAGGTCCCACTGCGGGAAGTCGCCGCGCTCGATGGCCTCGACGAGGTCGCGGCGGTGGAAGTCGGCGTCCTCGCCCGCGATCTGGTCGGCCTGCGCCTGGGTGAGGGTCTCGTTGCCCTGGCGGGTCTCGAAGTGGTACTTCACCCAGAAGCGCTCGCCGGCCGCGTTCGTCCACTGGTAGGTGTGCGAGCCGAAGCCGTCCATGTGCCGCCAGGAGGTGGGCAGACCGCGGTCGCCCATGAGCCAGGTCACCTGGTGCGCGCTCTCGGGCTGCAGGGTCCAGAAGTCCCACTGCATGTCGTGATTGCGCAGGCCCGTGTGCGGCAGGCGCTTCTGCGAGCGGATGAAGTCGGGGAACTTGATGCCGTCGCGGATGAAGAACACCGGGGTGTTGTTGCCGACGAGGTCGTAGTTGCCCTCGCTCGTGTAGAACTTCAGCGCGAAGCCGCGCGGGTCGCGCCAGGTGTCGGGGCTGCCCTGCTCGCCGGCGACCGACGAGAAGCGCAGCAGCGTCTCGGTGCTCGTGCCGGGCTGGAAGACCGCGGCGCGGGTGTACTGCGAGACGTCGTGGGTGACGGTGAACGAGCCGAAGGCGCCGCCGCCCTTCGCGTGCACGACGCGCTCCGGCACGCGCTCGCGGTTGAACTGGGCGAGCTTCTCGACCAGGTAGTGGTCGACGAGCGCGACCTGGCCGTCGTTGCCGACGGACGCGGAGTGCTGGTCGCTCGCGACGGGGGCGCCGCTGTTGGTGGTCGTGGCCGGGGTCTCAGACATCGGTCTCCTTCGTGGGGTGATCGGTTCCGGCCGCCTCGGCTTCGCTGCAGGAGGCGCAGAGCCCCCAGAACGTGACCTCGGCGGTGGTGATGGAGAAGCCGCTCGCATCCGAGGGCTCCAGGCAGGGGGCTGCGCCGTGCACGCAGTCGACGTCGGCGACCGCGCCGCAGCTCGTGCACACGACGTGGTGGTGGTTGTCGCCGACGCGGCGCTCGTAGCGCGCGGGCGATCCTGCCGGCGAGATGCGGCGCAGGAGGCCGGCGTCGGTGAGCGCGCCGAGCACGACGTACACGGCCTGCAGCGCGGTGCCGGGAAGCTCCGCGGCGACGGCGCGGTGCACCTCGTCGGCGTCCGCGTGCGGCCGCGCGGCGAGCGCGCGCAGCACCGCGAGGCGCTGCTGGGTGACCCGCAGGCCGCGACCGTGCAGCGCCTCCTCGAGGCTCTCCCGGGAATCCGGATGCACGGTGACGGTCATGTGACCATCGAACACGTTTTATGAATCGTTCACAATAGAGGCGAGCCTAAGTCGCTCAGCCCGGATGCCCCGCTCAGGTGAGCAGCGCGAGCAGCTGCGACTCGACGGAGCCGCTCCCCCGCGGGTCGACGGTGGTGCCGTCCCGGAAGAGATCGAAGACGCGCGGGTCGATGTACGAGGCGCGCGCCACGGAGATGGTGTTGCCCAGGGTGTCCGCCGCAGCCTTGACGGCGGCCCGCTCCGCGCGCTTGCGCGCGACCTCGGTCGACTGCGGCCCCTCGGCGGCCAGGACCTCGGCGGCCACCAGGGTGCCGTGCACGGTGCGGAAGTCCTTCGCCGTGAAATCGCCGCCGGTGCGGTCGCGGATGTCGACGTTGATGTCGGCGGCGCTGAGGCTGCCCCAGGTGTCGCCCTTGTAGATGAGCAGCGGCTCCCCCAGCCCGCGACGGCGGGCTCGGCGGAGGTAGGCGGCGAGGTCGACGTCGCGGAACTCGCTCGACCACTCCTGACCGCTCTTGCCGGGGAAGCGCAGGCTGATGCGGTCGCCGTCGAGCGCCACGTGCTCGCCCTTGAGCGTCGAGAGGCCCCGGCTGCCGTGCGCGTCGAGGTACCGCGTCGATCCGATGCGGGGCGAGGCGGTGTCGAGGATCCGGAAGGCGGCGGCCAGCGCGCGCTCGCGCGAGCTGTCGTCGCGGCGCAGGTCGATGGTCACGCCGCGGCGCGCCCCCGGCAGCGTCTCGAGCAGGTGGATGGCCCGGTCGAACTTGCGCCGGTCGTTCCTCGCCCGCCAGTCCGGGTGGTAGGCGTACTGGCGCCGGCCGGCGCCGTCGCGGCCGATCGCCTGGATGTGGCCCCGCTCGTCCGGGCAGATCCAGACGTCCTGCCACGCCGGCGGCAGCACGAGCGCCTCGCAGCGCTCACGGTCCGCCCCTGAGAGCGTTCGACCGTCCTGATCGAGGTAGCTGAAACCGCTCCCCTGGCGTCGTCGCGTCCATCCGGGTCCGCTCGGCCGGCTCCTGCGCAGTCGCATCAGCCCGCCTTCCGCTTCTTCGCGGCGGGCTTCTTCGATGGAGACGATCCCTTCGCGGTGGGCTTCTTCGATGGAGACGATCCCTTCGCGGCGGGCTTCGTCCGCTTGGCGCCCTTGCCGCGGTTGCGCTCCACGCTGCGCCGCAGCGCCTCCATGAGGTCGAGCACCTCGCCCTCCTCCTCGTCGCCCTTCGTGGCGTCGGTGGGCAGCGCCTCGCCGGTGTCGAGCTTGCGCTCGACCAGCTCGCGCAGCTGCTCCTGGTACTCGTCGGTGAACTGCCCCGGGCGGAAGTCGCTGGCGAAGGAGCGGATGAGCTCGGCCGACATCTCCTTCTCGCGGGCGCTGAGCCGCACCGTTCCCGCCAGCGACTCGAAGTCCGCCTCGCGCACCTCGTCGTCCCAGAGCAGCGTCTGCAGCATGAGCACCTTGCCGCGCACCCGCACCGCCGCCAACCGGGTGCGCTGGCGCAGCGCGAACTGCACGATCGCAGTGCGGTCCTCGTCCTCCAGCGTGCGCCGCAGCAGCGTGTAGGCCTTCACGCTCCTGCCGTCGGGCTCGAGGAAGTAGCTGCGGTCGAGCATGATCGGATCGATCTGCTCGTTCGGCACGAACTCGACCACGTCGATCTCGCGGCCGCGCTCCTCCGGCAGCGTCGAGAGGTCGTCCTCGGTGAGCACCACGGTGCGCTCGCCGTCGTCGTAGGCCTTGTCGATGTGGTCGTAGGCGACGACCTTGCCGCAGACCTCGCAGCGTCGCTGGAAGCGGATCCGTCCGCCGTCCGCGTCGTGCACCATGTGCAGCGGCACGTCGTGGTCCTCGGTCGCGCTGTACAGCTTCACCGGCACGTTCACGAGACCGAACGTGAGGGCGCCCTTCCAGATCGCACGCATGCCCCCAGTAGACCCGGAGCCGGCTGACCGGCGCGGTCCTCCCCGCCCGCGCCCAGCGAGCATGACCGCATGGCCGCCGACGATCAGACCGTGGATGCGCAAGGGCGGCGCCTCCGCCTCACGAACCTCGACAAGGTGCTCTATCCCGCCACCGGGACGACGAAGGCGGATGTGCTGGCCTACTACGCCGAGATCGCCCCCGTGATCCTGCCGCACCTCGACGGTCGCCCCATCACCCGCAAGCGCTGGGTGCACGGCGTGGGCACCGAGGACTCCCCCGGCCAGGTCTTCTTCCAGAAGAACCTCGACGACGCGACGCCGGACTGGGTGGCACGCGGCACGATCCAGCACCGCGACCACGAGAACGCCTACCCGATCGCCACCGAGCCCGCCACGCTCGCCTGGCTCGCGCAGATCGCCAGCCTCGAGCTGCATGTGCCGCAGTGGCGCTTCGCGGCGGACGGATCACCGGCGAACCCCGACCGGCTCGTCATCGATCTCGACCCGGGGCCGGGTGCCGGTCTGCCCGAGTGCGTCGAGGTCGCCCGCATCGCCCGCGGGATCCTGCGCGACGTGGGGCTCGAGCCCGTGCCGGTGACGAGCGGCAGCAAGGGGGTGCACCTCTACGCGAGGCTCGACGGCGCGCTCACGACGGCGCAGGCGAGCGCCTTCGCGAAGGAGCTGGCGAGGGCGATCGAGGCCGATCATCCGGAACTCGCGGTGAGCGACATGAAGAAGTCGCTGCGGCAGGGCAAGGTGCTCGTCGACTGGAGCCAGAACAGTGGCGCCAAGACCACGGTGAGCCCGTACTCCCTGCGCGGCCGGCTGCGGCCGACGGTCGCGGCGCCGCGCACCTGGCGAGAGCTCCTCTCGCCGCAGCTGCGCCAGCTCGAGCTCGGCGAGGTGCTGCAACGGGTGCGACGGCGCGGCGACCCGGCGGAGCCGGTCGCGCCCAACCCGCCCGACCGGCTCGCGGCCTACCGCGGCAAGCGCGATGCTGCGAGGACCAGCGAGCCCGTGCCCGACCGGCACGGCCGCGGCGGAGGCCGCGAGTTCGTCATCCAGGAGCATCACGCACGTCGACTGCACTGGGACTTCCGGCTCGAGCGCGACGGCGTGCTCGTGAGCTGGGCACTGCCGAAGGGGGTGCCGGTGGACGACCGGCGCAACCACCTCGCGGTGCCCACGGAGGACCATCCGCTCGAGTACGGCGCCTTCGAGGGCACGATCCCGAGGGGCGAGTACGGAGCCGGCGAGGTGAGCATCTGGGATGCGGGGCGCTACGACCTCGAGAAGTGGCGCGACGACGAGGTGATCGCCACCCTGCACGGTCGACCGCACGGCGGACTCGGCGGCGAGCCGACCCGGCTGGCCCTCATCCGCACGGGCGAGGACTGGCTGATCCACCGGATGCAGGGGCAGCCGGATGCGTCGGCCCGGCCTCCGCGGATCGCTCCCATGCTGGCGAGCCGCGGTTCCGCCGACGACCTCGACGAGCTCGCTGACGGCGGCTGGATGCTCGAGGGCAAGTGGGACGGCTACCGCGCCATCGCGACGATCGAGGACGGTCGCACCCGCCTGCGCAGTCGGAACGACCAGGATCTCGGCCGCCGCTTCCCCGAGCTCCGCGCACTCTCGAGCCAGGTGCGCGCCGAGCGGGCGGTGCTCGACGGCGAGATCGTGGTGCTGGACGATCAGGGTCGCCCGAGCTTCCGGGCGCTGCAGCAGCGACTGCAGGGAGGCGGCGACGGCCGGCTGCGGTTCATCGCCTTCGACGCGCTCTGGATCGACGGCCGCGACCTGCAGCGCGAGCCCTACGAGCTGCGGCGGCGACTCCTCGCGGAGACCCTCGCGGAGGGCCCGCTGCTCGAGGCGCCCGACGACCTCGGTTCGGAGCCGTTGGCGGCGCTCGCCGTGGCGGAGGATCTCGGACTCGAGGGCGTCGTGGCCAAGGCCGTCGGATCGCGGTACCGCGCGGGCCGGCGATCGAGCGACTGGCGCAAGATCACACGCACCCGCACCGCCGAGGTGGTGCTCGCCGGCTGGCGGGAGGGCACCGCATCCCTGCTGCTCGCCGTGCCGGGCGACGACGGCTGGCGCTACGCCGGCCGGGTGGGATCGGGTCTGGCGACCGCGGAGTTCGACGGCATCGTCGAACGCCTCGCGCGGACCGAACGGCGCACCGCACCGGTCGATGACGTGCCGGCGACGGATGCGCGCGACGCCCGGTGGGCGCGCCTCGAGCTGGTCGCCGAGATCGCCTTCGCCGAGCGCACGGGGAGCGGGCGTTTCCGCCAGCCGCGCTGGCGCGGACTGCGCCCGGACAAGGCGATCGCCGACGTCGATCCCGAGTGAGGCTCAGCGGCCCGCGATCTCCCCGGCGTGGCGCGCGATCTCCTCGTCGGAGAGCTCGATGCCCGTGTCGGCGAGGCGGTCGCGCAGGTGGCGCTCGACGGACTCGACGTCGGTGCCCTGCGCGTCCGAGCGGATCTGCGCCAGCAGCCCCTGCAAGCGACCCTCGTCGGTGATCTCGTGCATGTCCTCGACCGGCTGATCCTGCTCGGGGCCGTTGGGCTGGAAGCTGTTCATTCTGGGAAGCTAGGCCCGCTGCCTCGGAGCGGATGGCGGGCAGCCTGTGCGCCGGGTGCGCGGCGTAGCATCGACGGCATGGCCTCCGTGCGCGTCGACAGCTGGATCTGGGCGGTGCGCGTCGTGAAGACCCGTTCCGCCGGTACCGCGGCGTGCAAGGCCGGGCACGTCTCCGTCAACGGCGACCGTGCGAAGCCGGCCCAGACGGTGCGCGAGGGCGACGAGGTGCGAGTGCGCCTGCACGGCGTCGAGCGCATCCTCATCGTCAAGCAGCTCCTGACCAAGCGGGTCGGGGCGCCGCAGGCCGCGCTCGCGGTCGACGACCGCACTCCCCCGCCCCCGCCGCGCGAGGAGCGGCCGGCCGTGCCCGTGCGCGATCCCGGCACCGGCCGACCCACCAAACGGGATCGGCGCGAGCTCGAGCAGCTGCGGGGCTACTGAGCGCGCCTCGGCACGTGCGCCGACCGCGAGCTCCCCGCTCGCGCGCAGAGAGCGCGGCGAGCACGCCCAGGGGCCCTTCATAGCCTGCGGAGCATGACCGCCGTGCACCACTCCGCAGCCCCGCATCGTGATTCGACGCCGCGCGCCGTCGTCGCCCTCGTGCTCTTCCTCGCGATCGCCTTCGCGGTCGCCGCCTTCGGAGCGCTCTCGACGAGCGGCAACGTCGACGGCTGGTACGCCGACGCGGAGAAGGTCGCCTGGAACCCGCCGAACGTCCTGTTCGGCCCGGTCTGGACCACGCTCTACGCGCTGATGTCCGTCGCCGCCTGGCTGGTCTGGCGGCGCCGCGAGCTGCCCGGCGCGCGGGCCGCGCTCGGCTGGTACGTGGCGCAGCTGGCGCTCAACGCCATCTGGACCCCGGTGTTCTTCGGCGCCTACCCGTTCATCGGCGGTGCGGCGCTGTGGATCGCTTCGGGCATCATCCTGGCGCTCGACGTCGCCGTGATCGTAACCATGGCGCGCTTCGCGCGGATCCGCCCCGTCGCCGCCTGGCTGCTCGCACCGTACCTGGCGTGGATCCTCTACGCGACGACCCTGAGCTTCGGACTCGCCGTGCTCAACGGCTGACCCCGCCGGACCGCTGCGGCGGCTCGGTCGCCGATCACCGTCGGCGATCGGGCCGCCGTCGCCGTGTCAGCGGGGACGCCCCGCCGTCCAGGCTCGCACCCGCTCGATGCGCGTCTGCAACTGGGCCACGGAGCACTGCGGCACGGCGGGACCGCCGCAGACCCGGCGCAGCTCGGCGTGCACCATGCCGTGCGGCTGGTTCGAGCTCTTCGCCCAGATGCCGACGAGGCTGTTGAGCAGCTGACGCTGCTCCTTGAGGGTGCGGTGCATGGCCTGCGGTGCCGGCGCCTCGGGGTTCGCCTTGCGGCGGGCCGCGCTCGTGCGCTGCTGCTTCTGGTGGCGCTGCTTGAGCAGCTCGGCGACCTCCGTCGGCTCCAGGATGCCGGGCAGTCCGAGGAACTCGAGCTCCTCCTCGCTGCCGACCTCGGCCTGGCTGCCGAACTCGTGCCCCTGGTAGAGCACCCGGTCGAAGTGCGCGGTCGAGCCCAGCGCCTGGAAGCTGAAGAGCTGCTCCTCGAGGGAGTCGCTCGACTTCTCCTCGCGGTTCGCGCTGTCCATCAGATCGTCGTCCCACATCACGTCCTCGCCGTCGTCGCGACGGTCGAGCGCGTGGTCGCGGTGCTTCTCCATCTCGCCGGCGAGACCGGTGAGCTGCAGCACGTTGGGCAGGAAGATGCTGGCCACCTCGCCGCGACGGCGGGTGCGCACGAAGCGGCCGATCGCCTGAGCGAAGAACAGCGGGGTCGACGAGCTGGTGGCGTAGACGCCGACCTGCAGGCGCGGCACGTCCACGCCCTCCGACACCATGCGGACGGCGACGAGCCAGCGGTCGGTGCCCTTCGAGAAGGCGTCGATGCGGTCGCTCGACTCCTTCTCGTCGGAGAGCACGATCGTCGGCATCTGCCCCGTGATGCCGTGCAGGATGCGCGCGTAGGCCCGCGCGTTCGTCTGGTCGGTGGCGATGACCAGACCGCCCGCATCCGGCACGCTCTCGCGCACCTCGTTGAGCCGCCGATCGGCCGCCGCGAGCACGGAGGGGATCCACTCCCCCTCGGGTGAGAGGGCGGTGCGCCACGCCTGGCTCGCGATGTCCTTGGTGTCGCCCTCGCCGAGGCCGGCCTCCATCTCGTCGCCCATCTTGGTGCGCCAGCGCATCATGCCGGCGTAGGCGAGGAAGATGACCGGGCGCACGACGCCGTCGGCGAGCGCGCGGCCGTAACCGTAATCGAAGTCGGTCTGCGAGGTGCGCACCCCGTGCTGGTCCTGCAGGTACTGCACGAAGGGGATCGGGGCGGTGTCGCTGCGGAAGGGCGTGCCGGTGAGCGAGAGCCGGCGCGCAGCGGGCCCGAAGGCCTCGCGGATCGCGTCGCCCCAGCTGAGCGCGTCACCGCCGTGGTGCACCTCGTCGAGGATGACGAGCGTGCGGCCGCCCTCGGAGATGCGGCGGTGCACCTCGGCCTTGACGGCGACCTGGGCGTAGGTGACCGCGACGCCGTGCCAGTGGCGGGCGAACCAGCCGTCGGCGTTGCGGAACTCGGGGTTGAGCCGCAGACCGACCCGGTCCGCCGCGTCGGCCCACTGGCGCTTCAGGTGCTCGGTGGGCGCGACCACGGTGATGCGGTCGATGGTGCCGCGGTCGCGCAGCTCCTTCGCCAGCCGCAGCGCGAAGGTGGTCTTGCCGGCGCCCGGCGTCGCATTGACGAGGAAGTCGCGCGGCTCGGTCGCGAAGTACTGGTTCAGCGCCTCGGCCTGCCAGGCCCTCAGACGGTCCGCGGTGCCCCAGGGCGCACGGCCCGGGAAGGCGGGCGAGAGGTGGTCGCCGGGGGTGTGATGCGTCGCCGCGTCGGGATCCGGGATGGGATCGAGGGAAGGCGTGCTCACTGGTGCGATGGTACCCGGTGGGTACGACAGAGGGGCGCCCCCCCCCACCGGGCGGGGGCCCCCCCGGCGGGTGGCGGCCCGCCCGCCCGCCTGCCCCCCCGGCCGGGGGTGGGG
>JASCOA010000098.1 GCA_029959365.1 Microbacteriaceae bacterium PS02343 | reverse complement strand
TTGCCCCCGGGGGGGGGGGGCCCCCCCCCCCCCCTCGTCCGTCGACCGATGAAGCGGATCAGGCGGAGGGCGTGCCCGCCCGCAGCTCGGCCGCCAGGGCGCCGACCACCGCGCGCGCGTCGCCGCCGCTGCGCTCGGCGACCCGCAGCTGCCGCTGGTAGCTGGCGCCGTGCTCGAGGATCACGGCCACGTCGTCGAGCTCGGCGCCGCAGCCGAGCCGCTCGGCGATCGGCCGCAGGGTCTCCAGCAGCTCCGCCAGGTCCTCCGTCACGAGCCGCTCGTCGCCGGCGCGGTTGCGGATCAGGATCGTGTCCATGCCGTACCGGGCCGCGCGCCACTTGTTCTCGCGCAGGTACCAGGGCGGCAGCACCTCGAGGGTCTCGCCGCGGTCGAGCCGCTCGGAGAGGTGCTCCACCAGACACTGCACGAGCGCCGCGAGCACGGCGACCTCGCGCAGCGTGGGCAGGCCGTCGCAGATGCGCACCTCGAGGGTGCCCCAGCCGGGCGAGGGGCGCAGATCCCAGCGCAGCTCGGAGTGGTGCTCGATCACGCCCGTGTGCCGCAGATCGCCGACGATCCGCTCGTAGGCGGCCCAGTCGTCGAGCAGGTAGGGGAGCCCCGCGGTGGGCAGCTGCTGGTAGACGAGCGCGCGATTCGAGGCGTAGCCGGTGTCGTCGCCCTCCCAGAACGGGCTCGAGGCGCTCAGCGCCTGCAGGTGCGGGTAGTAGGTGAGCAGCGCGTTCATGATCGGCAGCACCTTGTCGCGCCGTTCGATGCCCACGTGCACGTGCACGCCCCAGATGGTCATCTGCCGCCCCCACCAGCGGGCGCGATCGACGAGGGTCGCGTAGCGCTCCTTGTCGGTCACCTCCTGGTCGGCCCAGCGGCTGAACGGGTGCGTGCCCGAGCCGATCGGATCGATGCCGAGCGGATGCGCCGCCGCGAGCACCGCGTCGAGCCCTGCCCCGAGATCGGTCACCGCGTCGCCCACCCGGGCGTGCGCACCGGAGACGATCTCGACCGTGTTCGTGAGGAACTCGCGGGTCAGCTGCGGGCCGTTCGGCGCCTCGGGCAGCCTCGCCGCGGCGAGCACGTCGTCGGCGAGCGGCACGAGCTCGCCCGAACCGCGGTCGACGAGCGCGAGCTCCCACTCGATGCCCACGCTCGAGCGCGGGGAGCGGGCGAAGTCGATGCTGGTCGGCTGCGCGCCCATGTCGGCCCTCTCCCCGGGTCCGCCGTTCGCACCCGGTACGGATCCTGGCACGGGCGGGGCGAGGGATTTCCCGGCGCGCAGGAAATCTGACAGAATGGTCGTTTGGAGCCCTTCGGACGACCCTCTATCCTCCGTCGGGATTCCCCCTCAGAGCTTCATGTCGAGTGTGCCCCCACGCCCACGACCGGCAGTTCGAACTACTTACGACATCATTTTCAGGAGCATTCGTGGCTGTCAAGATCCGCCTCAAGCGCCTCGGTAAGATCCGGGCGCCCTACTACCGCATCGTCGTCGCCGACTCGCGCACCAAGCGCGATGGTCGTGTGATCGAGGAGATCGGCAAGTACCACCCCACCGAGGAGCCCTCGTTCATCGAGGTCGACTCGGACCGCGCGCAGTACTGGCTCTCCGTCGGCGCGCAGCCGACCGAGCAGGTCGCCGCGATCCTCAAGCTCACGGGCGACTGGGGCAAGTTCAAGGGCGACGCCAACGCGGTCAGCACCGTCAAGGTCGCCGAGCCGAAGGCCCCCTTCACGGTCGACGCCGCGAAGAAGCCCGTGCTCAAGCCCAAGGCCGAGAAGGCTCCCGCCAAGGAGGAGGCCGCCGAGGCGCCCGCCGCCGAGGCCGAGTCGACCGAGGCCGCCGAGTAATCTCGGCGCCCCAGCAACAACCGCAGTAACGAAGGACGAACCGTGCTCGCAGCCGCTCTCGAACATCTCGTCAAGGGGATCGTGGATCACCCGGACGAGGTCGATGTCGTGGCGAAGGGTTCGACCCGCGGCGAGGTCCTCGAGGTGCGCGTGCACCCCGAGGACCTCGGTCGCGTGATCGGCCGCGCCGGCCGCACGGCCAAGGCGCTCCGCACGCTCGTCTCCGCGCTCGCCGACGGCAAGCGCGTTCGCGTGGACGTGGTGGACACCGATTCCTGAGACGCCGGACCCCGCACGCACCCAGCTCCGGGTGGGGCGACTCCTGAAGGCCCACGGCCTCAAGGGCGCCATCAAGGTGGAGCTGTACACCGACGAACCCGATCGGCGTTTCGCCAAGGGCTCCGTCTTCTCCCTGCAGGTGCCCGCGTCGCACGCATGGCACGGCAAGAGCATCACCCTGCGCGAGCTGCGCTGGTACAACGAGAGCCCGGTCGCCTTCTTCGAGGGCGTCGACGACCGCTCCGCGGCCGAGGGCCTCATCAAGGCGATCCTCTGGGTCGAGCAGGCCACGGCCGAGCTCCCCGTCGAGGACGACGCCTGGTACGACCATCAGCTGGTCGGCCTCAGCGCGCTGCGCGACGGGGTCAAGATCGGCATCGTCGCCCAGGTCGTGCACCTGCCCGCGCAGGACCTGCTGGGCATCAAGACCCTCGCGGGCGACGAGGTGCTGGTGCCCTTCGTCAAGGCCATCGTGCCGAGCGTCGACCTCGCCGCCGGCACCCTCGTGGTCACCCCGCCCGCCGGCCTGTTCGAGGAGCTGCCGGACGAGGACGAGGCGCCCGCGGCGCAGCCCGCCGGCGACGCCGAACCCGCCTCCTAGGCTGAGCGCCATGCGGCTCGACCTCGTCACGATCTTCCCGGCCTTCTTCGAGGCGCTCGACGTCTCGCTGCTGGGCAAGGCCCGCCAGAAGGGCCTCATCGACAGCCGCGTGCACGACCTGCGCGACTTCACGGTCGACCGGCACCGGACGGTGGACGACACGCCCTACGGCGGCGGCGCGGGCATGGTCATGCGCCCGGAGCCCTGGGGGCTCGCGCTCGACGCGATCCTCGACGCCGAGGACTCCGCCTCCGATCCCGTCGTGATCTTCCCGTCGCCGGCGGGGGAGCGCTTCACCCAGGCCATCGCCCGCGAGCTCGCCCACGAGCAGCAGCTGGTCTTCGCCTGCGGCCGCTACGAGGGCATCGACCACCGCGTCGTCGAGCATGCCGAGAGCCGGGGCCGGGTGCGCCTGCTGAGCCTGGGCGACTACGTGCTCAACGGCGGCGAGGTCGCGTCGCTCGCCATGATCGAGGCCATCGGCCGGCTCGTGCCGGGCGTCGTCGGCAATCCCGAGAGCCTCGTCGAGGAGAGCCACGAGGACGGCCTGCTCGAGTACCCCAGCTACACCAAGCCCGCCGAGTGGCGCGGCCACGCGGTGCCGCCGGTGCTGCTCAGCGGCAACCACGGCGCCATCGCCGCCTGGCGCCGTGAGCAGCAGCTCGAGCGCACCCGGCGCGTGCGCCCCGACCTGCTGCCGCCCGAAGGCGCCTGAGGCCCGCTCCGGGCGACGGGCGGGCGGATGCGGTCAGCGCCCGCTCGCTCGCCGCTCGCGCTCCGTGACGCGCAGCCCGCTGCGGATGAGCCGCCGCACGAGCTCGTTCGCGCTGACCGGCGAGGCGCCCGCGGCGACGAGCTCGTCGTAACGCGAGGCCGGCACGTCGTAGTGGTCGAGATCGAAGCTGCGCGGCGGCAGGCCCAGCCTGCGGGCGAAGCCGTGCAGCTCGTCGAGGGAGGCGTCGCTCACGAGATGCGACCAGAGCGTGTCGTGCGCGGGCCAGAGCGGCGGATCCAGCAGCACGGTCATGGCATCATGGTAGTTGCGCCGGGATCCGAAGTCCGGTGCGCGACGAGAATTGACCGGGCCGGCATCAGTCGGCTATGCTCTCACTTTGGTGTGCGCTGGGCCGAGCTCGCGCAAGACGCCAACGTCTTCTTTGTCTATCGAGTAAGGGTTTCACGTGGTTTACGCAATCGTGCGCGCCGGCGGCCGCCAGGAGAAGGTCGAGGTCGGCACGATCCTGACCATCGACCGCATCAAGTCCGACGAGCAGGGCAACATCACGCTGGCCCCTGTGCTCCTCGTCGACGGCGACAAGATCACGAGCGACGCCACGTCGCTCGCGAAGGTCACCGTCACCGCCGAGGTCCTCACCGACCTCCGCGGTCCGAAGATCGTCATCCAGAAGTTCAAGAACAAGACCGGTTACAAGAAGCGCCAGGGCTTCCGCGCGGACCTCACCCGCGTCAAGATCACCGGCATCAAGTAAGGGCGGCTCAGACATGGCACACAAGAAGGGCGCAAGCTCCACCCGCAACGGTCGTGACTCCAACGCGCAGCGCCTCGGCGTAAAGCGCTTCGGCGGTCAGGTCGTCCTCGCCGGCGAGATCATCGTCCGCCAGCGCGGCACCCACTTCCACCCCGGCGCCAACGTCGGCCGTGGTGGCGACGACACCCTGTTCGCCCTCGCCGCCGGTGCGGTCGAGTTCGGCCAGAAGGGCGGCCGCAAGGTCGTCAACATCGTCGCCGCTGCTTCCTGAGACGCAGCGCAGCGAGCGGAGGCGGGCTTCGGCCCGCCTTCGCCGTTTCCGCGGGCTGATCGCGCCGATCGCCCCGCGGCCGTAGGGCCCGCCCCTGCGAACCGGCACCGCCCGCTGAGGCGGTGCCGCATCCGCTCGATCGTCGATCGCCGCGGACCAGCACCACGAGAGGAGCACGGAGCATGGCGACCTTCGTCGACCAAGTCACCCTGCACCTCCGCGCGGGACACGGCGGCCACGGCTGCGTGTCGGTCAAGCGCGAGAAGTTCAAGCCCCTCGCCGGCCCCGACGGCGGCAACGGCGGCCACGGCGGCGACATCGTGCTGCTCGCCGACCCGCAGGTCACCACCCTGCTGAACTACCACCGCGCGCCGCACCGCTCCAGCGACAACGGCGGCCCCGGCATGGGCGACCACCGCGCCGGCCACAACGGCGAGGAGCTCGTGCTCTCGGTGCCTGTCGGCACCGTCGTCAAGAACGCCGACGGCGACGAGCTGATCGACCTCACCGAGCCGGGCACCCGCTACGTGATCGGCCCCGGCGGTCAGGGCGGTCTGGGCAACGCCGCCCTCGCCACCACGAAGCGCAAGGCCCCCGGCTTCGCACTGCTCGGCGTACCGGGCTGGGAGGGCGACGTCCTCCTCGAGCTCAAGACCGTCGCCGACGTCGCGCTCGTGGGCTACCCGAGCGCCGGCAAGTCGAGCCTCGTGGCCGCCATGAGCGCCGCGAAGCCGAAGATCGCCGACTACCCCTTCACGACGCTGCACCCGAACCTGGGCGTGGTCGACATCGAGAACAGCCGCTTCACCATCGCCGACGTGCCCGGCCTCATCGAGGGCGCGAGCGAGGGGAAGGGCCTCGGCCTGGAGTTCCTGCGCCACGTCGAGCGCTGCAGCGCCCTGCTGCACGTGCTCGACTGCGCCACGCTCGAGCCCGGCCGCGACCCGCTCAGCGACCTCGAGGTCATCCTCGGCGAGCTCGGCGCCTACCCGGTGCCCGAGGGGCAGACGCCGCTGCTCGAGCGCCCGCAGCTCGTCGCGCTCAACAAGATCGACGTGCCCGAGGCCCGCGAGCTGGCCGAGTTCGTCAAGGCCGACCTCGAGCAGCGCGGCTACCGGGTCTTCCTCATCTCGACGGTCGCCCGCGAGGGCCTCCGCGAGCTGGGCTTCGCCCTCTCGGCCCTCGTCGAGCAGGACCGCGCCGAGCGCGCCGCCGCGCCGGTCGTGCAGCGCATCGTGCTGCGCCCCAAGGGCGTCGGCGAGAAGGACCACCGCATCGTGGTCGAGGGCGGCACCTACGGCAACATCTACCGCATCCTCGGCGAGAAGCCCCAGCGCTGGGTCGCCCAGACCGACTTCACCAACGACGAGGCCGTCGGCTTCCTCGCCGACCGGCTGGCCAAGCTCGGCGTCGAGGACGACCTCTTCAAGGCCGGCGCGATCGCCGGATCGACCGTCGTCATCGGACCGGGCGAGGGCATCGTCTTCGACTGGGAGCCCACGTTGACCTCGGCGGCCGAGCTGCTGACCGGCCCCCGCGGCACGGACGACCGCATCGGCGATCGCACCCGGCGCACCAGCAAGGACCGCCGCGCGTCGTACCAGGAGCGCATGGACGCCAAGGAGGCGGCCCGGGCCGAGCTGCGCGCCGAGCGCGAGGCCGGTCTGTGGCGTGAGGACGCGGACGCCGACGGCGAGAACCTGCGCGCCGCGCGGCAGGAGCGCCGCTACAGCGGCGACGAGCGCGACGCCGACTGACCGGAAGAGGAGCGGATGAGCGAGAGCGGTACCGAGGAGCTGCACGTGCCCGAGGCGCAGGCTCCTGCCGTCCCGCTGCGATCCCGTGGCGAGGTGCCGACCGCTCGGCGCATCGTCGTCAAGGTCGGCTCCTCCTCGATCTCCGGGCCGAACGCCGGCCAGATCGGCCCGCTCGTCGACGCCCTCGCGGCGGCGCACGCCCGCGGCGCCGAGGTGATCCTGGTCTCCTCCGGCGCGATCGCCACCGGCATCCCGTTCCTGCGCCTCGACGGACGGCCCACCGACCTGGCCACCCAGCAGGCCGCGGCCGCGGTCGGGCAGAACGTGCTGGTCTACCGGTACCAGGAGAGCCTCGACCGCTACGGCATCGTCGCGGGCCAGGTGCTGCTGACCGCCGGCGACCTGGAGCAGCCGATCTCGCGGGGCAACGCGCAGCGCGCCATGGAGCGCCTGCTCGGCCTGCGCATCCTGCCGATCGTCAACGAGAACGACACCGTGGCGACCCACGAGATCCGCTTCGGCGACAACGACCGCCTCGCGGCGCTCGTGAGCCGGCTCGTGCGCGCCGACCTGCTCGTGCTGCTCAGCGACATCGACGCCCTCTACACGGCGCCCCCCGGCGAGCCCGGGGCGCGACCCATCGACGAGGTGCCGGCCGACGACGACCTCTCGGGCGTGCGCATCGGCGACATCGGCGCCGCCGGCGTCGGCACGGGCGGCGCGGGCACCAAGATCGCCGCAGCGAAGCTGGCCGCGAGCGACGGCACGGCCGTGCTGCTCACCTCGACGCCGCAGGTCGCTCAGGCCCTCGCCGGCGAGCCGATCGGCACCTGGTTCCACGCCACCCCGCGCGACTGAACTCATGGCTGCGCCGCCGCTCCTGCGGCGCAGCTGCTCCCGCGAGACCGAGCGCGGTCGCTCGCGCTCCGCTGCGTCCGAACGCCGGTCGTAGGATGAGGGCATGCCCGACGCCGCCACCGCGCTGACCCTGCAGGACAAGCTCGCCGCCGCGAAGACCGCCTCGACGGCGCTCGCGACCGCGACCACCGAGCAGAAGCACGTCGCGCTCCTCGCGATCGTTGAGGCGGTGCGCACGGGCGCGGAGCGCATCCTGCCGGCCAACGAGCTCGACCTGGCGAACGGCCGCGAGAACGGCATCGGCGCGGGTCTGCTCGACCGCCTGCGCCTCGATCAGGCGCGCCTCGACGGGCTCGCGGAGGCGGTCGAGGTCGTCGTCGGCCTCGACGACCCGGTCGGCGAGGTCGTGCGCGGCCGCGCGCTGCCGAACGGCCTGCAGATCAGCCAGGTGCGGGTGCCCTTCGGCGTCATCGGCGCCATCTACGAGGCCCGGCCCAACGTGACCATCGACATCGCCGCGCTCGCGATCAAGAGCGGCAACGCCGTCGTGCTGCGCGGCGGCAGCGCCGCGTCGCACACCAACGGCGTGCTCGTCGAGCTGCTGCGCGAGGCGCTCGTCTCGGCCGGCCTGCCGGCCGACGCCGTGCAGAGCATCGACGAGTTCGGCCGCGACGGCGCGACCGAGCTCATGCGCGCCCGCGGCTTCGTCGACGTGCTCATCCCGCGCGGCAGCGCCCAGCTCATCCAGACCGTCGTGCGCGAGTCGACCGTGCCCGTCATCGAGACCGGCGCGGGCGTCGTGCACATCTACCTCGACGAGAGCGCCGACGAGGCCATGGCCGTCGACATCGTGCGCAACGCCAAGGTGCAGCGCCCCAGCGTCTGCAACGCCGTCGAGACCGTGCTCGTGCACTCGGGCGCGGCCGAGCGCCTGCTCGGCCCGGTACTGTCGGCGCTGCAGGAGTCGCAGGTGACCATCCACGCCGACGAGCGCTCCATCGGAGTCGTGCCGGGTGCGCTGCCCGTCACCGACGAGGACTACGCGACCGAGCACATGGCGCTCGAGCTGTCGGTGCGCGTGGTCGACTCGATGGACGAGGCGATCGCCCACATCCGCTCGTTCTCGACCGCGCACACCGAGTCGATCATCACCAACGACCTGTGCAACGCCGAGCGCTTCTTGCGCGAGGTCGACTCCGCGGTGGTCATGGTGAACGCCTCCACCCGCTTCACGGACGGCGGCGAGTTCGGCTTCGGCGCCGAGGTCGGCATCTCCACCCAGAAGCTGCACGCCCGGGGCCCGATGGGCCTGCCCGAGCTCACGAGCACCAAGTGGATCGTGCGCGGCCAGGGCCAGGTGCGCGGCTGATCGATCCGCCGCGGCTAGACTGGTCCGCGGCCCGAGCCCAGTCCCGAACGGAGCACCTCCATGTCGCTGATCACCACGATCGTCGCCGCAGCCGAAGCCGAGCACGATCTCGCTCCGCTGTGGATGCCCGCTCCGATGTTCGGCCTCGCGATGGCCGGCATCCTGCTGGTGCTGGGTCTCGTCACCTTCAGCTACCGCGACGTCGCGAACCGCCACAGTCACAAGACCGGCGGCGAGCACCACGACGACCACGGCCACGGTCACTGACCCCGGCGACGGCGGCATGATCGCGCCGATCGGTCGCGTCGAGGACGACGGCGGCCGGATCCGTGCCCCGCGCATCGGCGTGATGGGCGGCACCTTCGACCCCATCCACCACGGCCACCTGGTCGCGGCGAGCGAGGTGGCCCAGCACTTCGACCTCGACGAGGTCGTCTTCGTGCCGACGGGCAAGCCCTCGCACAAGCAGGCGGCGTCGCCCGCCGAGCACCGCTACCTCATGACGGTCATCGCCACCGCCTCGAACCCGCGCTTCTCGGTGAGCCGGGTCGACCTCGATCGCGAGGGCCCGACCTACACGATCGACACGCTGCGCGACCTGCACGCGGAGCGGCCCGAAGCCGAGCTCTTCTTCATCAGCGGTGCGGATGCGGTCGCCCAGATCCTGGGCTGGAAGGACTCCGACGAGCTCTGGTCGCTCGCCCGATTCGTCGCTGTGAGTCGCCCCGGGCACCCGAGCCGGGTTTCCGCTCTCGAAGGCGCGGACGTAAGCTGGCTGGAAGTCCCCGCGCTGTCCATCTCGTCGACGGACTGCAGAGCCCGGGTCGAACGGGGGCACCCGGTCTGGTACCTCGTCCCCGACGGCGTGGTCCAGTACATCTCGAAGCACCATCTCTATCGGAGTCCGGCATGACCCAGTGGAACGACCAGGCGCCGCTCTCGCGACGCCAGGCCCGTGAGCGGGAGCGTCAGGGCGACGGCACGCTGCAGGGTTCGGCGGTCTCCGCCGCATCGGCCGCCTCCGCCGCGGAGCCCGAGACGCCGATCGCGCTGCCCTTCGGCGCGCCCGCCGACGCAGCGCCCGCGCAGCCCGAGAACGAGGCCCAGCCCGGCAGCGCGGTCGACGCGTCCGGTGAGCGGATCCGCGGTCGTCGCGCCTCCGCCGCCTCGGTCGACGGCGCCGCCGCTCCGCAGCCCGCCTCCGTGGCCAGCGCCGCGGAGCCCGGACTGCGCCGTCGCGACGCACGGGTGCGCGCCGAGGAGCCCGCGTCCGCCGCGGATCCCGCGCTCGCCGCAGAGCCCGCGCTCGCCGCAGACGCTGCACCGACCGCCGACGCCGCGCCTGCCCCGGCCGAACCCGCCGCACCGAGCGAACCCGCCGCGCCGCCCGTCGCCTCCGCGTACACCGCCTCGGCCGCCGAGCCCGGCAGCCGTCGCGCCCGTCGCGCCGCCGAGCAGGCCCGCATCGAGCCGCAGGCGCCTGCCGCCGAGCCAGAGCCCATCTCCGACTCGCAGTGGGCCGCCGTCACGCAGCTCGGCTCCGCCGCCGAGCCCAGCGACCGGCCCGCGCCGTCGTTCTGGTCGAGCCCGCCGGCCCGCGAGGTCGCGCCGCAGCCGGTGCCGGACTGGGCGCCGCCCGCGCAGCTGCCGAACCTGCCGTCGACCGGGTCCGCTGCCGATCGCGACGCCGAGCCGCCGGTGGCCGCGGAGCGCATCGCCGAACCGCCGGCCGCCGAGCCGCAGGCTCCTGCGGCGTCGGAGCAGCCCGGCGCTCAGCCGGTGCCGTCGCAGCCGCAGCAGTCCGCTCCCGCCTGGGTCGCGCCCGAGGATCGGTCCGCGTCGCAGGCCCCGACCGAGCAGTCGACGGCGCAGCAGCCCCCGGTCGATGAGCAGCAGCCCCCGGTCGATGAGCAGCAGCCCCCGGCCGATGAGCAGCAGCCCGCGGTCCGCCGGCGGGGGACATGGCAGGCGCCGGTCGGCGACGAGCCGACCGGAGCATCCGCTTCCTCCGGCGATCCGAGCAGCACCGCGCCGCAGCCGTTCGGGCGCCGCCAGGTGCCGGTCGCCGACGAGCGGGAGCAGAGCGCCCCGGGCCGTGAGCCCTCGACCGCGCCCGCCGAGGAGCGTCCGGCACGTCCGGTCGCCGAGACCATCGTGCCGCCGGTCGGCCCCGGGGTCGGCCACTGGAGCCGGCAGTCCGAGGCCGAGGACCACACCCAGAGCGGCACCGGTGCGATCGGCCGCGGCATGGGCTTCGCCTCCCCGCTGAACTCGACCAACTCGCTCGTGCTGCCCTCCATCCCCGAGCCGAGCAACCTCACCGGGCCGCTGGGCCTCACCGGCGAGGTGCTGCTGACGGGCTCCATGGAGCTGCCCCGCTCGCTGGGCAGCTCCGGTGCGGACCCGCGCCGCTACGACACCTCCGAGGTGGACCGTCTCTTCGACCAGGGCGACTACGAAGAGGTCTCGACCGACTCGACGCCCGTGCTCGCGGCCCGTGCGATCAGCTCGCACAGCGCCACGCGCGGGCTCGTTGCCGCCAAGAAGCCGCGCGGCAGCCGGGGCATCCCGACGGCCCTCGCGATCGGCGCGGGCGTCGTGGCGCTCGTCGTCGTCGGCCTCTTCGTCGTCGTGATGCTCACCGGCGGCTTCACCAATTGACCCCCAACCGACGCTAGGACTTCATGACCGCCTCCGCCAACGCCCTCGAGCAGCTGCAGATCGCCGCGCTCGCCGCCGATGAGAAGCAGGGCGACGACCTCGTCGCGCTCGACGTCTCCGGGCCCCTGCCCCTCACCGACGTCTTCCTGCTCGTCACCGGCCGCAACGAGCGCAACGTGCTCTCGATCGCGGGCGAGATCGAGGACAAGCTCATCGCCGCCGGCCACAAGCCGCTGCGCCGCGAGGGACGCTCCGAGGGCCGCTGGGTGCTGCTCGACTTCGGCGACATCGTGATCCACGTGTTCCACGAGGAGGAGCGCACCTACTACTCCCTCGAGCGCCTCTGGAAGGACTGCCCGGTCATCCCGATCGAGCTGCCCGAGCGCGCCGCCGCGGCCGCCGAGTAGCACCGGTTCGACCGCACGACGCCGCCCCCCCCCGGGGCGCGGGGGGGGGGCGGTGCGGGGGCTCAGCCGGCGGGGTGGCGCGGTGCGGGGG
>JASCOA010000097.1 GCA_029959365.1 Microbacteriaceae bacterium PS02343 | reverse complement strand
AACGACACCGGCCCCACTCCGCGCGCGGAGGCGCCGCGGCCCCGGCCGCGGAGGCGGCGGGGCCCTCGTGCGTGCGGTTCAGAACCAGCTGGTGCCGCGGATCGCCCGCAGCGCCTCACGACGGATCGGCTGCTCGAGCCGGTCGAGGTAGAGCATGCCGTCGAGGTGGTCGCACTCGTGCTGCAGCGCCTGGGCGAGCAGCCCCGTGCCGCTCACGTCCACGGTCTCCCCGTCGAGGTCGACGCCCACGACGCGGGCGAAGGGGTACCTCGGGGTGGTGAAGAACAGCTCGGGCACGGAGAGGCAGCCCTCGTCGAGCAGCTCGATCTCGCCAGCGACCTCGACGAGGGTCGGGTTGATGACGTAGCCGATCTCGCCGTCGACGTTCCAGCTGAAGGCTCGCAGGTTGACGCCGATCTGACAGGCCGCGACGCCGGCGCGGCCGGGCAGGGCCACCGAGTCGAGCAGGTCCTGCACGAGCGCGCGAGCGGATGCGGGATCCGCGATCGCGTCGGACACGGTCTTGAGCACCGGATCGCCGAAGATCCGGATGGGACGCTCCGCCACGGTCAGCGGTCGCGTCGGGCCGGCAACCCGTCCATGACCAGCGCCGCGAGCTCGCGCGCCGCCTGCTTCGTGACGGCGTGCAGGTCGCGGTAGCTGACGACCGAGCCGGCCGCGAGCTGCGGGTCGTAGGGGATCCGCACCGTCGCGCGCACGCGCGAGCGGAAGTGCGACTCGATCTCCTCGAGCTTGACCAGCTGGGTGCCCTGCGTCGCGGTGTTGATCGCCACGACCGCGTTGCGCACGAGGTCGCCGTAGTCGTTGGCCTCGAGCCAGGTGAGGGTCTCGGAGGCGAGGCGCGCCTCGTCGACGCTGCCGCCGGAGACGATCACGACCGAGTCGGCGCGGTTGAGCGTGGCGCGCATGACGGAGTGCACGATGCCGGTGCCGCAGTCGGTGAGCGCGATGGAGTAGAAGCGCTGGGCGAGGTCGGCGACGACGTTGTAGTCGTCTTCGCTGAAGGCCTCGGAGAGCAGCGGGTCGGTGTCGGAGGCGAGCACGTCGAGGCGCGTGATGTCGCGCGAGACGAGGTTCGCGAAGTCGGTGAAGCCGACGACCGAGCTGGCCTTGGTGACGACGTCGCGCACCGTGGCGCGGGTCTGCTTGTGCACGCGCTCCGAGAGGGTGCCGCGGTCGGGGTTGGCGTCGATCGCGATGACGCGGTCCTCGCGCACATCCGCCAGCGCCATGCCGAGCAGGGTGGTGATGGTGGTCTTGCCGACGCCGCCCTTGCGGGTGAGCACGGGCACGAAGCGGGTGCCGCCCTCGAACTTCTTGGCCATGCGCGCCTCGATCTCCTTGCGCGCGCGCACCTTCTTCGAGTCGCCGAGGTTCACGTTGTGGAACGTGACCGCGTAGAGGAACGAGTTGAAACCGCCCTCGGGCGCCGGGCGGTGCCGGCGGCGGGGCTCGATGAGCCGATCGGCCGTGAGCATGGCGGCGGACTCCGGCACGTCGGAGGTGCCGCCCTTGAGGCGGTCACGACGGCTCGGTCCCTCGCCGGCAGGCTCGTCGAAGGCGGACTGGACGGGGATGGAGGTCGTCGGCGCCGGCCCCGCGTCGAGTCGGCCCGGATCGACGGTCGTGTCCTCGATCGCCACGGCGCGCTCGTCCTCGGGGGCGTCGTGCACCTGCTCGGGCAGGTCGACCGAGAAGGTCAGGTGGTCGGGCACCGTCAGCGTGAGGTCCTCGCCCGAGGGTTCGAGCGGCCCGCCGGGCAGGCGCGCGACGTCGCCGGCGTCGACGTAGTCGGGGAAGACCTCGTCGTCGCCCAGAGGCTTCTTGCGATTGAGTGCCACGGTGGCTGCCTTTCGATGCACGGGGAACACTCATCCTACCGTGCAGGGTTCCCGCGCCGGCGGTTCCGCGTTCCGCGCTACTCGACGACGACGAGCAGGTCGCCCGCGTCGACCTGCTGGGTGATCGGGATCGCGAGGCGGCGCACGGTGCCGGCGACCGGCGTCGTGATCGCGGCCTCCATCTTCATCGCCTCGATGGTCGCGACGGCGGCGCCGGCCTCGACCCGCGCGCCCTCCTCGACCTTGAGGGTGACCACGCCGGAGAACGGCGCGGCCACGTGGCCCGGCTTCGCCGCATCCGCCTTCTCGGCCGACACGGCCTCGACCGTGATGCCGCGATCGCGCACGGCGACGGGGCGCAGCTGGCCGTTCAGCGAGGTCATGACGGTGCGCATGCCGTGCTCGTCGGCCTCGCCGACGGCCTCGAGCCCGATGTAGAGGCTCACGCCCTGCTCGATCTCGACGACGTGCTCGGTACCCGGCTTGAGGCCGTAGAGGTAGTCGACGGTGCCGACCGAGGAGAGGTCGCCGTACTCGTCGCGGAACCGCTGGAAGAGCTGCGTCGGCTGCGGGAAGAGCAGGCGGTTGAGGGCGCCGCGGCGCTGCTCGGGGGTGCCGTCGAGCAGCTCGCGGTCCTGCTCGGCGATCGGCTGCACGCCGATGCGCACGTCGCGGCCCGCCAGCACCTTGCTGCGGAACGGCTCCGGCCAACCCCCGGGGAGGTCGCCGAGCTCGCCGGCCATGAACCCGATGACCGAGTCGGGGATGTCGTAGCGCTCGGGATGCGCCTCGAAGTCGGCCGGGTCGGCGTCGACGGCCGCGAGCTGCAGCGCCAGGTCGCCGACGACCTTCGACGAGGGGGTGACCTTCGGCGGACGGCCGAGGATTCGGTTGGCCGCGGCGTACTGGTCCTCCACCTTCTCGAACTGATCGCCGAGCCCGAGCGCGATCGCCTGCTGGCGCAGATTCGACAGCTGCCCGCCCGGGATCTCGTGCCGGTAGACGCGGCCGGTCGGGCCCGCGAGACCGGACTCGAATGGCCGGTACGCCCGCCGCACCGCCTCCCAGTAGGGTTCCAGATCGCTCACCGCCTCGAGCGAGAGGCCGGTGTCGCGCTCGGTGTGCGCGAGCGCGGCCACGAGCGAGGAGGCGCTGGGCTGCGAGGTGGAGCCGGCCATGGGGGCGCTGGCGACGTCCACCGCATCCGCTCCCGCGCGCGCCGCCGCGAGCAGGGTGGCGAGCTGACCGCCCGCGGTGTCGTGGGTGTGCACGTGCACGGGCAGGTCGAAGCGCTCTCGCAGCGCCGTCACGAGGCGCTCGGCGGCTCCGGCGCGCAGCAGGCCGGCCATGTCCTTGACGGCGATGACGTGCGCGCCGGCCTCGACGATCCGCTCGGCCAGGCGCAGGTAGTAGTCGAGGGTGTAGAGGTCCTCGGCCGGGTTCAGCAGGTCGCCCGTGTAGCAGAGCGCGACCTCCGCGAGCGTGCTGCCCGTGCCGAGGACGGCGTCGATCGCCGGGCGCATCCGCTCGACGTCGTTGAGGGCGTCGAAGATGCGGAACACGTCGACGCCGGTCGACGCGGCCTCGCGGACGAAGGCGTCGGTCACCTCGGTCGGGTACGGGGTGTAGCCGACCGTGTTGCGGCCACGGAGCAGCATCTGGATCGCCACGTTCGGCAGCGCCTCGCGCAGCGCGGCCAGCCGCTCCCAGGGGTCCTCGCCGAGGAAGCGCAGCGCCACGTCGTAGGTGGCCCCGCCCCAGGCCTCCACCGAGAGCAGCTCGGGCGTGAGACGGGCGACGTAGGGTGCCGCGGCGAGCAGGTCGCGGCTGCGCACCCGGGTCGCCAGCAGCGACTGGTGCGCGTCGCGCATGGTCGTCTCGGTGACCGCGAGCGCGGTCTGCTCGCGCAGCGCCCGCGCGAAGCCCCGGGGTCCGAGCTCGAGCAGCCGCTGGCGCGATCCGTCCGGGGCCGGTGCGGTCAGGTCGACGGCGGGCAGCTTGCGAGCGGGGTCGATCGCACCGTCGCCGGCGCCGTAGGGCTGATTGACGGTCACATCGGCCAGCCAGCTGACGATCTTGGTCCCACGGTCCTTCGATCGGTTCGCGTCGAGCAGCTGGGGGCGCTCCTCGATGAAGGCGGTGCTGAGATCGCCGGCGACGAAGGCGTCGTCGGCCAGCACCGCCTGCAGGAAGGGGATGTTGGTGGAGACGCCCCGGATGCGGAACTCCGCGAGGGCGCGACGCGCTCGCCGCACCGCCGCGTCGAAATCGCGGCCGCGGCAGGTGAGCTTGGCCAGCATCGAGTCGAAGTAGGGGCTGATCTGCGCGCCGGCGGCCACCGTACCGCCGTCGAGGCGGATGCCCGCACCGCCCGGCGAGCGGTACGTCGTGATCTTGCCGGTGTCGGGACGGAAGCCGGCGCTCGGGTCCTCGGTCGTGATGCGGGTCTGCAGCGCGGCTCCGCGCAGCTGCAGCCGGTCCTGGGTCAACCCGAGCTCCCGCAACGAGAGGCCGGCGGCGATGCGCATCTGCGACTGCACCAGGTCGACGTCGGTGACCTCCTCCGTCACCGTGTGCTCGACCTGGATGCGCGGGTTCATCTCGATGAACACGTGCTGGCCGGCGCGCTCCCCTGCCGTGTCGAGCAGGAACTCGACCGTGCCGGCGTTGACGTAGCCGATCGACCGTGCGAAGGCGATCGCGTCGCGGTACATGGCCTGGCGGACCGACTCGTCGAGATTCGGGGCCGGCGCTATCTCGACCACCTTCTGGTGCCGCCGCTGCACCGAGCAGTCGCGCTCGAAGAGATGCACGGTCTCGCCGTGCGCGTCGGCGAGGATCTGCACCTCGATGTGCCGTGGCCGCACGACCGCCTGCTCGATGAACATGGTCGGGTCGCCGAATGCGCTGTCGGCCTCGCGCATCGCGGCCTCGAGCGCCGGGCGCAGCTCCTCGGGCGCGTCCACCCGCCGCATGCCGCGGCCGCCACCGCCCGCGACGGCCTTCGCGAAGACGGGGTAGCCGATACGCTCGGCGCCGGCCACGAGCTCGTCGAGGTCCTTCGACGGCGGTGTCGAGTCGAGCACCGGGACACCCGCCGCGATCGCCTGCTCCTTCGCGGTGACCTTGTTGCCGGCCGAGCGGAGCACGGCCGCGGGCGGACCGATGAAGGCGATCCCGGCCGCGGTCGCCGCCTCGGCGAGCTCGGGGTTCTCGGAGAGGAAGCCGTAGCCCGGGTAGATCGCGTCGGCGCCGGCGAGCCTCGCGACCCGAATGATCTCGGCGACGTCGAGGTAGGCGCGCACGGGGTGGCCCCGCTCGCCGATCAGGTAGGCCTCGTCCGCCTTCTGGCGGTGCAGCGAGTTGCGGTCCTCGTACGGGTAGACCGCGACGGTGCGGGCGCCCAGCTCGACGGCGGCGCGGAACGCGCGGATGGCGATCTCCCCGCGGTTGGCGACCAGGATCTTCGAGAACATGATGTCCTTTCGACACGTCGCGGCGCGCCGCCGCTGGTGGGAGGCCTCCCAGCCTCGTGACGGTAACGTTACTCATCGTGCACGTACTCAGCGTCAGCTCCCTCAAGGGCGGTGTCGGCAAGACCACGGTGACCCTCGGTCTCGCTTCGGCGTCGTTCGCCAAGGGGCTGCGCACGCTCGTGGTCGACTTCGACCCGCAGTCCGACGTCTCGACCGGCATGGACATCGCCGTCGCAGGCCACCTCAACGTCGCCGACGTGCTCACCGCCCCGCGCGAGCGCACGGTGCGCCAGGCCATCGCCCCGAGCGGATGGACGCGGGGCCGCCCCGGCACCGTCGACGTCATGATCGGCAGCCCCTCGGCCATCAACTTCGACGGGCCGCACCCGAGCATCCGCGACATCTGGAAGCTCGAGGAGGCGCTGGCCCACGTCGAGAACGAGTACGACCTCGTGCTCATCGACTCGGCGCCCTCGCTCAACGCGCTCACCCGCACCGCCTGGGCCGCGAGCGACCGCGTGATCGTCGTCACCGAGCCGGGCCTCTTCTCCGTCGCCGCCGCCGACCGCGCGCTGCGAGCCATCGAGGAGATCCGACGCGGCCTCTCCCCCCGGCTGCAGCCGCTCGGCATCGTCGTCAACCGCACCCGCGTGCAGTCGCTCGAGCACCAGTTCCGCATCAAGGAGCTGCGCGACATGTTCGGCCCGCTCGTGCTCAGCCCTCAGCTGCCCGAGCGCACCTCGCTGCAGCAGGCGCAGGGTGCGGCCAAGCCTCTGCACATGTGGCCCGGCGAGAGCGCGCAGGAGATGGCGCGCAACTTCGACCTGCTGCTCGAGCGCGTCATGCGCGCAGGTCGCATCAACGCCTGAGCTGCTTTCCGTCGTCGTACTCGGTCGGGTCGTCAGCGGACCGCGCTGGTCGCCGGGTTCAGCCTCGATCGAGGCGCACGAGACCCGGTGAAGCCTGCGCCGACAGCGCGATCGCGTCGATGAGCCGGTCGTAGTCGGGCAGCAGCTCGCCGCGGTCGCGCCTGGTCGTCGGCACGCCGAGCAGCCAGTCGCGGCGCCCGCCGCCAGCCAGCTCGATCCGCAAGCGGCGCTGCGGGTAGGCCGGCGGGTGCAGCACCACCGAGCGCAGCTGGTTCATCGCGAAGAGCTCGCCATCGACGACGATCGCGCCGGGCAGCGTCTCGATGCGGCTCGGGATCGAGCGCACCCGGGCGCCGAGGATCGCGGCTCCCAGCAGCAGGCCCGCGCCGATCGGCACGGTGACGGCCGCGGTCGCGAAGAGCAGGATCGGCAGCAGCTCGTCGCTCGCGTTCCAGAACGGCACGCAGGCGAGGGCGGTGAGCACGCCGATGACCAGGAACGGCGCGCCAACGAGACCGAGCCGCCGGGCCTTGCCGCGCACCACGTCGATCACGGGCTCGAAGACGCGCTGAGCGGGCGGGGCCGGCGGGGCGAGCGGATGCGCGGGGCCGGCGGGCAGCGGACCGCCCGATGCCGCGGTGCCGGAGAGCGGCGCGGCGGTGGCCCCCGGCGCGGGTGCGCCGACCGGCGCGATCGTCGTCATCAGGGCGTTGAAGGTGCGCCGACCCATACCGGGCAGATTGACGGTGGTGGCGCCGGAGGCGTCGACGGCGACGAGCGCGCGGGTCGAGCCGGCCGGCACCCCGTTGGTGCGGTGCTGGGTGACCGAGCTGGAGAAGCGGGTGCTCGATCGGGCCCAGCCGTGCATCCGCTGGAAGGGCCGACGCACCTCGACGGACTCGTCCGTGACGACGACGCGGACGGCCTGCGCCCAGAGCGCCACGAACCAGATGAGCGCGGCCGCGACGACGATCGCCGCGAGGATCACCGCGGAGCGCAGCTCGCGGTCCCACTCCCTCGGCAGGATGCCCCGCAGCACCGGCGATGCCGCGAAGGCGACGACCACCGTGAGGATCACGGACCAGACGATGCGCGGCGCCAGCGCCGCTCGGAACACCTGCGCGGCCATGCTCGCGCCTCCCCTCGGCCCCTCGGATGTGGGCGACGGGGCGAGCCTAGCGGCGTCAGCCCGCCTGGCGGGAGCGGCGGCGGGCCGCCAGCTCGTCGGACGGATCGCCCTGCGCGGTGTCGAGCTCGACCAGCGAGGTCTCGACCTCGCGGAGCACCTTGCCGACCGCGATGCCGAAGACGCCCTGGCCGCGGCTGACGAGGTCGATGACCTCGTCGTTGGACGTGCAGAGGTACACGCCAGCACCATCGCTCATGAGCGTGGTCTGCGCCAGATCGCTGACGCCCGCCTCGCGCAGCTGGTTGACCGCGGTGCGGATCTGCTGCAGCGAGATGCCGGTGTCGAGGAGGCGCTTGACGAGCTTGAGCACGAGGATGTCGCGGAAGCCGTAGAGGCGCTGCGAGCCGGATCCGGCCGCGCCGCGGACGGTGGGCTCGACGAGCTCGGTGCGCGCCCAGTAGTCGAGCTGTCGGTAGGTGATGCCGGCGGCCTTGGCGGCGACGGTGCCGCGGTAGCCGGCTGCAGGGTCCATCTCGGGCAGGCCGTCGGTGAACAGGAAGCCGAGATCGTACCGGGAGTCCTCGGGACGGGGTGCTTCGCTCATCGACGTGCCTTTCAGGGCTCTGCGTTCAACCTCAAGTTCAGGTTGACGGTTTTGACGAGGTCCACGCTAGCGATGGCTCCCCGCGCCGGCTCTGATTGCCTCGGCGTGTCGGACCCCGATGTCGAGCCCTCGCGAGACCAGTGTACGGCCGACCTCCGACGGTGGCGCGTCGCCGGTCCGATCAGCCGTCGAGACGGGCCAGCGCGTGACGCACGAGCGTGCCTCGGACGACGTCGAGCTGGCCCGAGATCTCGCGGCCCAGCTCCGCGGTGCGCGCCCGGCTGGCCGCATCGCCGCGCCGCGCCGCCGGGGCGAGCGCGCTCTGGATGAGCGCCGTCTCGCGCTCCACCGCGGCGCGGAGCCCGCGCAGATGCCGAGGCTCGATGCCGGCGCGCTGCAGCTCGACGAGCGCCTTGAGCACGGTCAGCGCATCCTCGCCATGATGCTCGGCGGGGGCGATGAGCGATGCGGAGACCGCATCCGCCAGCAGCACGGGCGCCGCGCCGGCCTCATGCAGCAGCTCCTCGCGGGTGAGGCGCCGCTCGCTCGGGAAGATGCTCGGAGCCCCGGCGCCGGTCGGCAGCTGCGGCACGCGGCCGGCGTCGAGCTCGTCGAGGTGACCGCGGATGACCTTCAGCGGCAGGTAGTGGTCGCGCTGCAGCTGCAGGATGAAGCGCAGCCGCTCGAGGTCGGCCGGCGAGAACTTGCGGTAACCCGACGGCGTGCGCTGCGGGGCGATGAGCTGCCGCTCCTCGAGGAAGCGCAGCTTCGACGGCGAGAGGTCCGGGAACTCGGGCGTCAGGCGCGCGAGCACCTGGCCGATGCTGAGCAGCTGCGCGCTCGCGTCGCGCGCGGGGCTCGACGCCGCCGCGGTGGCGGGGGCCACCTAGCCCCTCGGGGCTGCGGCGAGGTCCTGCCGCGAGGCGTAGAAGGTGAGGCGGAACTTGCCCACCTGCACCTCGGAGCCGTCCTCGAGCGCTGCGGACTCGATGCTCGAGCCGTTGAAGTAGGTGCCGTTCAGCGAGGCGAGGTCGCGCACCTCGAAGGCGGTGCCGCTGCGGACGAACTCGGCGTGCCGACGCGAGACCGTCACATCGTCGAGGAAGATGTCGGCGTTCGGGTGGCGGCCGGCCACCGTGACGTCGGCGTCGAGCAGGAAGCGCGCGCCCACGTTCGGGCCGCGGCGCACGACGAGCAGAGCCGACCCGGAGGGCAGTGCGCCGATGGCCTCCTGCTCCTCGAGGGAGATGCCGCTCTCCATGGCTGCGAGCTGCGCGCTGAACTCGTGACTGAACGTCGCGGTCGAGTCGTTCTGGCTCCGGCGTGCTGCCTCGGCGTCGCGACGATCGTGGATCTCGGCCATCATCCACCTCCTAGAACGTTCAGCGTATCGGAATCGGCGCCCGCGCCGCGCGGCGGATTCCGCACCACGCGCACCGCCTGACGGGCGTAGAGCACGCCCGACCACCAGTAGAGCAGCAGGCCCCAGAGCGCCAGCGCCCAGCCCAGCGGCTGCGCGACCGCGGCCAGCACCGGGAAGGCCTGGGCGAGCATGAGCATCGGGATCGCGGTGAACAGCACGAAGGTCGCAATCTTGCCCAGCTTGCTCGAGGGCAGCGGGCCGATGCCGTGCCGGGTGAGCACGATGCCGATGACCAGCAGCACCATCTCGCGCAGCACGATGGCGGCGAGCAGCCACGCGGGCACGAGCTCGCGGATCGTGAAGCCGATGAGCGCCGCGAGCATGTAGAGCTTGTCGGCCGCCGGGTCGAGCTGCTGGCCGAGCCGGGTGATCTGATTCCAGGCGCGGGCGAGCTTGCCGTCGAGGAAGTCGGTGAAGCTCGCGACGACGAGCACCACGAGCGCGGCCACGTCGGCGCCGGAGACGATCAGCCAGAGGAAGACGGGCACCAGCGCGAGCCGCAGCATGCTCAGCGCGTTGGGCACGGTCAGGATGCGATCGCTGACCGCCGCCGACTCCGAGCTCTCCACGCTGATGATCCTAGGGGCGTCGCGCATCCGCTCACGAGGTGAACATCCGGTGCGGCGGATCGAGCGGATGCAGGAATAGGCGAGGATGGACGCGACGTTGCATCCCAGGTCGGCGGATCCTCGCCGCGCCCCGCGCGCCTCTGAGCGCGCCGCTCCCCTCCGCATCCGTGCATCCGCTCCTCCGGCGGGCGCGGTCGGCCGTTCCCGCAGGACAGGATCCCCCTCACCCGTGACCGAGACCCTCAACTCCCCCGCGCAGACCGACGAGGTCATCGCGCGCCGCAACCGCCTGGTGATCGGGCTGCTGCTCGTCAGCGCCTTCGTCGTGATCCTCAACGAGACGATCATGGGCGTCGCCCTGCCCGCGCTCGAGGAGGACCTCGGCATCAGCACGTCGACCGGCCAGTGGCTGACGACGGCGTTCATGCTGACCATGGCCGTCGTGATCCCGATCACCGGCTTCCTCATCCAACGCCTGCACACCCGCACGCTCTTCCTCACCGCGATGAGCCTCTTCACCGCCGGCACCCTGATCGCCGCAGCCGCGCCGGGCTTCGAGGTGCTGCTCACGGGCCGCATCGTGCAGGCCACCGGCACCGCGGTGATGATGCCGCTGCTCATGACCACGGTCATGACGCTGGTGCCCGCCGAGCGCCGCGGGCGCACCATGGGCACGACCTCGATCGTCATCTCGGTCGCGCCGGCCCTCGGACCGACCATCTCCGGAGCGATCCTCAGCGCGCTCGAATGGCGCTGGATGTTCATCGTCATGCTGCCGCTCGCCGTCGCCGCCCTCGTGCTCGGCGCCGTGCGCATGCAGAACGTCACCGAGCCCCGTCCGGGCCGCATCGACGTGCTCTCGGTGATCCTCTCCGCCTTCGCCTTCGGCGGTCTCATCTACGGTCTCTCGAGCCTCGGCGAGGCCGCGGCGCACGGCGGCGAGATCCTCATGCCGCCCGCTGTGCCGATCGTCGTCGGCGCCCTCGCGCTCGCCGCCTTCGTTGCGCGCCAGCTGCTGCTGCAGCGGCAGGACCGCGCGCTGCTCGACCTGCGCGTCTTCCGCTCGGGCAACTTCAGCATCGCCCTCGGCATGCTGCTGATCAGCATGATGGCGCTCTTCGGCACGCTGATCGTGCTGCCGCTCTACCTGCAGCAGGTGCTGCTGCTCGACCCGCTCGTCGCGGGCCTCGTGCTGCTGCCCGGCGGCATCGTGATGGCGGTGATGAGCCCGTTCGTCGGGCGGCTCTTCGACAGGTTCGGGCCGCGCGCGCTGCTCGTGACCGGGTCGATCATCGTCAGCGCCGTGCTCTGGTCGATGACGATGCTCACCGAGACCACGCCCGTGTGGATCGTGCCGATCGGCCACTCGCTGCTCAGCGCCGGCCTGGCGCTGCTCTTCACGCCGCTGTTCACCTCGGCGCTCGGCTCGGTGCAGCCGCGCTTCTACTCGCACGGCAGCGCCGTCGTGAGCACGCTGCAGCAGGTCGCCGCGGGCGCCGGCACTGCGCTGTTCATCACCATGCTCACCGTCGCGACCGCGGCCGCGACGACCGCGAACGGCGGCGAGACGGGCCTGGCGCAGGCTGCGGAGGGCATGCGAGCCGCGTTCCTCTGCGGCGGGATCATCTCGCTCTTCGCGATCGGCATGGCCTTCTTCGTGCGCAAGCCGGCCAACGAGGTCGCCGCGGGCGCCGGGCACTGACCTCGTCACGACGCCTCGACGCGGCCCGGGAGCATCCGCCCCCGGGC
>JASCOA010000096.1 GCA_029959365.1 Microbacteriaceae bacterium PS02343 | reverse complement strand
CCCCCCCCCGCGCGCGGCGCCGCCCCGGCGGCGCGGGGGGCGGGGCGGGCCCCCCCCCCCCCCCCCCCCCCTTCCTGTCGCGGAACCGGGGGATCGGCCACCCGAACGGGGGTGATGCACGCTAGTCTGTGCAACGGCCCGGTATCGGCTGGGCGCTACCGCCGTCGAGAGGACAGACCCGAATGCCCACGCTCCCCATCACCACCCGTGCGATGCTGATCGGCGCCGCCGCGGCGGCCGCCCTCGCTCTCGCCGGCTGCGGTTCGGCCGCCTCGACCGTCGGCAGCATGGTCAGCGGCAACGACGACCCCTTCGCGATCGAGGTCGGCGACTGCGTCAACGAGGCGCTCCTGAGCGGCGGCGGCGACGAGACCGACTCGATCCCGGTGGTGCCCTGCGACGAGCCGCACGACTCCGAGGTCTACGCGGCGTTCGACGTGGACTACGCCGAGTTCCCGGGCGTCGAGCAGCTCCAGGCCGACGGTCAGGAGCGCTGCCTGGCGGAGTTCGAGCCCTTCATCGGCATGCCGTACGACCAGAGCGCCATCTACTTCAGTTCTTACTACCCGACCGAGGGCAGCTGGAACGAGCTCGACGACCGCGAGATCCTCTGCATCGCCTACCTGGACGGCGAGCAGGCGACCGGCAGCCTGGCCGGCGCCGGCTACTGAGCGGCAGGACGGATGGGGCGGGTTCCGGCGACGGCGCCCGCCCCATCCGCGTCCCGTCCCGCGCATAGGGTGGTGCCGTGAACGGCGTGCAGCTCATCCTGGTCATCGTGGCGGCCATCACCATCACCGGCCTGGCACGTCGCAAGGGCCTGCAGCCCGCACTGGTGATCACGGTCCTCGCCATCGCGGCCTCCTTCGTGCCCGGCATGCCGCGCCTCGAGCTCGAGGCGGAGGTGATCCTCGGGGTGGTGCTGCCGCCGCTGCTCTTCACCGCGGCGCTCGAGTTCTCCTGGCGCCAGTTCCTGCGGAACCTCCGTCCGATCCTCGGGCTGGGCGTCGTGCTCGTGATCATCACCGCGGCCGTGACCGGGGTGGTGGCGGCCTGGCTCGTCCCGGCGCTGAGCTTCGCGAGCGCGCTCATCCTCGGCGCGATCATCGCGCCGCCGGATGCGGTGGCGGCGGTCGCCGTCGGCCGCGAGCTCGGTCTGCCCGCCCGGCTCATGACGATCCTCAAGGGCGAGAGCCTCATCAACGACGCGGCGGCGCTCACCCTCTTCACGATCGCGGTCGCCACCGTCGCCGGCACGCACACCTTCATCGAGAACGGGGTGCTGCTGTTCCTCTACGCCGCAGGCGTCGGCGTCGCGGTGGGCGTGGTGCTCGCGCTCCTCACCGCCCGGGTGCGCGGCCTGCTGCGCAGCGCGGGCCTCGAGACCGTGCTCGGGCTCGTGCTGCCCTTCGCCGCCTACCTGCTCGCCGAGCAGCTCGAGGCCTCCGGCGTGCTCGCCGTCGTGGCCGCCGGCTTCGTGATCGGCGGCCGATCGAGCGGCTTCCACTTCAGCACCCGCATGCAGGAGCGTCAGGTCTGGGGCTCGGTCGAGGTGCTGCTCGAGGCCTTCGTCTTCGCCTACATGGGCCTGCAGGCGCGCTTCGTGCTCGAGGAGCTGCTCGACGACGGCGGCTCGCCGTGGCCGGCCATCGGCGGCGGGCTCGCCGTGCTGCTCACGGCGCTGCTCGTGCGCCCCGTGTGGGTGTTCGCGATGTTCGGGCGCCGACGGCTCTCCGAGTGGCGGCTGCGACGCAGGCTCTCCGCCGACGCGCCGTTCAAGGAGCGCTTCGAAGCGGCCGTCGCGCAGCGCGAGCGGAGCGGCGGTCCGACGCTCGCGGACTGGCGCGGGCTCGACCTGCGGCAGAACATCGTGCTCTCCTGGACCGGCATGCGCGGCGTCGTCACCCTGGCCGCCGCGGCCGGTGTGCCGCAGACCCTCGCCGACGGCACGCCCTTCCCGGCGCGCACCGAGATCCAGGTGATCGCGCTCATCGTCGCGCTCGGCACGCTGCTGCTCCAGGGCGCCACGCTGCCCTGGCTCATCCGCCGTCTCGGTCTCGAGGATCCCGAAGCGGAACGGCGGGAGGCTGCGCAGATCGAGCGAGCCGTCGCCGTGCAGCGCGAGGCCGCGCTGGAGGAGGTGCGGCGCTTCGCCGAGGATCCGCCGGCCGGCGCCGATCCCGCCTTCGTCGAGCGCGCCACCACCATCGGCCGACGGCAGGTCGAAGCCGCGAGCGCCGCGCCGGACCCCGAGCAGCACGACGCCGCGACGCGGGTGTTCACCGACCTGCGGCGGCGAACCCTCGTCGCGCAGCGCGACGCGCTCCGACGCGAGATGGCGTCGGGCACCCTCGACGACGAGGTGGGACGCGAGCACCTCGAGCAGCTCGACTACCAGGAGGCCGCGCTCGAAGCGCGGTCGCAGAACCGGCTCTGATCCGCCGGGAGGCTAGAGTGGGTACGCCCGGCTCGTCTGGTGGAATTGGCAGACACGCGCGACTCAAACTCGCGTGCCGAGAGGCGTGAGGGTTCAAGTCCCTCGACGAGCACCAGGGCCCAGCGCGACCCGCCGCAGCGATCGGCGAGCTTCGACGAGTTGTCGACAGGCGTTAGGGTGGTCAGGTGACCGACCAGGAGACCACCCCCAGCACCAGCCCCCGCCGCGTCGTCGTGGCGGAGGACGAGTCCCTCATCCGACTCGACATCGTGGAGACGCTCCGCGACAACGGCTTCGAGGTCATCGGCGAGGCCGGTGACGGCGAGACCGCCGTCGCCCTGGCCACCGAACTGCGCCCCGACCTGGTCGTGATGGACGTCAAGATGCCCAAGCTCGACGGCATCTCCGCGGCCGAGCGCCTCGGCAAGGAGCGCATCGCACCCGTCGTGCTGCTGACCGCCTTCAGCCAGAAGGAGCTCGTCGAGCGCGCGAGCGAGGCCGGCGCGCTGGCCTACGTGGTGAAGCCGTTCACGCCCAACGACCTGCTGCCCGCGATCGAGATCGCCCTCAGCCGCTACGCGCAGATCGTCGCCCTCGAGGCCGAGGTCGCCGACATGGTCGAGCGCTTCGAGACCCGCAAGCTCGTCGACCGGGCCAAGGGCCTGCTCAACGAGAAGATGGGCCTCAGCGAGCCGGAGGCCTTCCGCTGGATCCAGAAGGCGTCCATGGACCGCCGTCTGACCATGCACGACGTCGCCCAGGCGATCATCGAGCAGCTCTCGGCCAAGAAGTAGGCCACCGCCGCAGCGAGCGGATGCAGGCCCGTCGCCCCTCGGGGCGGCGGGCCTTCCTGCTGCCCTCAGCGCTGGTCGCGCAGCATGTTGGTCATGCGCACCGTCGACAGCCGGCGCCCCTGATCGTCGGTCATGACGATCTCGTGCGTCGCGAGGGTGCGCCCGAGGGAGAGGGCGCGGCAGGTGCCGGTCACCCATCCCTCCGTCACCGAACGGCTGTGCGTGGCGTTGATCTCGATGCCGACGGCGAAGCGGCCGGGGCCGGCGTGGATCGCGCTGCTCACGCTGCCGAGCGTCTCGCCGAGCACGACGTGCGCGCCGCCGTGCAGCAGCCCGATCACCTGCGTGTTGCCCTCGACGGGCATGCGGGCCACGGAGTAATCGGCCGACAGCTCGAGGAACTCGAAGCCCATCCGCTGGGCGAGCGCGCCGCCGCCGGTGCCGATGAGCCGCTCCACGAGCGAGGGGTGCAGGTCGTCGGGCAGCTTCGTCATCGGGGCTCCTGGGGGTGCGCCGCGGGGTCTCGGAGCGAGGTCGGAGGCCGCCGCTAGGCTGGTCGGGTGACGGATCCCACGAAGCCTACCCTCCTCATCGTCGACGGCCACTCGCTGGCCTACCGGGCCTTCTTCGCCCTGCCGGTGGACAGCTTCGTCACCCGCGACGGCCAGCACACGAACGCCATCCACGGCTTCCTCTCGATGCTCATCAGCCTGCTCGGCAAGGAGCAGCCGACCCATCTGGCCATCGCCTTCGACATCTCCCGCTTCTCGTTCCGCACCCGCGAGTACCCCGAGTACAAGGCCACCCGCGACGAGACGCCCTCCGAGTTCAAAGGGCAGGTGCCCCTGCTGCAGGAGGCGCTCGCCGCGATGGGCATCCCCACCGTCACCAAGGAGGACTTCGAGGCCGACGACATCCTCGCCACCTTCGCTCGCCAGGGCCGAGAGGCGGGCATGAACGTGCTGGTCGTCTCCGGCGACCGCGACACGATCCAGCTGGTCAACGACGACGTGACCCTGCTCTACCCGTCGGTCCGCGGCGTGAGCGAGCTCAAGCGCTACGACCCGGCCGCCGTGATGGAGCGTTACGGCATCCGCCCCGAGCAGTACCCGGAGATCGCCGCCCTGGTGGGCGAGACCAGCGACAACCTCCCGGGCGTGCCGAAGGTGGGCGAGAAGACCGCGGTCAAGTGGATCAACCAGTTCGGCGGCCTCGAGGCGCTGCTGGAGCGAGCGGATGAGGTCACCGGCAAGGTCGGCGAGTCGCTGCGGGAGCACCGCGGCAACGCCGAGCGTAACCGCCGGCTCAACCGCCTCGTCGACGACGTCGAGCTGCCGATCGGCCCGAACGACGTCGAGCGCAGGCCGATGGACACGTCCGCCGTGCGCGAGGTCTTCGGGCGTCTCCAGTTCCGCACCCTGCTCGAGCGCGTGCTCAAGGTAGCCGCCAGCGAGGGCTCAACCGATGCCGGCGAGACGGTCGAGGACGTCGGCACCGCGGTGCCGACCGTTCGCGAGCTGGTCGACGAGGAGCTCGCCACCTGGCTCGCCAAGGCCACCGCCGACGGCGCCCGGCTCGGGCTGCAGGTCTCGCTCGGTGCCGACGGGGCACTGCACGGCTTCGGCCTGGCCGCGGCCAAGGACTCGGTCTGGGTGCCCTGGGGCGCCCACCGGCCCGACTACGAGGCCTTCGAGGCCTGGATCGCGAGCGACGCGCCGAAGGTCGTCGTCGACGCCAAGCCGCAGATCAAGGCGCTGCGGGCCATCGGCGTCGAGCTCGGCGGGCTGGCCTCCGACACCCGCATCGCCGGGCACCTGCTCAATCCCGGTCAGCCCTGGAAGGGCTTCGAGCAGCAGGTCTACGACAGCCTCGGCGAGACGGTGAGCGCCGGTGACCCCAATCAGCTCGTGCCGGCCGAGGAGCCCCTGAGCCCGGCGACCCGGGCCTGGTACGCGCTGCGCGTGGCAGAGCAGCTCGACGGCCGTCTCAGCGCCGGCTCGCTGCGGGTGCTCCGCGACATCGAGCTGCCGCTCGTCGCCGTGCTGGCGGCGATGGAGCAGGACGGCATCGCCGTCGACGGCGAGGGCCTCGCCGAGCAGCGCGCGGCGCTCACGCTGCGCATCGACGACCTCGCCCGCCGGGCGTACGCGGAGATCGGCCACGAGGTGAACCTCGGCTCGCCGAAGCAGCTGCAGCAGGTGCTCTTCGAGGAGCTGTCGATGCCGAAGACGCGGGCCAACAAGACCGGCTACTCGACCGACGCGGCGGCGCTGGCCGACCTGCGCGACAAGACCGAGCATCCGTTCCTCTCGCTGCTGCTCGAGCACCGCGATGCGGCGAAGCTGCGGCAGATCATCGAGACGCTCGAGAAGACGGTCGGCGACGACGGTCGCATCCGCACGAGCTACGACCAGGGCGGCGCGAGCACGGGGCGGCTCAGCTCCACCGAACCGAACCTGCAGAACATCCCGGTCAAGACCGAGGACGGGCGGCGCATCCGCTCGGCCTTCCGCGCGGGCGAGCACGCCGAGGCGCTGCTCACCGCCGACTACTCGCAGATCGAAATGCGCATCATGGCGCACCTCTCGCAGGACGCCGGGCTCATCGAGGCCTTCAACGCAGGGGAGGACCTGCACCGCTTCGTCGGCGCGCGCATCTTCCACGTCGAACCCGCCGACGTCACCCCGCTGCAGCGCACCAAGGTCAAGGCGATGTCCTACGGCCTCGCCTACGGACTCAGCGCCTTCGGGCTGTCGAAGCAGCTGCGCATCGAGACCGGCGAGGCGAAGCAGCTGATGGAGGACTACTTCGCTCGCTTCGGCGCGGTGCGCGAGTACCTGCGCGGCGTGGTCGGCAAGGCGAAGGAGGACGGCTACACCGAGACGATCTTCGGTCGCCGCCGCCCGTTCCCCGACCTCAACTCGAGCAACCGGGTGCTCCGCGAGAACGCCGAGCGCGCCGCGCTCAACGCGCCCATCCAGGGCTCGGCGGCCGACATCGTCAAGGTCGCGATGCTCGGCGTCGACCGTGCGCTGCGCGAGGAGGGTCTGGCCTCGCGGATGCTGCTGCAGGTGCACGACGAGCTCCTGTTCGACGTCGCCCCGGGCGAGACGGAGGCGCTCACCGTGCTGGTGCGCCGCGAGATGGCGGGAGCCGCGGCGCTGGCGGTGCCGCTCGACGTGCAGGTCGGCACCGGCGAGAACTGGGATCGCGCGGCCCACTGAGCGACGATCCGGATGCGGTCGTGCCCGATCCGGGCGCGACCGCATCTGTTTTCGGCTCAGGAAGTTGACAGGCGGGCCGAAACGGACTGTAATCGGCGAAGGAACCACATCCGATCGGACATCGATCGGGTGATCGCACGACCAGACGACGGAGTCGAGCCGGATGTACGCCACGGAGCGCCACGCGCAGATCCTGGAGGCCGCGCGCCTCCACGGGCGCGTCGACGTCACCGGCATCGCCAAGGAGCTCGACGTCACCCCCGAGACGGTGCGCCGCGACCTCACGGCCCTCGAGCGCCGCGGACTGCTTCGCCGCGTGCACGGCGGCGCGATCCCCGTCGAGCGGCTCAACTCCGAGCCCGCCGTCGCGGAGCGGGAGTCGCTGAGCCCCGCCGAGAAGGACCGGATCGCACGGGCCGCGCTCGCCGAGCTCCCCGAGGGCGGCTCGATCATCATCGACGCCGGCACCACGACCGCCCGCCTCGCCCAGTTCCTCCCCGCCGATCGCGAACTGACGGTCGTCACGCACTCGATCCCGATCGCGCACAGCCTCATCGCGCGGCCCAACATCCACCTGCACCTGCTGGGAGGCGTCGTCCGCGCCCGCACCGAGGCGGCGGTGGGGGAGTGGACCACCGCGCAGATCGGCGGCCTCTTCGCCGACGTCGCCTTCATGGGCACCAACGGCATCAGCGCCGAGCGCGGTCTGACCACCCCCGACATCGTCGAGGCCAGCGTCAAGAAGGCGCTCATCGCAGCGGCTCGCCGCACCGTGGTGCTGGCCGACCATCTCAAGTTCGGGCGTCAGGACTTCGCGCTCGTCGCCCCGTTGAGCGCGATCGACACGGTCATCACCGACGCGCGCACGGATGCGGAGCTCGCCGCCGAGATCGAGGCCGCCGGCCCGCAGGTGGTGATCGCATGATCGTCTCGCTGACGCTCAACCCCAGCCTCGACCGCACCCTCGAGCTGCCGCAGCTGCGGCGCGGCGAGGTGCTGCGCACCGCGGCGCCGGTCGTCGAGCCCGGCGGCAAGGGCGTCAACGTCGTCCGCGCGCTCGCCGCGCACGGCGTGCCCGCGCTCGCGGTGCTGCCCGTCGCCGGCCCCGAGGGCGAGGAGCTCGCCCGGCTGCTGGCCGAATCGGAGGTGCCGGTGCGCCTCGTGCCCGTCTCGGGGCGCAGCCGCACGAACACCACGCTGATCGAGGCCGACGGCACCGTCACCAAGCTCAACGAGCCCGGTCCCGAGCTCACCGCCGCCGACCTGGAGGCGGTGGTCGACGTGCTGCTCGGGGCGGTCCGCGCGGGCGATTGGGTCGTGCTCTCCGGCAGCCTGCCGCCGGCGGTCGACGGGCTCGACCTCGCCGGCATCATCCGTCGCGCCACCGCGCACGGCGCGCTCGTCGCGGTCGACAGCAGCGACGCCGCGCTCGAAGCGGCTGTCGCCGCGGCGCCGCGGATCGTGAAGCCGAACCGCGAGGAGCTCTCGGCGCTCGTCGGCGAGCCGCTCGACACGCTCCGGGCGGTCATCGCGGCAGCCGACCGCGTGCGCGAGAGCGGCGTCGAGCGGGTGCTCGTCAGCCTCGGCGCCGACGGTGCCGTGCTGGTCGGTCCCGGCGAGCCGATCGTCGGTGCATGCTCGGTCGAGACGGTGCGCAGCGCCGTCGGCGCCGGAGACTGCCTGCTCGCCGGCTACCTCGCAGCCGTCTCGCGCGGCGTCGACGAGAGCGCCGCGCTGCTCGAGGCGCTCTCCTGGGGCGCCGCCGCGGCCGCCACCCCGGCGAGCGGGGTGCCCACCCCCGAGGCCACCGCCTCCGCAGACGTCCGGCTGGTGTGGCGCCCAGACCTGGATCGGCCGCTCGCGGCCGCCACCCCGCCGAACCCCCCGCACACCACCCCGATTCGTCACCGTACGAAGGAGTACTGAACCCATGTCCGATTTCACTCCCACCGTCTCCGGGACGGGGATCCGCGCGCGCGTCCAGCGCTTCGGCGGCTTCCTGGCCGGCATGGTCATGCCCAACATCGGCGCCTTCATCGCCTGGGGCCTCATCACGGCGCTCTTCATCCCGACCGGCTGGATCCAGCAGATCATCCTGGGCCCGGAGCGCATCGAGGCCGGCGAGTCCGTGGCCTGGGTCACGATGGCCGCGACCATCGTCGGCCCGATCATCGCCTTCCTGCTGCCGATCCTCATCGGCTACACGGGTGGCCGCATGGTGCACGGGCAGCGCGGCGCGGTCGTCGGCGCGCTCGCGACCGTCGGCGTCATCGTCTCCCCGCTGGCGTACGGCCAGGTCGACTCGATCGGCGCCGTGCCCCCGCAGTTCCTCGGCGCCATGATCATCGGCCCGATCACCGGCCTCGTGCTCAAGGCCTGGGACGGCTTCATCGACGGCAAGGTCAAGTCGGGCTTCGAGATGCTCGTCGACAACTTCTCCTCCGGCATCATCGGCGGCATCATGGCGCTGGTCGGCCTCTTCGGCCTCGGCCCGGTCGTCAAGGTCATCTCGGACGGCTTCGGCGGCGCGGTCGGCTTCCTGGTCGACAACGGCCTGCTGCCCCTCGCCTCGATCATCATCGAGCCGGCCAAGGTGCTCTTCCTCAACAACGCCCTCAACCAGGGCGTGCTGACCCCGCTCGGCGCCCAGGCCTCCGCGGTCGACGGCCAGTCGATCCTGTTCATGCTCGAGTCGAACCCCGGCCCCGGCCTCGGCATCCTGCTCGCGTTCCTCTTCTTCGGTCCGCGCGCCATCCGCCAGTCGACCCCGGCCGCCATCGTCATCCACTTCTTCGGCGGCATCCACGAGATCTACTTCCCGTACGTGCTCATGAAGCCGCAGATGATCGCCGCGGCCATCGCCGGCGGCGCCTCGGGCATCACGGTCTTCCTGCTCACGGGCGTCGGCCTCGTCGCCTCGCCCTCGCCGGGCTCGATCATCGCCTACATGCTGATGACCCCGCCCGGGGCCCACTTCGGAGTGCTGCTCGGTATCCTCGTCGCGGCGGTCGTTTCCTTCGTGGTCGGCTCCGCCCTCCTCGGCTTCGGCCGCAAGGAGAAGAAGGAGCAGGACTCCGAGGACGCCCTCGCCGCGGCGCAGGAGCAGAGCGCCCGCAACAAGAACAAGCCGGCTCAGGCCGACGCCTGATCCACCCCCTACGAAGGAGACGACCGACATGGCCACCATCGACGGATCGAACGTCAAGAAGCTCATCGTCGCCTGCGACGCGGGCATGGGATCGAGCGTCATGCTCGCGAGCACGCTCAAGAAGCAGCTCGCCAAGCACGGCGTGACCGTGGAGCACTCCTCGGTGCCCGAGATCCCCAAGGACGCCGACGTGGTCGTGACCCAGTCGGGTCTCGCCGATCGCGCCCGCGCGGTCGTGCCGGACGTGCCGGTCGTCCCCTTCCAGCTGTTCCTGGGCGACCCCGCGGTCGCGAAGGTCGTCAAGGCCATCCAGGACGGCACCTCGGTCGAGGTCTGAGCATGAGCGACGAGACCCCCGACCTGACCAAGCTCCTCGCGGAGTCGTCCATCCGCCTCACCGAGTCCGCGGCCAGCCGCGACGACGCGATCCGCCTCGCCGGCGCCGCGCTCGTCGAGGCCGGGGCGGTCGATGCGAGCTACGTGGACGCGATGCTGGAGCGCGAGCAGTCGGTGTCGACCTACGTCGGCGAGGGTGTGGCGATCCCGCACGGCACCCTCGCGGGCAAGGACTCGGTCAAGCAGGACGCCCTCGTGGTGCTCCGCTTCCCCGAGGGCGTCGATTGGGACGGCAACGACGTGTCGGTCGCCGTCGGCATCGCGGCGAAGGGCAACGGCCACATCGCGCTGCTCTCGGCGCTGGCCGGTGTGCTCATGGACCCCGAGAAGGCCGCGGCCCTGCGCGCGGCCGAGAGCTCGGCGGCGGTCTACGCGCTGCTGACCGAGACCGACGAGGACTGAAGCGAGCGGATGAGGGTCGCCAGATTCCACGCTCCGGGCGACATCCGCCTGGAGCAGGCCGAGGAGCCGCGGGCGGGCGGTGACGAGCTCGTCATCGAGGTGCGCGCCTGCACCGCCTGCGGCACCGACGTCAAGATCTGGCGATCCGGCCATCCCAACATGTCCGCGCCCCAGGTGATGGGGCACGAGATCGCGGGCGAGGTCGTCGAGGTCGGCGATCGCGTGACCGGCTGGTCGGTCGGCGACCGGGTGCAGGTCATCGCGGCGATCCCGTGCGGCGCCTGCGACGACTGCGCGAGCGGTCGCGGCACCGTCTGCCCGAACCAGCGCGCGATGGGCTACCAGTTCCCCGGCGGCTTCGCCGAGCGCATGACCGTGCCCGCCTCGGTGCTCGCCGTCGACGGCGTCAACCGCATCCCCGACGGCGTCTCCTTCATCGAGGCGGCGGTCGCCGAGCCGCTGGCCTGCGTGCTCAACGGCCAGGAGATCGCCGCCGTCGGCGAGGGCGACGTGGTCGTCGTCATCGGTGCCGGACCGATCGGCTGCCTGCACGTGCGGCTCGCCCGCGCGCGCGGCGCCGCCCGCGTCCTGCTGCTCGACCTCAACGCGGAGCGCCTCGCGGTGTCGTCCGCGCTGGTCGTACCGGATCTCGCCATCGCGCTGGACGGCGTCGACCCGGTCGCCGCGGTGCTCGAGGCGACCGGCGGGCGCGGGGCCGACGTCGTGATCACGGCCGCCGCATCCGGCGCCGCCCAGGAGCAGGGGCTGCGAATGCTCGCACGGGGCGGTCGCATCAGCCTGTTCGGCGGTCTGCCGAAGGACGCGCCGACGATCACCGTCGATGCCAACCTCGTGCACTACCGTGAACTGCGCATCCTCGGCGTCAACGGATCGAGCCCGGCCCACAACCGCCGGGCCCTCGAGCTGATCGCCTCGGGTGCCGTGCCCGTCGCGGACCTCGTGACCCATCGCCTCCCGCTCGAGCGACTGCTCGACGGTCTGGACCTCGTCGCCCGCGGCGAAGCCATCAAGGTCGCGATCGAACCCTGATCGCCGCCGAACGAATCGAAGGAGACCCCATGCCCGAACGCACCGTCACGATCGCCTCGAGCGTCGGCCTGCACGCCCGCCCGGCCTCGCTGTTCAGCCAGGCCGCCGCCAAGACCGGCGTCGCCGTCACGCTGACCTCGGCAGCCGGCAAGTCGGTCAACGCCGCCAGCATCCTGGGTGTGCTCTCGCTGGGCATCGGCCACGGCGAGGAGGTCGTGCTCTCCTCCGACGCCGAGGGCGCCGACGCTGCGCTCGACGAGCTCGCCGCGCTGCTCGGCACGGACCTCGACAAGGAGTAGTCCGAGCCGTCCCGGAGGCCCGTCCCGCATCGCGGGGCGGGCCTCCGGCGCGCCGGGCCGCGCCGTGCCGCCGCAGTGCCCGCGGGGTAGGATGATGAGTCGCATTTATGTGCGCATCCCATCCATCCGCCACGG
>JASCOA010000095.1 GCA_029959365.1 Microbacteriaceae bacterium PS02343 | reverse complement strand
CCGGCGCGCGCGCGGGGGGGGCCGCGACGCCGCCCGCGCCGCCGTGGACGGCGGCGCCGAAGTAGAGCCCGTCCCCGAGCACGGCGACGAGGCGCGCGAGCGCGGGGTCGCCGAGCGCCTCGGTGAGCTGGGCGACCCAGCCGTGCACGACCGCGTCGAGGGCGGGCTTCGCCTGCGGGTAGCGGCCGGACTGGTGCAGCGCGTGCACGGCGCCGAGCGAGACGTCGAGCGGGTCACCGGTCTTGACGGCATCGCGCAGGAACACCTCGATCGCGCCCTCCGGCCGTTGCGCCGCCTGTTCGGCGCATTCGGCGGCGACGCGGTGCAGGCGCTCGATCGCCGCATCCGCCAGTTCGTCCTTGGAGGCGAAGTGGTAGAGCAGCCCGCCCTTGGAGACGCCGGCGGCCCGCGCCACGGCCTCGACCGTGGCCGCGCGCTCACCGTCCTCCACGAGCAGTCGCTCGTAGGCGTCGAGGATGGCTTCGCGGTTCGATGCGGGAGGCATGACCCCATGGTAGCGCGGAAGACCGTCCAGACGGTACAGTAACGATCATGACCACGCTCGCGACTCCTCGTGCGGGCACCCGGGCATGGGCCGGCCTCGCCGTGCTCATGCTGCCCGTGCTGCTCGTGTCCATCGACAACACCGTGCTCAGCTTCGCGCTGCCCACGATCTCCCGCGAGCTGCGACCCAGCGCGGCCGAGCAGCTCTGGATCGTCGACGTCTACGCGCTCGTGCTCAGCGGTCTGCTCGTGGGCATGGGCAACCTCGGCGACCGCTTCGGCCGACGTCGCATGCTCATGATCGGCGCCACCGGCTTCGCCCTCATCTCCGCCGCGGCCGCCTTCGCGACCGACGCCTCGCAGCTCATCGGCGCGCGCATCCTCATGGGCGTCTTCGGCGCCATGATCATGCCCGCCACGCTGTCGCTGCTGCGCTCGCTCTTCCAGGACCGCACCCAGCGCCGTCTCGCGATCGCCATCTGGGCCACCGGCTTCTCGGCCGGCGCCGCGATCGGCCCGATCCTCGGCGGCATCCTGCTCGAGCACTTCGGCTGGGGCGCCATCTTCCTCATGGCCGTGCCGTTCCTCGTGCCGCTGCTCATCGGCGCGCCGCTGCTCGTGCCCGAGAGCCGCGACTCGAACCCCGGGCCCTTCGACCTGATCTCGATCGTGCTCTCCGGCCTCGCGCTGGCCCCGCTCGTCTACGCGATCAAGCACACCGCCACGGACGGCCCCGACCTCATCGGCCTCGCCGCCCTCGCCGTCGCCGTCGTCTCGGGCACGCTCTTCGTGCGCCGGCTGCTGCGCCGCGAGAACCCGATGCTCGACGTGCGGCTCTTCGCCAACCCCGGCTTCACGGGCGCGATCCTCGTCAACTTCGTCAGCGTGCTCTCGCTCGTCGGCCTGCTCTTCTTCGTGGCGCAGCACCTCCAGCTGGTCGCCGGCATGAGCCCCGTCGAGGCCGCCCTCGTGCTCGTGCCGGGCACGGTCGGCATGATCCTGGCGGGCCTCGGCATCGTGCGCCTCGTGCGCCATGCGCCGATGAACCTGCTCATGGCCGGCGGCCTGGTGCTCTCCGGCAGCGCCTACGTGATCATGGCCGTCATCGGCGGCGAGATCAGCGTCATCGCCATCGCGCTCGCCTTCCTGCTCATCAGCGTCGGCGTCGGCTCCGCCGAGACCCTCTCGAACGACGTCATCATCGCGAGCGTGCCGGCCGACAAGGCCGGCGCGGCGAGCGCCGTCAGCGAGACCGCCTACGAGTTCGGCGCCGTCATCGGCACGGCCGTGCTCGGCAGCATCCTCACCGGCGTCTACCGCCAGCAGCTCGTCGTGCCCGACGGCGTGCCCGCAGCGGATGCGGCGGCGGCCGGCGAGACCCTCGGCGCGGCGGTCGACGTGGCCGGCTCCCTGCCCGACGCCCTCGGCGCCGAGCTGCTGGCGAGCGCGGGCCACGCCTTCGACGCCGGCGTCGTCGCCACGAGCTGGATCGGCGCCGGCCTCATGGCCGTCGCCGTGGTGCTCACCCTCACCCTGCTGCGCGGCACCAAGGCGCACTGACCCGGCGGACGAGCGGATGCGGGCCCCGCCCCATCCGCTCGGTCGCGCCCGGCGGTGCACCGCAGGGGCGGCGGCGCGCGAGAGGACCGGCCGGGCGCGTGCGACCGCGCTCGGTCGCGCCCGGTGGCGCGCCGCAGGGGCGGCGGCGCGCGAGAGAACTCAGACCGAGGCGGCCGCCGCGTTGCGCACCCGCAGCCAGTCGACGCCGAACTGCTCGGCCTCGAGCACGTTCGTCAGCAGCACCCAGGCGCGGTCGCGCGAGGGGTGCAGCCACCACTGCGTGCCCGACCAGCCGGCGTGCCCGAAGCCGTCCCGATCCAGCAGGCCGCGCACGTCGTCGAGCAGGGCGAAGCCGAGGCCCCAGCGCTGCCCGCGATCGGGGTCGCTGCTGAGCACCGGCAGGCCGAGGCCGAGCGGCCGGCGCGCGGCGGCGAGCGTCTCGGGCCGCAGTACGCCGGCGCGCTCGCCGCGGGCCGCGCGAAGCAGGCCGCTGGCGAGGCCCAGCAGCGTCTCGGCCGAGGCGAAGAGCCCGGCGCCGGGATGGCGGAAGGGCAGCATCCGCTCGTGATCGAGGTCGACGGCCTCGCCGCCGCGCACCGCCCGTGCGCCGCCCGCGTCGAAGCTCGGCCCCGGCGCGCCCACGGATCGGCCGAGCTCGGCGAGGTGCTGCTCGAGGTCTCGCCCGGTCGCGTGCTCGAGGATCGCGGCGGCGCCCGCGAAGGCCAGCGTCGAGTACTGCACGGCGGTGCCGGGCGGCACCAGGGTCTCGCCGCGGCGCAGGCGCTCCACCCCGTCGCGGTACCAGTCGCCGTGCCCCTCGAGGATGCCGGAGCGGTGGCTCAGCAGGTGCTCGAGCGTCACGCCGCGGTGCGCGTCGGCGCCGAGCGCCGGCCCCAGCTCGTCCAGCAGCGACACCTGTCCCCGCTCGACCGCGCGCAGCACGGCCAGCGCCGTCATGGCTTTGCTGATCGAGTAGAGCGCGAAGCGGTCGTCGGTCGCGAAGGGGCGGCCCTCGTCGGCGCCGAGGGCGATCAGCTCCCGCACGCCGCCGGAGTCCGCGATGCCGAGCACGGCGCCGGGCAGCCGTCCCTCCGCGATGTGCTCCTGCAGCAGGTCGACGATCGGCGATGCGCTCATCCGCCCAGTCTCGCAGCGCCGTTCGCGCCGATGACCTCCGGCGACGGCCGGGCTCCCAGGCGGCCGGGCGTATCCTGTCCCTCGTGCCGCAAGACTTCTGGGGGAACGCCGTCTTCTCCGTGACGCCCACCATCCTCGTCGGGCTCCTCTTCTGGTTCATCATGCGCGCCCTCATCCGCTCCGACCGCTCGGAGCGCTCCGCGCAGACGAAGGCCGAGGGCGAGGCGATGGCCCGCATCGAGGCCGAGGAGCGCGAGCGGATGCGCAAGGCAGCCGATCGCGGCTGACCGCCCAGCCGCCGACCGCGGCTGACCGCACGCGGTGGGCGCGAGGGACGACCGTCGCTCGCGTCGACCCGCCCGAGCGGCTACCCGGCGCGATCGACCTCCTCGGTGACCGAGGGAAAACACCTACCTCTTCATGAGGATCGCTCACCCCCGATGGGGTACAGCTTTCAGTCCTCCAAAGTGCGGACAACGCCGCTTCGGGGTACAGCGCTTGACGCGCCCCCTTTCCGGGGCGCGGAGCGGCGGCCGGCACCCGTCTCGGAAGGCATTACAGTGAACGCGCGCCGGACGCGGCGCCCCGTCGTCTCCCGAGAGATCCCGCCCATGAGCAGGCCCGCCAGGCCCGCGGCATTCCGCCGCTTGAAGCCGTCCTCGGCGTTCCTCCAGGCGCGTCGGGAGTTCAGCTCACCCTGGGTGCAGCACCTGCCCTTCGCGATCGCCTTCGCGGCCGTGCTCGTCGTCTCGGCCGGCATCGCCCCGCAACTGCTCGTCGACCCCTGGGTCGTCACCGCGACGGCGGTGACGGTCGGCGTCACGATCGCCGTGCGCTACGTGCCGTGGGAGTCGTTGCCGCCCGTCGCGATCATCCTGCTGCCGCTGCTCGACGTCGTGGCGATCGCCCTGCTCCGCGAGGGCGCCGGCTCGACCATCGGCACGATCGGGCTGCTCCTCTTCTTCCCCGCGTTCTGGTTCGCCAGCGAGTTCCACCTCGTCGGCGTCGCGATCAGCACCGCCTGCGCCGCCTCCGTCATGCTCCTGCCCTCGTGGCTCGGCGAGGAGGAGATCAACACCCCGCAGAACCTGGCCCGGGTGCTGCTCGTGCCGACGATCGTCGCCATCAAGGGCGTCGTCGTCAACTTCCTGGCGGGCAGGATCGTGCGGCAGCGCGAGGGCCTCGAGTCGCTCACGACGCGGCTGCGCGACTCGCTCTCGGAGCGCGACGAGTTCGTCGCCACGGTCTCGCACGAGCTGCGCACCCCGCTCACCTCCATTCGCGGCTACGTCGACCTGCTGCGCGACGAGGCGCCGCTCGAGATGCAGCCCCAGCTCGATGTGATCGACCGCAACGTCGGCCGTCTGCAGCTCACCGTCGACGACCTGCTGCAGTCCGCCGGTCGCGACCTCGTGCTGCAGCCCATCCCGTGCGACCTCGCGGAGATCGCGGACGGCGCCCTGCGCTCCATCCAGCCCCGCGCCCGCGGCAAGAACATCACCCTGCTGTCGTCGATCCCCGAGAGCCTCTCGGCCACGATCGACGCCGCCCGCATCGATCAGGTGCTCGACAACCTGCTGTCGAACGCCATCAAGTACACGCCCGAGGGCGGCATGGTCAGCGTCGGCCTGCGCCGTCAGGACGATCGCGCGGTGATCACGGTGACCGACACCGGCATCGGCATCGCCGCCGATGAGCAGGGTCAGCTCTTCACCCGCTTCTTCCGCGCCAGCTCCGCCCGCGAGTCGGGTTCGAAGGGCCTCGGCCTGGGCCTGTCGATCGTGCGCTCGGTCGTGCAGGCGCACGGCGGCGACATCGCGCTCGAGAGCGAGCTCGGCAAGGGCACGACCGTCTCGGTCACCATCCCGCTCGGCGAGTGATCCCGCTCCCCTGAACGGGGGACGGATGGAGCGCGCGGGCCGCGGAACCCCGGCCCGGCCTGCGCAGATCTTGCGTGTTTCTTGAGGAACCGGGGGACGACCCCTTGAGGCTGGCGCGGCACCATGGAGCCAAGAAGGAACCCGAACCCTTCGAACCTCGCTCGACCGAGTCGATCCGATGGCCTCACCCCCTCGTGGCCTACCCGACGGACCGACGCAGTCGAGCACAGGAGCCCTCCTCCCCGGAGGCGAACGAAGAAGTCGGAGCACTCGTGAGCAGCACCCCCCGCGCGGCATCGCCGCGGCTGCTCGCCGTTCCGTCGCCCGCCCCTGCCGCGGCGCCATCTGAGCGCGCCGAAGCGGGAACCCGAACCTGCGCACAGCCGGTAGGGGCGCGGCGAGCTTCTCATCGTCGATCCCGCAACAAGGAGGCATTCGCATGATCGCGTACCTCCCCATGGGCACCGACGGGCTCGTCGACACCTCCGTGCTCGAGAAGCTCTCCCGCGAGATCGACGTCACGGGCTCGCAGACCGCCAAGTTCGTGCAGCGCTTCATCACGCTCTGGCCGGCCCGTCGGGACGCGATCCGCGCCACGATGGCCGGCCGGGACCGCCAGCGGGCCATCGAGGCCGCGCTGAGCCTCAAGACCACGGCCGAGATGCTCGGCGCCATGCCCCTCTACGAGCTGAGCCAGTCGATCGAGCAGTCGATCCGCGCCGGTGACTGGGACGGCGCGCAGCAGCGGATGGACGAGGTCGAGGAGCTCGGCCCCCGCACCAACGCCGTGCTCGCCGACTGGGCCGGCGGCCGCCTCTGACCTGAGGTCGGCTCGCGTCCGGCCGCCGGTTCCGAGCCGTTCCCGCCCGGGTCCTAGGATGTCGGCAGGCGCTTCCGCGCGCCGTGCCCGAACCCCACGCCGCTACCGGATCGAGAGCTGCACCGTGACCGTTCCCACTCCGCGCGCCGCCCTGCCCCTCGGCGATGCGCGCGCCCTCCTCTTCGACCTCGACGGCGTGATCACGCCGACCGCCGAGGTACACATGCGCGCCTGGTCGCGCCTCTTCACGGCCGTGCTCTCCGAGTTCCCGGCCGTCGAGCCGTACACCGATGCGGACTACTTCCTGCACGTGGACGGCAAGCCCCGCTACGACGGCGTGCGCGACCTGCTCGCCAGCCGCGGCCTCAGCCTGCCGGACGGCGAGCCGGGCGATCCCGTCACCGCCGACACCGTCTGCGGCCTCGGCAACCGCAAGAACGAGGCGTTCAACGCCGAGCTCGCCGAGCACGGTGTGGAGCCGTTCCCCGGCTCTGTCGCGTTCCTCGAGCGCGCCGAGGCCGCCGGCCTCGCCGTGGCCGTCGTCTCGAGCTCGCGCAACGCGGTGCCCGTGCTCGAGGCCGCCGGCCTGCGGGACCGCTTCCCCGTGATCGTCGACGGACTGGTCGCCGCCGAGCGGGGCATCCCCGGCAAGCCCGCCCCCGACACCTTCCTCGACGCCGCCGCCCAGCTCGGCGTCGCCCCCGAGCACGCGGTCGTGCTCGAGGACGCGCACTCCGGCGTCCGCGCCGGCCGCGACGGCGGCTTCGGGCTCGTCATCGGCATCGACCGCGGCGCCGACGCCGACGCGCTCGCCGCCGCGGGGGCCGACGTCGTCGTGCCCGACCTCGACCAGCTCATCGACGCGCTGCCCGCATCCGACCCAGAGGACCGCGCATGAAGCACCTGCAGGCAGACCCGCTCGACCGCCACCAGTTCCCGCTCGACGAGTGGGCCCTCATCGAGGCGCACTTCGACGCCGAGCAGCAGGGGCTCGTCGAGACCCTCTTCTCGGTCGGCAACGGCTACCTCGGCCTGCGCGGCAACCTCGAGGAGGGCCGCGACGGGTACATGTACGGCACCTTCGTGAACGGCTTCCACGAGACGTGGCAGATCCGTCACGCGGAGGACGCCTTCGGGTTCGCGCAGGTCGGCCAGACGATCGTCAACGTGCCGGACGCCAAGATCATCCGCCTCTACGTCGACGACGAGCCCTTCGTGCTCAGCGAGGCCGACGTGCTGCGCGGCACCCGGCGCCTCGACTTCCGCGACGGCGTGCTCTACCGCGAGATCGAGTGGCGCACCCCCTCCGGCAAGCGCGTGCTCATCCGCTCGCGTCGTCTCGTCTCCTTCACCGACCGGCACCTCGCCGTCATCGACTACGAGGTGACGATGCTGGATGCGGATGCGCACCTGCTGATCTCGAGTCAGATCCTCAATCGGCAGGACGGCGGCGACGAGTTCCAGAAGGGCGCCTCGGAGAGCGGGGCCAGCTTCGACCCGCGCAAGGCCGAGGCCTTCACCGACCGGGTGCTGCTGCCGCGCATCAAGCGGATCGACGGCTCCCGCTCGCTGCTGGCCTACCGCACCAACAACTCGAAGATGACGATCGCGGTCGGCGCCCAGCACCGCATCGAGACCGAGAACGATTACGACGAGACGAACCGCCTCGAGGACGACTACGCCGAGCACGCCTATCGCGTGCACGCGAAGCCCGGCCAGCCGTTCCGCCTGGTCAAGACCATCAGCTACCACACGAGCCGCAGCGTGCCCACGCGCGAGCTCGCCGACCGCGTGGACCGCACCCTCGACCGCGCCCGCGACACCCCGCTCGGCGAGATCCTCGCCCGCCAGCTCGACTGGCTCGAGGACTTCTGGAAGCGCTCCGACGTGGTGCTCGAGGGGCAGCCGGTGCTGCAGCAGGCGATCCGCTGGAACCTCTTCCAGATCGCCCAGGCCACCGCGCGCACCGACGGCGGCGGCATCGCGGCCAAGGGCGTCTCGGGCTCAGGCTACGGCGGGCACTACTTCTGGGACACCGAGATCTACGTGCTGCCGTTCCTCACGTACACGGCGCCGCAGGTGGCCCGGAACGCGCTGCGTTTCCGGCAGGCGATGCTCGACGCGGCCCGGCAGCGGGCGGCCGAGCTCAACCAGCACGGCGCGCTGTTCCCGTGGCGCACCATCAACGGCCTCGAGTCGAGCGCGTACTACGCCGCCGGTACCGCGCAGTACCACATCGACGCCGACATCGCCTATGCGATCAACCAGTACGTGCGCGCCACCGGCGACGAGGACTTCCTCGTGCAGGGCGGCGTCGACGTGCTCGTCGAGACGGCGCGCATGTGGGCCGACCTCGGGTTCTGGCGCTCCAACGGCGACTCGCACTTCCACATCCACGGCGTCACCGGGCCGGACGAGTACACGACCGTCGTCAACGACAACCTCTTCACGAACGTGATGGCCAAGGCCAACCTGCGCTCGGCGGTGCAGGCCGTCGAGCGGCTGCGCATCACGCATCCGGAGGACTTCTCCCGCATGCAGGAGCGGCTCGACCTGCAGGAGGAGGAGATCCTCGAATGGCTGCAGGCCGCCGAGTCGATGTTCCTCCCCTTCGACGAGGGCCTCGGCATCCACCCGCAGGACGCCCAGTTCCTCGAGAAGGAGCTGTGGGACCTCGAGAACACCCCCGCGTCGAAGCGCCCGCTGCTGCTGCACTACCACCCGCTGGTCATTTACCGCTTCCAGGTGCTCAAGCAGGCCGACGTCGTGCTCGCGCTGCTGCTGCAGGGCCAGGAGTTCACGCCGGAGCAGAAGCGCAAGGACTTCGAGTACTACGACGCCCTCACCACGGGCGACTCCTCGCTGTCGGCCGTCTCGCAGTCCGTCATCGCGGCCGAGGTCGGCTACGGCGAGCTCGCTGAGCAGTACTTCACCCAGGCGCTCTTCGTCGACATCGCCAACCTGCACCGCAACACCTCCGACGGCATCCACATCGCCTCCACCGGCGGCATCTGGACCTCGCTGACGATGGGCTTCGCCGGCATGCGCGACCACGGCGGCCGCATCACCTTCGATCCGCGCCTGCCCGAGAGCTGGGGCGCGCTGAGCTTCAAGCTCACGCTGCGGGGCAGCCGCGTGCGCGTCGAGCTGCGAGCGGATGCGATCAGCTTCGAGATCGAGGAGGGCGCCGGCGTCTCGGTGCACGTGCGCGGCGATCAGATCGACCTCGACCCGTCGCGGCCGGTCTCGGTGCCGCTGCGCGGCCAGGGGCCGCACCTCGAGGGCGCACCCACGACGAGCGACATCGAGGGCAGCCTGCGTCAGGACGGCTCGGTCATCACGGCCTCCATCCCGACCATCACGATCGAGCACCTCGAGAACGACCTCGCGGTCGACTGACCCGCGGAACGCCGAAGGGCCCCGACCTCGGTCGGGGCCCTTCGGCGTTCCGCTCAGCGCCGGGTCAGCGCCACGACCGGGATCACCCGGCTCGTCTGCTCCTGGTACCGGGCGAAGCCGGAGTACTCGGCGGCCTGCGCCGCGTAGTGCCGGTCGCGCTCCTCGCCCTCCAGCGGGGTCGCGAGCAGCTCGAGCGTCTCGTCGCCGACCTCCGCACTGACGAGCGGCTGCGCCACCAGGTTGTGGAACCAGGCCGGGTGCTCGTCCGCACCGGCGTACGAGGCGAAGACCAGCATCCGCTCGCCGTCCTCGCGGTACATCATCGGCGAGACGCGCTCGGCGCCCGAGCGGGCCCCGGTCGTGTGCAGCAGCAGCATCGGTGCGCCCGCGAAGGGCCCGACGACGCGGCCGTGGTTGGCGCGGAACTCCGCGATCACGCGGTCGTTGAAGTCGTTCACAGCGTCTCCTGTCCTGGGGTCACGCGTCGAAGCCCAGCAGCGCCCCGCGCACGGTGTCGAGCCGCAGGCCGCCGAGCTCGAGCACGCGGCGGTGGTAGTCCTTGGCGTCGAAGGCGCCGCCCTCGCGGGTGCGCACCTCGTCGCGCAGCTGCTCCCAGAGGCGCTGGCCGATCTTGTAGCTCGGCGCCTGACCGGGCCAGCCGAAGTAGCGCTGCACCTCGAAGCGGCTCTGCGCCTCGGAGATGTTCACGTGCGAGCGGAAGAAGCCCAGCGCGTACTCGAAGGTCCACGCCCCGCCGTCGGGGTTGCGCTTGCCGAGGTGCACGCCGAGGTCGAGCACGACGCGGGCGGCGCGCATCCGCTGGGCGTCGAGCATGCCGAGCCGGTCGCCCGGGTCGTCGAGGTAGCCGAGCTCCTCCATGAGCCTCTCGGCGTAGAGCGCCCAGCCCTCGGCGTGGCCGGAGGTGCCGGCCAGCAGACGGCGCCAGCTGTTGAGGGTGTCGCGCTGGTAGACGGCCGTGGCGATCTGCAGGTGATGCCCCGGCACGCCCTCGTGGTACACCGTGGTCAGCTCGCGCCAGGTCGTGAACTCGGTGTCGCCCGGCGGCACCGACCACCACATGCGGCCCGGCCGCGAGAAGTCGTCGGTGGGCCCGGTGTAGTAGATGCCGCCGTCCTGGGTCGGGGCGATCAGGCACTCGAGGGTGCGCACCGGCTCGGGGATGTCGAAGTGGGATGCGCCGAGCTCGGCGACCGCGCGGTCGCTGGTCTCCTGCATCCAGCGCTGCAGGGCGTCGACGCCGTCGAGCTTGCGGGCCGGGTCGGCGTCGAGCGCCGCGATCGCGTCGGCGACGCTGCCGCCGGGCACGATCTCGCGGGCGGTGCGCTCCTGCTCGTCGACCATGCGGGCGAGCTCCTCGGCGCCCCACTCGTAGGCCTCGTCGAGGTCGATGTCGGCGCCGAGGAAACGGCGGGAGTGCAGCGCATAGGCCTCGCGGCCCACCGCATCCGTCTCCGTCGCCGACTGCAGCAGCTCGGTGCGCAGGAACGACGCGAGCGAGCGGTACGCCGCGGCGCTGCCCTCGGAGGCCCGCGCGACGTCGCCCTGCAGCGCGTCGGGCGCGCCGCCCGGCAGCCTGGCGAAGAACCTGCCCGCGTAGCCGTCGACCAGCTCGGCGACCGCCTCGACCTGGCGCCGCGCGGGCACCACGCCCTCGCGCATGCCCTGGCGCAGCGTCTCGGTGTAGCCGGCGATCGCGGCGGGCATCGCCCGAAGCCGCCCGGCCACCGCGTCCCAGTCCTCGGCGGAGTCCTGCGGCATGAGGTCGATGACCTGGCGGATGTCCTGCGCCGGCGAGGCGATCACGTTCAGGTCGCGCAGGTGCAGCCGCGCCGCGTCGGAGTCAGCCACCAGGTCGAGCTCGCCGCCGAGGTCCGCGGCCGTCACGCGGTCGACCTGGTCGACCGGCTCGGCGGCGGCGAGGGCGGCGCGCACCCGGGCCGCCTCGCGCACGAGCTCGTCGTGCCCCTCCGGGCTGAGGTCGGGCAGGCCGGTGCTCTCGCGGCCGATGTACACCGCGAGCATCGGGTCGAGACGGGAGACCGTGTCGACCCACCCCTCCGCGATCGCGTCGATCTGTGTGGGCCGTCGCTGCTCCGTCATGCCGACCACGCTACTCCGGGCCCCGCTCCGAATCACCGGGCGTACAGTTCCGACTGACTGAGATGGAGAGCGGATGCGATCACGAGGCTGGGCGGCCCTCTCCGGCGTCATCGCCGGCGCCGCCGTGCTGGGCGTCAGCGACCTCGCCGCCCTCGCCACGGCCCCCGAGTCGGCCCCGATCACCGCCGTCGGCGCCTGGCTCATCGACATCGCCCCGCCGGCGGTCAAGGACGCGATGATCGCTGCCTTCGGCACCGGCGACAAGCCGGTGCTCATCGGCATCCTGCTCGTGCTGCTCGCCGTCGGATCGGCCGGCGCGGGCCTGCTCGAGCTGCGCCGCCGCTGGGCCGGCGTCATCCTCATGGTCGTGGTCGCCCTCGGCGTCGCCGTCGCCGTGATCAGCCGCGCCGGCGCCGATGCGGGCTGGTTCGGACCGGTCGCGATCGGCACCGCGGTCGGCGCGCTGTTGCTGCGCCTGCTCATCGGCCGTCTCGAGACGGCCCGCGATGCCGGCACCGGGCCCACCCGCCGCAGCTTCCTGCTCACCGCGACCATCGCGGGCGTCTCCGCCGGTTTCACGGTCGTCGCCGGCCGCGCGCTGGCCGGCGCCGCGCCGGCCGCCGCTCGCGCCCGCCCCCTGCTGCGCCTGCCCGCCG
>JASCOA010000094.1 GCA_029959365.1 Microbacteriaceae bacterium PS02343 | reverse complement strand
GCCGCGCGGGGGGGCGCCCACCCGCGCCTTGTCACCGCGGGCCCCCCCACGGGCCCGGGGGGAGGCGGGGGCCCTTCGTCGTGGAGCTGCGATCAGGAGGACTTGATCACGGCGGGCTGCACGCCCTTGCGCGAGGTGAGCACCTGGTCGATGAGGCCGTACTCGAGCGCCTGCTGGGCGCCGAGGATCTTGTCGCGCTCGATGTCGCGGTTCACCTCTGCGGCGGTCTTGTGCGAGTGCTTCGAGAGCGTCTCCTCGAGCCACTCGCGCAGACGGGCGACCTCGGCGGCCTGGATCTCGATGTCCGAGGCCTGGCCGCGACCGGCCTCGCCGACGGCGGGCTGGTGGATGAGCACGCGCGCGTTCGGCAGGGCGAGGCGCTTGCCCGGCGTACCGGCGGCCAGCAGCACGGCGGCGGCCGAGGCGGCCTGGCCGAGCACGACCGTCTGGATCTGCGGACGGATGTACTGCATCGTGTCGTAGATCGCCGTCATGGCCGTGAAGGAGCCGCCGGGCGAGTTGATGTACATGACGATGTCGCGCTCGGGGTCCTGGCTCTCGAGCACGAGCAGCTGGGCCATGACGTCGTCCGCCGAGGCGTCGTCGACCTGCACGCCGAGGAAGATGATGCGGTCCTCGAAGAGCTTGGCGTACGGGTCCTGGCGCTTGTAGCCGTAGGCCGTGCGCTCCTCGAAGGTGGGCAGGATGTAGCGGGACTCGGGGGCGCCGTTCTGGAAGGCGCGGCCGCCGATCTCGGGGATGTTCACGTTCTGTCTTCTTTCCGTCGGATCGGCCGTGATCAGGACTGCTGGGTGCCGCCGCCGCCGGTGACGTCGGTGGCGGACTCGCGGATGTGGTCCACGAAGCCGTACTCGAGCGCCTCGTCGGCGGTGAACCAGCGGTCGCGGTCGCCGTCGGCGTTGACCTGCTCGGGCGTCTTGCCCGTGGCCTCGGCGGTGATCTCGGCGAGGCGCTTCTTCATCGAGAGGATGAGCTGCGCCTGGGTCTGGATGTCGGAGCTGGTGCCGCCGAAGCCGCCGTGCGGCTGGTGGAGCAGCACGCGGGCGTTGGGCGTGATGTAGCGCTTGCCCTTGGTGCCGGCGGTGAGCAGCAGCTGGCCCATCGAGGCGGCCATGCCGATGCCGACGGTGACGATGTCGTTCGGCACGAACTGCATCGTGTCGTAGATCGCCATGCCCGCGGTGATCGAGCCGCCGGGCGAGTTGATGTAGAGGTAGATGTCCTTCTCGGCGTCCTCCGCTGCGAGCAGGAGGAGCTTCGCCGAGATCTCGTTCGCGTTGTCGTCGCGGACCTCGGAGCCCAGCCAGATGATGCGGTCCTTGAGCAGTCGGTCAAAGACGTTGGGGGCCATGGACGGTTCGGCCATCGTTGCGCTCCGTTCGATTGTGGGTGCTCTCCGAATGTAGTGGCGGGGTCGGGGGCGCATGGCCGCTGTTCGCCGCGGGCGGAGCAGGCGGGCCGGACCGACGGAGGCGCTCGGTGTTCGGGCGTGCGGATACCGTGGAGGCGATGCTCCCCCTCCTCGTCGTCGTCGTGCTCGGCGCGGTGCTCCAGCGCGTGACCGGCCTCGGCTTCGCGCTCGTCGTCTCCCCCGTCATCGCCCTGCTGCTGGGCCCCGAGGAGGGCGTGCTGGTCGTCAACGCCTGCGCGGTGCTCACGAGCTCGCTGCTGACCTACCGGCTGCGCGCGCTCATCGACTGGCGCCGCTACGCGCGGCTGCTGCCGACGGCGCTGCTCGGCGTGATCGGCGGCGCGCTGCTGACCGTGGCCGCCTCGCGGCCCCTGCTCGAAGTGCTGGTCGGCTCGCTGGCCCTGCTCGGCCTGCTCGCGAGCGTGCTCGTCGCGCGGCTGCGTCGAGCGGATGGCGACGGCGGCCTCCCCGCCGCCGGAGCGGCCGGCTTCCTCTCGGGTCTCATGAGCTCCGCGGCCGGGGTGGGCGGACCCGCCATGGTCGTCTACGGCGTGGTCTCCGGCTGGGAGCAGCGCCGCTTCGCCGCGACCCTGCAGCCGTTCTTCGTGAGCATCGCCGGATCGGCGATCGTGGCGAAGCTGGTCGCGGGCGCCTCCTTCGACGGCCTGCTGCGGCTCGAGTCGCTGCTGCTGATCCCGGCGCTCGCGGTCGGGCTGCTGCTCGGCGAGCTCCTGGCCGCGAGGCTGCCGGCGCGGGTCGCCCGGATCGGGCTGCTCGCGGTCGCGTCGGTCGGCTCCGTCGCGATCATCGCCCACGGCGCCGCCGAGCTGCTGGCTCAGTAGGCGTCGAGCGCCTGCCGCAGATCGGCGACCAGGTCGTCGGCGTCCTCGAGGCCCACCGAGAGCCGCAGGTGCCCGGCGGCGAAGCGTTCTGGCCACTGCTCGGCGCGCGGACCGGAGCCGGCGCTCGTGTGCGCGATGAGGGTCTCGTCGTGACCGAGCGAGACCGCCGAGACGATGATGCGCAGCCGGGCCACGAAGGCGTTCTGCTCGTCCTTGCCGCCCTCCACGGCGAAGGCGAGCATCGCCCCGGGGCCGCCGGGGTAGAGCCGCTCGGCGAGCTCGTGCTGCGCGTGCGAGGCGAGGCCGGGGTAGGCGACCCAGGCGACCCGCGGGTGCTGCTCCAGGAACTCGGCGACCACGCGAGCGGTCGCCAGGTGCTGGCGCAGCCGCAGCGGCAGCGTGACCGAGCCGCGCTGGATCAGCCAGGCGTTGAACGGGCTGATGACGCCGCCGACGTCGACCATCGCATCCGCTTTCAGGGGCTGGATGAGGGCGCGGCTGCCGATGACGGCGCCGCCCATCGCGTCGCCGTGGCCGTTGATGTACTTGGTGAGCGAGTGCACGACGAGGTCGGCGCCGAGCTCGAGCGGGCGGGCGATCGGCGGTGGCGTGAAGGTGGAGTCGACGCTGAGCAGCGCACCGGCCTCGTGCGCGATCGCGGCCAGCGCGGCGACGTCCGCGAGCCTCGTCGTGGGGTTGGCGATCGTCTCGGTGTGGATCAGCTTGGTGTTCGGCCGGATGGCGGCGCGCACCGCGTCGAGGTCGCTCGTATCGACGAAGGTCGCCTCGATGCCGTACTTGCGCGGCAGCAGCTCGGTGAACAGGCGGTGCGTGGCCTCGTAGGTGTGATCGGCGATCACGGCGTGGTCGCCGCTGTCGAGCGTGCCGAAGAAGACTGCGTGCAGTGCGGCGACGCCGCTGGCCAGCGCGAGGGCGTCCTCGCCGCGCTCGAGCACCGCGAGCTTCTGCTGCAGGGCGAGCTGGTTGACGCCGGAGTTGCGGGTGTAGAGCGGCACGTCCGTGCCCGACCAGTTGAGCGTGCTCGGGTCGTCGGGCAGGGCGTAGGAGTTCGCGAGCACGAGCGGGGTGCGGATCGCACCGCTGCCCGCGTCGATCGTGTTGCCGGCGTGCACACTGCTCGTCAGTTCGCCGAGGGTCGTGTGGTCGAGGTGATCAGCGCTCATCACTCCACGCTAGGGGGCGGAGGCGGTCGGTGACCCCCGCGTGACGGATCCGCTGCGCGCATCCGCTGCCCTCGCGGGACGACGAAGGCCCGATGCATGCGCACCGGGCCCTCGTTCAGCGGTTCTCAGCTCAGTGGCTGTGACCGGCGTGCTCGTCCTCGGACTCGAACTCGATCGGGTCGACAGGGTCGGTCGCGGTGACGGCGAAGTCGCTGACGTCGACGTCCTTGCCCTCGGTGTCGACGACCTTGGCCTTGCCGAGCACGACCGCGAGGGCCTTGCTGCGCGCGACCTCGGAGACCATCTGCGGGATCTGGTTGTTCTCGCTGAGGATCTTGATGAACTCGCCCGGCTCCATGCCGTACTGCGAGGCACCCTGCACGAGGTAGGTGGTCAGCTCCTGCTGGCCGACCTGGATCTCCTCCTTCTCCACGATCGCGTCGAGCACGATCTGCTGGCGGAAGGTCTTCTCGCTGGCCTCCTTGACCTCAGCGCGGTGCTCGTCGTCCTCGAGGCGGTTCTCGCCCTCGAGGTGGCGGTGCACCTCGTCCTCGACCAGCTGCTCCGGCACGGGCAGCTCGAGGCCCTCGAGCAGCTTGTCGACGATCTGGTCGCGGGCCTGCGTGCCCTGCTGGAACGCCTTGCCCTTGAGCACCTGCTCCTTGAGCGAGTCGGTCAGCTCGGCGATGGTGTCGAACTCGCTCGCGATCTGCGCGAAGTCGTCGTCGGCCTCGGGCAGCTCGCGCACCTTGACGGCGTTGACGGTGACGGTGATCTCGGCGGTCTGGCCGGCGTTGTCGCCGCCCAGCAGCTTCGAGTCGAAGGTGGTGGTCTCACCGGCGGTGAGGGTCTCGAGCGCGTCGTCGATGCCCTCGAGCAGGTCGCCCGAGCCGATCTCGTAGGAGATGCCGTTGGCGGTGTCGACCTCGTTGCCGTCGATCTTCGCGACCAGGTCGATCTGGGCGAAGTCGCCCTTCTCGGCCGGGCGGTCGGCGGTGACGAGCGTGCCGAAGCGGCCGCGCAGCTTCTCGAGCTCCTCGGCGACGTCCTCGTCCGAGACCTCGGCGGCGTCGACGGTCAGCGTGAGGCTGTCGTAGGCGGGCAGCTCGAAGTCGGGGCGCACGTCGACCTCGACCGAGACGAGCAGGTCGCCGGTGAAGTCCTTCTCGCTGGGCCACTCGGTGATGTCGGCCTGGGGGCGGCCGAGCGGGCGCACCTTGGTCTCCTTGACCGCCTCGCGGTAGAAGCCGTCGAGGCCCTCGCTGACGGCGTGGTTGAGCACCTCGCCGCGACCGACTCGCTGGTCGATCAGCGGTGCGGGCACCTTGCCCTTGCGGAAGCCGGGGATGTTCACCGACTCGGCGATGTGCTTGTACGCGTGGTCGATCGAGGGCTTGAGCTCCTCGGGGGTCACGACGATCGCGAGCTTGACGCGGGTCGGGCTGAGCTGCTCGAGCGTGGTCTTCACGGTGCGGTATCTCCTGATTGCTGTTCGGTCTGCGGGGCCGCATCCATCGGTGGTCGGGGCGACAGGATTCGAACCTGCGACCTCCCGCTCCCAAAGCGGGCGCTCTAGCCAAGCTGAGCTACGCCCCGATCGAAGAGGAACCGACAGATCTGAGGGATGTGCGGGACGTCCGGAAATCGGCCTCGGGAAGTCTACATGCCGGCGGGTGAGCGGATGCGTGGGCTCGGTGCATCCGCTCAGCGCGGAATCCGGAGGCCCCGCTCCGTGCCGACTGGGCGCCGCCCGCACGCGAGGTGCGCGGTCGTCGGGCGGGGCGCATCCGCTGATGGTCTTGCTCTCGGCGGCGCCCCGGCGTCGCCCCTGGACCACCGACGGAGAGGACCTCCATGACCGACCAGTACACGTTCCAGAACCCCGTCACCCAGTACGCCCCGATCGACACCGAGCAGCCGGAGCTCGCCGAGCCCGGTCTCGAGACCGAGCTGACGCCCCGCGCCGACCTCGGCCAGGACACCTACCGCGGCACCGGCCGCCTCACAGGCCGCCGCGCGCTGATCACCGGCGGCGACTCGGGCATCGGCGGCGCCACCGCGATCGCCTTCGCGCGCGAGGGCGCCGACGTGGCCATCAGCTACCTCCCCGAGGAGGAGCCGGACGCGCAGCGCATCGTGGCCCTCATCGAGGAGGCCGGTCGCACGGCCGTCGCACTGCCGGGCGACATCAGCTCGCCGACGGCGGCCCGCGCCCTGGTGGACGCCGCCGTCGACGGCCTCGGCGGCCTCGACATCCTCGTGAACAACGCCGGTAAGCAGGTGTCGATCGACAAGCTCGAGGACCTGACCGACGAGCAGTTCGACCAGACGTTCAAGACCAACGTCTACGCGCTGTTCTGGATCACGAAGGCGGCGCTGCCGCACCTGCCCGAGGGCTCGTCGATCATCAACACCTCGTCGATCCAGGCCTACTCCCCCTCGGAGACGCTCGTGGACTACGCCACGACGAAGGCCTCCATCAATACGATCTCAAAGGCGCTGGCCCAGCAGCTGGCGCCCCGCGGCATCCGTGTGAACGTGGTGGCGCCCGGACCGGTGTGGACGCCGCTGCAGCCCTCGAAGGGCCAGCCGATCGAGAAGGTGCAGACCTTCGGATCCGACACGCCGCTCGGCCGTGCCGGCCAGCCCGCCGAGCTCGCACCGGCGTACGTGTTCCTCGCCTCGCAGGAGTCGAGCTACGTCGTCGGCGAGACGCTCAACGTGAACGGCGGCATGCCGTCGCCGTGATCGGGCGCTGACAGTGGGGCCCGTCCTTCAGAGGGCGGGCCCTTCCGCGTGCCGGGCGCGGCGGCGACGGTCTGCTAGCCTCGAACCGCTCCGCAGGGCCGTTCGGCCTCGCAAGCACGCGTCACCGATCAGCGACCGGATCGCCTCACGGCGGGAAAACCCCTGATCAACGCGGGGATGTAGCTTAGTGGTAAAGCCTCAGTCTTCCAAACTGATGATGCGGGTTCGATTCCCGTCATCCCCTCCACCCGGGCCTCAGACGCCCTTCTCCCAGTAGTTGCAGTCGCGGCAGATCATGTCGCCCACCATCTGCAGCATGTCGGGCTTCTGCTCGACCATCACGCCGTAGCACTCGGGGCACATCTTGGTCCTGGGCATGAGGCGAGGCTACCCCCGCGCGGCGCGCGCGACCTCGGCGTAGACGGCGCGCGCCTCCTCCGTCCACCAGGCCGCCATGAAGTCGTGGAAGCCGTCGGGGTAGAGGCGCACCTCCAGCGAGCGCCCTGCACGCCGTGCGTCGGGCGCGAGCAGGTCCTGGCCGCCCTGGTGCACCACGGTCGGCGGCAGGCCGTCGAGGTCGCCGAGGCCGGGGCTGATGAGCGGGTCGTCGAGCGCGCGGTGTCGGGCCCAGGAGCGCGCCGAGGCGAGCAGGCGCGCGCGGTCGAGCATCGGGTCGGGCTCGAGGGCCGCGATGCCAGGGTTCGTCATGGTGGCGTCGAGCCAGGGCGAGAAGAGCTGCAGGGCGTCGGGCATCCGCTGCCCCGCGTCGCGCCGCCGCTGCGTCCAGGTCAGCGCCAGGCCGGCGCCCGCCGAGTCGCCGGCGAGCAGCAGCCGGCCCTCGATGCGCCCCACGAGCTCGTCGAGCAGCTCCAGGGCGTCGTCCACGGTGCTCTCGGGCGCGAGGCCGTAGCGCGGCACGATCACGGTGGCGCCGGTCGCGCGCAGCAGGCGGTCGACGATCCACCAGTGCGCCGGCACGAGCGGATGCACGTAGGCGCCGCCGTGCAGGTAGACGATCGTGACCGGGGCGACCGCGCCGCGGGGGCGGAGCGTCGTGATCTCGCGACCGCACATCCGCTCGTCCTCGACCGCGAAGCGCCGACGGAGGGATGCGGGCACGGGCGCCGGTCGGAACGCGGCCGGGTCGTCGACGGCGCGGCGGCGCGGGCGGAGCCGCAGCAGGCCGACCGTGAGGCGCATCGCGACGGTCATCGCGCGCGCCTCGCCGCGGTCACCGGCGCCTGCTGACGCGGCCGTCGGGGTCGACGGTGATGACGAGGGTCTGGATCCTGCGGTTGACGACGCGGATGATCACGACGATGAGCCAGAGGCCCGCCGTGACGAGCGTGAGGATGAGGTTCCAGAACCATCCGATGCGCTTCTGCCGCTGCAGCACGGCCTGTCCGGCGCCGACGGAGGCGACCTGCCAGCCGTCACGGGCGGCGCAGGCGACCTCCTCGTCGAGGATGCGGGCGCGGACGTCGGCGGGGATCGGGCTCATGCCCTCAACGCTAGGGGCGCTCCGCGAGCGCCGGATGGGTGGAAGCTCTGCGGACGCTCGGACCGCCCGGAACGCTCGATCCGCTCAGATCGCGACGTCGAGCGCCTGCAGGCGCGAGGGCGCGTCGATGCCGAGATCGGCCGCGGCGCCGTGGCGGTGCACGGTGCGCAGCAGCGGCGGCAGCGCTCCGGCGGCACGGAGCAGCCAGCCCCCGACCCAGAGGTCCTCGGAATCGGCCGCGGCGAGCGCGACGGCGGTGATGGCGAAGTCGCCGTAGACGGGGTGCTCGTAGGCGGCGGTGACGACGTCGCCGTGCGCGAGCTCGGCGATCGGGGTCTCCTCGCCCGAGTCCTCGGCCTCGTCGGGGCCGACGGCGGCGAGCTCGGCGGCGGGCTTCGCGCCCGGGTCGATGAAGTGGTTCGCGATGCCGAGGGCGTTCATCACGGCGGAGCGCTGGCCCTGGCCGGCGACGCTCACGACGCCGTAGCGGGCGGTGCGGAACACGGCGCGCAGCAGCGTGCCCTCCGAGGCGCTCGCCTCCTCGATCGCGGCGCGCAGGGCGGCCAGGTTGCGCTTCGCGGGGATCCGCAGGCTCTCGACGGCGTTCATCCTCGCCCCTCCTTCATCAGCACGGGCTCGTTCATGACGGCTCGACTCTATCGACCGCGGCCTTCGCGGCGGGTGGGCGGCGGGCGCCGAGGGTGACGCCCACGCTCGCGATGGTGATGAGGCCGAGGGCGGCGAGCTCGGGCCGGCCCAGCTGCTCGCCGAGCACGAGGAACCCGGCGAGCGCCGCGGCCGCCGGGCCGAGGCTCTGCAGCACCCCGAAGACGCGGGTGGCGAGCCGGCGCAGCGCGTGCAGCTCGAGCGCGTAGGGCAGGGCGGAGGAGAGCAGCGCGACGCCCAGGAACACCGCGAGCAGCCACGGCTCGGCCGCGACGCCCTGCGCGGCGGAGGCGGCGCCCAGCGGCAGGGCGATCGCCGAGGCGACGACCATGGCCACGGCGAGCCCCTGGGTGCCCGGCAGGTGCTTGCCCGTCGCGGCGCTGGCCATGATGTAGCCGGCCCAGCACAGGCCCGCCAGCAGTGCCCAGAGCAGGCCGGCCGGGTCGAGGGAGCCCGTGGCCTGCAGGCCGAGCAGGCCGACGCCGAGCAGCGCTGCGAGCGCCCAGACCGCGTCGCGCCAGCGTCGGGTCTGCGCGAGCGCGAGGCCGAGCGGGCCGAGGAACTCGACCGTGACCGCCACCCCGATCGGCAGCGTCTGGAACGAGAGGTAGATGGCCACGTTCATGCCGCCGAGCGCGACGCCGTAGACGATCGCGGCGAGCCAGGCGCGACCGGTCCAGGTCCACGGCTGAGGGCGCAGCACGACGAGCAGCACGAGGGTGCCGAGGCCGAGGCGCAGCGCCGCGGCGCCGAGCGAGCCGACGGCCTCGAAGTGGTCGCGGGCGAGGGCCGCGCCGAGCTGCACCGAGACGATCGCGGCCAGGGCCAGCGCGGTCGGCGGCACGCGGTCGAGCGGGGTTGTGGACATCCGGCTCATTCTCCACCGATACCGCTGCCCATCGCCGCCGCGGGAGCCCCCTGGCTAGCCTGAGCCCGGAACGAGGGGGAACGGATGCACGCAGCAGCACCCAGGATCGGTTGGCCGCGCAGCGCGGAGGATCTGCGCAGCACCGAGCAGTGCCCGTCGTGCTTCACGGCGCTGCGCTCGACCCGCTGCTCCGCGTGCGGGCTCGACCTGCGGCACCCCGAGGCGAGCGCGCTGGCCGACGACTCGGCGCGGATCGCCGAGCTGCTCGAGGAGCGGCAGCGCACGATCGAGCGGATGCACGCGGACGGCGCCGCGGCGCTCGTCGCGCCGCCCTCGCTCCAGCCCGCGGCCTCGGTCCCGGCGCAGCCTGCGGCCCCAACGCGGTGGCCCGCACCGTCGCCGATCGGCGCGTTCCCGCTGCCGACCCCGCCCGTGACGACACCGTCTCGCACGCCGAGCGGCGCGTCTTCGCTCCCGGCCGCGTCTCGCACGCCGACCAGCCCTGGGAGCGTCGGTGCTCCCCGAGAGCCGCAGCCGCCGCGTCGCTCGAGCGTGCAGCTCTGGCTGGTGATCGCCGCGACGGGCCTGCTCTCCGCCGGCTTCGTCGGCTTCCTCGTCTACGCCTTCGTGAACTGGGGCATCGTCTGGCAGGCGCTCGTGCTCGGCCTGGTCACCGCCGCGGCCGCGACCGGCGCAGTGCTGCTGCGGCGCTTCGGCCTCGGGCGCTCGGCGGAGGGGGTCGCCGTCGTGGCGCTGGTGCTGACGGTGCTCGACGCCTGGGCCGCGCGGGCCAACGACCTCGCGGGGCTCGCTGCAAGCACCGCGAGCGGCTACTGGGGCGTCGCGCTGCTCGTGATCGGCGGGCTGGCGCTGCTCTGGCGCGGGCTCTCGGGCCTCCGAGCCCCCGGTCTCATCGGGTCGGCGCTCGCGCTGCCCGGCGCGGGGCTGCTCACCGCCGCCGCGATCCCGGGGGCCGGGCTCGCCGAGCGCTGGTGGCTCGCCGGCGTCGTGGCCGGCGCGCTGGGCCTGCTCGGCTCGATGCGGTGGCGCGGCGGCTGGCCGTTGCGGCCGGCCGAGCGGATGCTCTGGCTCGGCACCGCGGGGGCAGCCCTGCTCGCCGCGAGCCTCGCCGTACTGGGGATCGACCCGCTGCCGCTCGCGGATCTCGCACTGCCGGTGATCCTGCTCCTCGCCGCGGCGCACAGCGCGCTGCTGCTCCTCGGGGCTCCGCAGCGCGGCGGCACGGTCGCCTCGTCGGCCTTCGCGCTGCTCGCCCTGCTCGCGCTGGCCGCGCTGTTCGTGCCCGCCGCCGCTCGCCTCGAGTCCCCCGAGCTCTACCTGCTCGGCACGCAGCCGACGCTGATCCTCGCCGCCGTGCTGCTCGACCTGCTCAGCAGGCCGGCGGCCGCGCAGCGTCGCCGCGTGGCCCTGATCGCCGCCGTCGGCGCCTGGTCGCTCGCGGCGATCCCCGCCAGCGGTGCGCTTTTCGCCCTCGCGGCGAGCTGGATCGTGTCGGCCGGTGCCGGGTCGCTGCGCTGGACGGCGGCCTTCGCCGCCGAGGCGCCGCTGCACGGCTCGCTCGTGCAGGCCGCGTTCGGCGCGCTGGCCGCCGGCGCCACGATCGAGCTCGTCGGTCAGCGGTTCGACCGGGCGGGAGCTGCACGGCGCAGCGCGGCGCTGGCGGTCGGCGCCGGGCTGCTCGCCCTCGCGCCGGCGCTGCTGCCGACCCTCGGCGCGCGGCTCGTGCTCGCCGCGGCCCTCGCCCTGCTGGCGATGATCGCCCTGCGGCTGCCCCATCCCGCGGCGCTCCGCGGCCCGCTGCTCGGTCTGACCCTCGGCACGGCCGCGCTGCTGCTCAGCCTCGGCTGGGGCGGACCGCAGCTCGCATGGGGTGCCGTGCTCGGCGCCGCGCTGCTGCCGGCGAGCGCCGCGCTGCGTCGCCCCGACCGGCCGGTGATGCTCCTCGGCCTGCTGCCGCTCGCCGCGGCCGGCGGTCTCGTGCATCCGGGCGCGCTCGCCGAGGCTCCCCTGCTGGGCGGGCTGCTCGCCGCCGTGCTGCTGCTGGGCGTGCTGGCATGGCTGCGCCCGAGCGCCTCGCCCGCATTGCGCACGCTGGCCGCCGGCGGGGCGCCCGTGCTCGCCGCGCTCGGCGCCGGGTCGCTGCTCGCCGAGTTCGAGGCCTCTGCCGCCACCGCCGCGCTCGCGCTCGCCGGGCTCGGTGTCGTCGCGGTCGCGGCGGCGCTGCCGGCGGGTGCGCTGCGACGGCCCCTCGAGACCGGCGCCGCGCTCGTGCTGCTGGTGGCTGCGGCGCTCGGGCTCCCCGAGGCCGGTGTCCGCCCGCTGCTGCTCGTGCTGCTCGCGGTCGCCGCGCTGCTGGCTGCGGTGCGCTCCGAGGGGCTCGTCGGGGCCCCGGGGCTGCGCAAGCACTGGGGCTGGCTGGCCTACGCGCTCGGCGCGCTCGCGCTGCTCGATGCACTGCAGGCCTCCCCCATCGAGCTGCTCGAAGCGCGCACGCTGCCGCTGACCGGCGTGCTGCTGCTGCTCGCGGGCTGGATCGCGGTCCACGAGCGGATGCGAGCCCGCCCCGGCACCGCCGCGGGCCCGGCGGCGCTGCTGGCCGGTCTGCTGCTCGCGCTGGTGCCCAGCGCCCTCGCCGAGCCCACGCTCCCCCGCTCCATCGCCGTGCTCGTGATCGGCGGCGCTGCGCTGCTCGTCGGGGCCCGCGGCCCCGCGGGTCGCGGCCGCCGCTGGTTCGACACCCTCGCGATCGCCGGCGTCACGGCGGTGACGGTGAGCGGTCTGCTGCAGCCGCTGCGCGGAGCCGGCGAGCCGTGGCGCACCGAGCTCTGGGCGCTCGCCGCCTCGGCGCTGCTCGTCGCGGCTGCGATCGGGCTGGCCGGCCGCTGGCGCGGCCGCGGAGCGCTCGGCGTCGTGCCACCCGCGCTCGTCGTCGCGGCGAGCGCGCTGC
>JASCOA010000093.1 GCA_029959365.1 Microbacteriaceae bacterium PS02343 | reverse complement strand
GAGCCGCACCCGAGGGGTGCGGCTCTTCCCGGTACTGCTCTTCGGAGCGGAGGATGGGGGATTCGAACCCCCGAGGGCTTGCACCCAACACGCTTTCCAAGCGTGCGCCATAGGCCACTAGGCGAATCCTCCGGGCGGTCGCTGCGCGTCACCGTGCGATCGACCTCAGTCATCCTAGCCTGTCCCGCGACCCGAAGTTGACGCGCTACACTCGATCCCGGCTCCTCGCGTGGCGCCATCCAGGCCAACTCCCCCAGGGCGGAGACGCAGCAAGGGTAACCGGGCTCTGGCGGGTGCGCGAGGAGTCTTCTTCCGTTAACGGGGCGCCTCAGGCGAGGCCGAGCTCCCGCTGGCGCCGGCCGCATGCGGGGCGTCACCGAGCGACGCTCTCGGGTGTTCTGGCCGCCGCTCGGAGACCTCCTGGCTGGCGCGCGCCGAACAGCTGCGAGTTCTCGACGACTCGCCACGGGTTGTATGGGCCTCAAGCAATAATCCGTGCGTCTGCGGCTGGTGGCGGCGAGACCGCCGGGGAGCTGTCAGGCGCTCATCAGCACCAAGAACTCGCGCTCGAGCTGCTCGGTGGTCTTGCGCCCGAGGAGCACCGGAGTGAGAGGTTCGAACCAGTCCAGCAGTCGCCACGCGAGCTGCTACTTGCCACTCCTGCGACAGCCGCCGATGAGCAATGAGCGCCCTCCTCCAGCGCAGCCGATGCGATAGATGCAATTGGAGTTCGCGTCCGTGCGCTCAACCCTCGTTGTCGCCCAGGCTTCGTCGCCCCACACTCCGACCTCCTCATCCCACTCTGGCGCGCGCGAGTTCACCAAACGTGACGGTTCCTCGATAATCAGGAGAGCCAGCGCCGGGCGACATCGACTGCGCCGTAATATCGTGTTCCGTGCGCAATCGACCTCGGTCGTCGTGCCGGACCTGCACCCCGACCTTGCGAGATCGAGACACCCAGTGAACCCCCTCACCACCTCGCGTGCTGCCCTACGCAGCAGCGTTCGTCACGTACGGCCGGAGATCCAGGCGCTTCGTACGATCGCCGTACTCGGGGTGCTCCTCTACCATCTCTGGCCGACTCGACTGACTGGCGGCTTCGTCGGTGTCGACGTATTCTTCGTCGTCTCGGGCTTCCTGATCACCGATCATCTGCTCCGCGAGATCTCCCGGGACGGCAAGGTCTCGCTGGCGAGATTCTGGGCCCGCCGCGCGCGGCGCCTCTTGCCTGCGTCGCTGCTCGTCCTGGCGGTGACCGCCCTCGCCACCTGGGCATGGGTCCCCGAAGCCCGCTGGAGTCAGTTCGGCGGCGAGTTCGTCGCGTCGGCGCTCTACGTCGAGAACTGGGCGCTCGCAGCTCAGTCGGTCGACTACATGGCGCTCTCGAACCTGAAGTCCCCCGTGCAGCACTTCTGGAGTCTCGGCGTCGAGGAGCAGTTCTACATCCTCTGGCCGCTCGTCCTGGTCGCCGGGCACCTTGCAGCGCGCCGACTCGCTCGCAATTCATTCCTATTCATTGCGGTCCTGCTGAGTATCGTCACGATCGCCAGCCTCGCCTACTCCATAATCCTGACGGACCTTCAACCCACCGTTGCGTACTTCTCCACGTTTACTCGAGCCTGGGAGTTTGGGGCGGGAGCTCTGCTTGCCATCGCCGGGAAGCGATCGGGGCCGCTGTTCTCGGGTGCGCTCGCAGTCCTCGGATCATGGTCTGGGTTCGTCCTCGTTGGCGTCTCGATGCTGATGTTCGACGCGGCGACGCCATTCCCGTCGTTCACCGCGGCGCTGCCCGTCCTAGGAACGCTCCTGGTCATCGCCAGCGGTTCGCCGACGAGCCGATTGGCGCCGACTGGCTTGGTGTCGCTCAAGCCGGTGCAGTTCATCGGCGATGTCTCGTACGGCACGTATCTCTGGCACTGGCCGCTCATCGTCCTACTCCCGTTCGTGATGGGAGCGCCGCTGACCATCTGGTCGAAGGTCACGGTACTGCTGGTCTCGATACTGCTCGGGTGGCTCTCGAAGAAACTGATCGAGGACCCGATCCGACAGCATCCCGCGATCGTGCGGAGTCGGCCGACATCAACCCTGGTTGCGACCGCCGGCGCCATGGCGGTCGTGGTCGCCGCGGTGATGCCGCTCGCAGCACACCGCATCGCGCCCCCCGAGGCGCCCGTCACGGGTGCGCTCGAGGACTGTTATGGAGCGCTCGCGATGCTGCAGGACGACTGCGGCCCCGTCGAGCAGATACCGCTTCGGTCATCGCTCTCCTCCTTCGCTGCGGACCTGCCCTCGGAGGAGATCCGTTCGTGCGAGTTCGCAGCCTCCAGCGGCGACTTCAGACGGTGTGAGTTCGGGTCGAGCGACCCTGCTGGGCCGCGGGTGGCTCTCATCGGGGACTCCCACGCGACGCGCTGGGTCGAAGCGCTGACCGAGGTGGTGACGGCGGAGAGCGGATCGCTCAGTACGTTCCTGGTATCCGGATGCGCGTCCGTGACCAGCCGTACGACCGGCAGCGCGTGGGGCTTCGACGCCGCGTATGCCGAGCAATGCCGCATAGCCTCGGAGCGGATGCTCTCCGCGGTGGAGGAAGACCTCGAGCTCGATACGGTGATCCTCACCGATCGGACTCGCCTCTACGTGACCGACAACACCGAGTTCCATCCGCTGACCGTCGATATGGTGGCCGAAACGATCGAACGCCTCAAGAACGCGGGCAAGAGGGTGATCGTTCTCGAGGATCCGCCTGAGATGAACGCTGTACCCCCGCAGGGCGGTGGAAGCGCGCCGGACTGCCTGTCCAATGCCCCGCAAGCGTCGGACTGCTCGCTGCCCGCTGCCGCGGCCCAGTTCTCGGATCCGATGGTGCTCGGTGCTGAGCGGGCGAACGCCGAAGTGGTTGGTCTCGATGACCTCTTCTGCGATACGGAACGTTGCATGTCACAGATCGGCGGCGTCGTCGTCTACTCCGACGACAATCACCTGACTAGATCTTTCGCGATGAGCCTTGTCGGGCCGTTGCAGGAACGCCTCCGGCTGACGCGCTGATGTGCTGCGAGCGTGGGAACCTCCGTATTCCGAGCGCCCGCCCATCTATCTTCGACATAAGGTAGAGACCGTGGTTCGCAGCGTGTACATCACCTCCGCCGAAGGGCATTCCGGCAAGTCGACCATCGCACTCGGAGTGCTCGACACCCTGAGTCGGGAGGTCGGCCGCGTCGGGGTCTTCCGACCGGTCGCACGGTCCCGCGATGAACGCGACTACGTGCTCGAGCTGCTGCTCGACCACGACGCCGTCGACATCGCCTACGAGGACGCGATGGGCGTCGGCTACGACGACGTGCACGCCGACCCCGACGCGGCGCTGACCCGCATCGTCGAGCGCTACCACGCCGTCGAGCGCCAGTGCGACGCCGTCGTCATCATCGGCTCGGACTTCACCGACGTCTCGACCCCCACCGAGCTCAGCTTCAACGCGCGGGTCGCCGCCAACCTCGGAGCCCCCGTGCTGCTGGTGCTCGGCGGCCGGGTGTCCGGCGCCGCCGGCGGCCGCGGCCTGGCCGAGTCCGGCGGCCGCAGCGCCGAGGACATGCGCAGATTCGCCGAGGTCACCGTGGCCGAGCTCGCGGACGAGCACGCGCAGCTCATCGGCGTGATCGCCAACCGGGCCGACGAGGCGCACCTCGAGCAGATCGCCGCCGCCATCGGCGCGGTCGTCGACGTGCCGGTGTGGACGCTGCCCGAGGACCGGGTGCTCGTTGCCCCGACGGTCCGCTCGGTCATGGAGGCCTGCGACGGCCAGCTCATCGCCGGCGAGGAGGAGCTGCTCGGGCGCGAGGCGCTCGGCGTCGTCGTCGCTGGCATGTCGATGGAGAACGTGCTGCCCCGGCTCACCGAGGGCGCGCTCGTGCTCATCCCCGGCGACCGCTCCGAAGTGCTCGTCGCGGTGCTCATGGCGCACGCGAGCGAGACCTTCCCCTCCGTCGCCGGCATCATGCTCTACGGCGGCTTCGACATCCCCTCCTCGGTGCTGCGGCTGATCGACGGCCTCGACCCGTCCCTGCCGATGATCCGCACCGGGTTCAACACCTACGAGACGGTGCTGCGCGTCACCGAGACCCGCGGGCGCCTGGCCGCGGAGTCGCAGCGCAAGTTCGACACCGCGCTCGGCCTGTTCGAGCGCCACGTCGATCGCGAGCAGCTGCTCGCCTCGCTCGACGTCACGCGATCCGACGTCGTCACCCCGCTCATGTTCGAGTACGACCTGCTCGAGCGCGCCCGCGGCGACCTCAAGCACATCGTGCTGCCCGAGGGCGGCGACGACCGCATCCTGCGCGCCGCGAGCACCCTGCTCGAGCGCGGCGTCGCGCAGCTGACGATCCTCGGCGAGAGCTTCGAGGTGCGCTCGCGCGCCATCGAGCTCGGCCTCGACATCTCCAAGGCCGAGGTGCTCAGCCCCTTCGACGACGTGCTGCGCCAGCGCTTCGCCGAGGAGTACACCCGGTTGCGCGCGCACAAGGGCATGACCGTCGAGGCGGCCCGCGACGTGGTCACCGACGTCAGCTACTTCGGCACGATGATGGTGCACCTCGGTCTCGCCGACGGCATGGTCTCGGGGGCCGCGCACACGACGGCCCACACGATCCGCCCGGGCTTCGAGATCATCAAGACCCAGCCGGGGGTCTCGGTCGTCTCGAGCGTCTTCCTCATGTGCCTCGCCGACCGGGTGCTGGCCTACGGCGACTGCGCCGTGATCCCCGATCCCACCAGCGAGCAGCTCGCCGACATCGCCGTGAGCTCCGCGCGCACGGCCGAGCAGTTCGGCATCGAGCCCCGCGTCGCCATGCTCAGCTACTCCACCGGCACGAGCGGCTCCGGCGCCGACGTCGAGAAGGTGCGCGCCGGCACCGAGCTGGTGCGCGAGCGCTGGCACGACCTGCCCGTCGAAGGGCCGATCCAGTACGACGCGGCAGCGGATGCGGCGGTCGCCGCCGCGAAGATGCCGGGCAGCGCGGTGGCCGGCCGTGCGACGGTCTTCATCTTCCCCGACCTCAACACCGGCAACAACACCTACAAGGCGGTGCAGCGCTCGGCCGGCGCCGTCGCTATCGGACCGGTCCTGCAGGGACTCAACAAGCCCATCAACGACCTCTCCCGGGGAGCACTCGTGCGCGACATCGTCAACACCGTGGCCATCACGGCCATCCAGGCGCAGGCGGCCTCCGCGTGAGCCGCATCCTGGTCGTCAACAGCGGCTCCTCGTCCTTCAAGTACCAGCTGCTCGAGCTCGACGGCGAGCGCCGTCTCGCCAGCGGCCTCGTCGAGCGCATCGGCGAGGCGCAGGGGCGCCTCGAGCACAAGGTGCCCGGCGCCGAGACCGTCGAGGTGATCGCGCCGGTGGCCGACCACACCGCCGGCTTCGCGCTCATGGTCGAGGCCTTCGCGCAGCACGGCCCCGACCTCGCCGCAGAGCCGCTGCTCGCGGTGGGCCACCGCGTCGTTCAGGGCGGTAAGCGCTTCTTCGAGCCCACCGTCGTCAGCGACCTCGTCGAGATCAACATCGAGGACCTCTCCGAGCTCGCGCCGCTGCACAACCCGGGCGCCGTGCAGGGCATCCGCGCCGCGCGCGCCGCCTTCGCCGACGTGCCGCACGTCGCCGTCTTCGACACGGCGTTCCACCAGACCATCCCCGAGGCAGCGTCGACGTACGCGATCGACCTCGAGATCGCCGAGCGGCACCGCATCCGCCGCTACGGCTTCCACGGCACGTCGCACAAGTTCGTCTCCGAGGCGGCCGCGGCCTTCCTCGGCGAGGAGTCGTTCACGGGCGTCGTGCTGCACCTCGGCAACGGCGCCTCCGCCTGCGCGGTGCGCGACGGCCGCTCCGTCGACACCTCGATGGGCATGACCCCGCTGCAGGGCCTCGTCATGGGCACCCGCTCCGGCGACATCGACCCGGCCGTGCTCATCCACCTGCAGCGCCGGGCCGGCCTCTCGGTCGCCGAGGTCGACGACCTGCTCAACAAGCGCAGCGGCCTGCTCGGTCTCACCGGCAGCGGCGACATGCGCGACGTGCGCCGCCGGGCGAACGAGGGCGATGCGGCTGCGCGCCGTGCGCTGGACGTGTACGCCCACCGCCTGCGCCACTACCTCGGCGCCTACCTGCTCGAGCTCGGCACCGCGCAGGCGATCGTCTTCACCGCCGGCGTCGGCGAGAACGACGCCGTGCTGCGCGCCGAGCTCCTCGCCGGGCTCGAGCCCTTCGGCATCGTCGTCGACCCGGAGCGCAACGCCTCGCCCGACCGCGGCGCTCGCCGCATCTCCTCCGACGACTCCCGGGTCGCGGTGCTCGTCGTGCCGACCGACGAGGAGCTCGAGATCGCGCGTCAGGCCGCCGCGGTCGTCTGAACCCACCTGGGCGGCGCATCCGTGTCGGTCGCCGCGGGTACCCTGAGGACGTGGTCACCGCCCTCTATCGCCGATACCGTCCCGAGACCTTCGCGGAGCTCATCGGGCAGTCGCAGGTGACCGATCCGCTCGGCACCGCGCTGCGCACCGATCGGGTCAATCACGCCTACCTCTTCAGCGGCCCGCGCGGCTGCGGCAAGACGACCTCGGCGCGCATCCTGGCCCGCTGCCTCAACTGCGCCGAGGGCCCGACCGACACCCCCTGCGGCGTCTGCCCGAGCTGCGTCGAGCTCGGTCGCGACGGCGGCGGCTCGCTCGACGTCGTCGAGATCGACGCGGCCAGCCACGGCGGCGTCGACGACGCGCGCGACCTGCGCGAGCGGGCGATCTTCGCCCCGGCGCGCGACCGCTTCAAGATCTTCATCCTCGATGAGGCCCACATGGTCACGGCGAGCGGCTTCAACGCGCTGCTCAAGATCGTCGAGGAGCCGCCGGAGCACGTGAAGTTCATCTTCGCGACCACCGAGCCCGAGAAGGTCATCGGCACGATCCGCTCGCGCACGCACCACTACCCGTTCCGGCTCGTGCCGCCGGCGGGCATGCTCGCCTACCTCGAGGAGCTGTGCGGCAGCGAGGGCGTCTCCGTCGCACCCGGCGTGCTGCCGCTCGTCGTGCGGGCCGGAGGCGGCTCCGTGCGCGACACCCTCTCGCTGCTCGACCAGCTCATCGCGGGCTCCGAGGGCGACTCGGTCGGCTACGAGCGCGCCGTCGCGCTGCTCGGCTACACGCACGGGGCGCTGCTCGACGAGGTCGTCGACGCGATCGGCACCGCGGATGCGTCAGCCGTCTTCGCCGCGGTCGACCGCGTCGTGCAGACCGGTCAGGACCCGCGACGCTTCGTCGAGGACCTGCTCGAGCGGCTGCGCGACCTCATCATCGTCGGCGCCTCCGGCGGCAACGCCTCGGCGGTGCTGCGCGGCGCCACCCCCGAGGAGCTCGAGACGATGGGGCGTCAGGCCTCCCTCCTGGGCGCCGCCGAGCTCTCCCGAGCGGCCGACGTCGTGAACGCCGCGCTGACCGAGATGACCGGCGCCACGTCGCCACGACTGCACCTCGAGCTCATGATGGCCCGCGTGCTCGTGCCCGCCGTCGGCAGCGAGGGCGCCCTCGCCCGCGTCGAGCGGCTCGAGCGCCGCGTCGGGGTCGAGGGCGCGGCGTCGGTCGAGGGTGCCGACCAGCGGCCCGCGGCCCGCCCGCAGGCCGCATCCGCACCGTCGGCGCAGCAACCGCCCGCCCGTCAGGAGCAGGGCCGACCGGCGCAGGCACCGCCGCAGGAACGAGCGGATGCGGCTCCCGCGCCCGAGCGGCAGCCCGCTGCCGGCTGGGGCGGCAGCTCCGCCAAGCAGAGCGCCCCTGCCCATCAGTCCGCGCCGGCGCAGCAGTCCTCCCCGGCCCAGCAGTCCGCATCGGGATGGGGAGGATCGGCCGCGCGCACGGCACCGGCGGCTCCCGCTCCCGAAGCCGCGCCGGCTGGCGCTGACGCACCGACCCTTTCCCGGCCCGAGGCCGCCGCGCCGGCTCCGGCCGATGATCGTCCGGTCGCCGAGACGTCGCGCGCCGACGAGCGGCCCGCGCCGGCCGCGGCAGTCGCGACCGAGCAGCCGGCCGCGACCGAGCAGCCCGCCGCGACTTCGGAGCCCGCCCTCAAGCAGCCCGCCGCGGTGTCGGAGACCGCCCTTGAGCAGCCCGCGTCCGCTCCGGAGACCGCCACCGAGCAGCCCGTCGCGAACGCCGCACCTGCCGTTGCGGAGGCCGCGACTCCGCGACCGGTCTCCACGCAGCAGCTGCGCGACGCCTGGCTCGAGGTGCTCGAGCGCGTCAGCGGTCGCGACCGCAACGCCTGGGCGGTGCTCGAGACGACGACTGTGCGCGAGCTGCGCGAGGACGGCGTGCTCGAGCTCGCCTTCCCGAGCCAGCACGACATCGACCGGTTCAAGCAGTCCGCCGGTCAGCCCGACGGCACCAGCGAGATCCTGCGCGCCGCCATCGTCGAGCTGTTCGGCGTCACGGTGCGCTACCTGCCACGGCACGAGCCGCCGGCCGATGCGGCGGGCCAGTCCGCTCAGCGCTCAGAGGCCCAGGCTCCCGAGTCCGACGGCCCCGGTGACGTGGCGTCGGGTTGGACCAACCCGCGCCGACCAGCCACGGCGCCGCAGCCGCGCGGCGAGGCGCAGCCGTCGAACGACGCCGCGGCGGCCCGGCCCGGCGCTGCGCGCGCCGCCGATGACGCGCCGCCGCCCAGCGACGACGAGGACCCCGGGCCCGATGAGCCCGAGCCCGCCGAACCCGAGCCCGCCCCCGCTGATCTCGCCGAACCGACCGAGGCGTCCGCACGTGCGGATTCCGGTGCTGCCGGATGGGGGCGGCCCTCCGACCCTTCGGCCACGTCCGCAGCGACTGCAGGCGCCGCTCGCGGTGGCGCGGCGGCCGGTGCCGCTCCGACCGCTGCGCCACCGGCCGCGCAGCGCGACGGCGCTGCCTGGGGCAAGCCCGCCCGCGCCGCCGAGTCGCGGCCCGCGCCGAGCGCCTCAGAGCCGGAGCAGCCGGCGGCGCGCACCTCGTCGCTGGGGGAGCGCCAGCGCTACGGGGAGTCCGTGGTCCGCGAGCTGCTGGGCGCCACGTTCGTCGAGGAGCAACCGCTCGTGACGCGCGCCCCGACCATGAGCTACGACAGCGAGGACTAGTCCATGTACGAGGGCATCATCCAGGACCTCATCGATGAGCTCGGCCGACTGCCGGGCATCGGGCCGAAGTCGGCGCAGCGCATCGCGTTCCACATCCTGCAGAACCCGTCCGCCGACGTGAACCGGCTGGCGGAGGTGCTGGTCAAGGTCAAGGAGCAGGTGCGATTCTGCGCGCGCTGCGGCAACGTGGCCGACCAGGAGCTCTGCGGCGTCTGCCGCGACCCGCGCCGTCTGCAGACCGTGATCTGCGTGGTCGAGGAGGCCAAGGACGTGGTCGCGATCGAGCGCACCCGCGAGTTCCGCGGGCTGTACCACGTGCTCGGCGGTGCCATCAGCCCGATCGACGGCATCGGCCCGGACGACCTCAGCATCCGCGAGCTGCTGCAGCGGCTCGCCGACGGCGAGGTCACCGAGGTCATCCTCGCCACCGACCCCAACCTCGAGGGCGAGGCCACGGCCACCTACCTCAGCCGGCTGCTGCGCACCTACGACCTCACGGTCAGCCGGCTCGCCTCGGGGCTGCCCGTCGGCGGCGACCTCGAGTACGCCGACGAGGTCACCCTCGGGCGCGCCTTCGAGGGGCGCCGGGTCATCGAGCGCGGCTGATCGGCGGGGCTGCTCACGGCCCGCCTCCGCTGGCGGACGCGGGCTGCTCCGAAGGCGGCCCGCGCGTCCACGCCGTCCGGCGTGCATCCGCTGGCGGGATCGCGACGGCGCCCGTCCGTAACCGAGCCCTGCCCGGCGCAGCCGGTGCCATAGGATCGTCCTCGGCCCGCCGCCCCTGCGGGCCGAGGCACCAGCAGCAGGAGAAGCACACGTGAGCCTGATCGTGCAGAAGTTCGGCGGATCCTCCGTCGCGGACGCCGAGAGCATCAAGCGCGTCGCCAAGCGCGTGGCCGAGACCCGCCGCGCCGGGCACGACGTCGTCGTCGTGGTCAGCGCCATGGGCGACACCACCGACGAGATGCTCGACCTCGCCGCGCAGGTCACCCCGGTGCCGCCGGCGCGGGAGCTCGACATCCTGCTGAGCTCGGGCGAGCGCATCTCGATGGCCCTGCTCGCCATGGCCGTGCGCACGCTGGGCATCGACGCCCGCGCCTACAGCGGCACGCAGGCAGGCATGCAGACCGACTCGCACCACGGGCGCGCCCGCATCGTCGACGTCAACCCCGAGCGGCTCCGCGAGGCGCTCGACGAGGGCGCCGTCGCCATCGTCGCCGGCTTCCAGGGCTTCAACGTCGGCTCCGGCGACGCCACGACGCTCGGCCGCGGCGGCTCCGACACGACCGCCGTCGCGCTCGCCGCCGCGCTGAAGGCCGACGTCTGCGAGATCTACACCGACGTCGACGGCATCTTCACCACCGATCCGCGCATCGCGCCGCTCGCGCAGAAGATCGACCGCATCACCTCCGAGGAGATGCTCGAGATGGCCGCCGCCGGCGCCAAGGTGCTCTACATCCGCGCCGTCGAGTACGCCCGCCGTCACGGCGTCACCCTGCACGTGCGCTCGTCGTTCAACAACAACGAGGGCACGATCGTCTACACCCCGAAGGATGGAGAAACCGTGGAAGAGCCGGTCATCGCCGGAGTCGCCTCCGATCTGAGCGAAGCCAAGATCACCATCGTCGGCGTGCCCGACATCCCGGGCAAGGCCGCCTCGATCTTCACGCTCCTCGCGGCGCACAACGTCAACATCGACATGATCGTGCAGAACGTCTCGGTCGCGGCCACCGGCCGCACGGACATCTCCTTCACGCTGCCGAAGCTCGACGGCGAGCGCGCGCTCACCGGTCTGAAGGAGCAGCAGGAGACGATCGGCTTCGACTCGCTGCAGTACGACGACCAGATCGGCAAGCTCGCCCTGGTCGGCGCCGGCATGCGCAGCAACGCGGGCGTCTCGGCGACCCTCTTCACCGCCCTGCACGAGGCGGGCATCAACATCGAGATGATCTCGACCTCCGAGATCCGCATCTCGGTCGTCACCCGCGCCGACAACCTCGCCGAGGCGGTGCGCGTCGTGCACACCGCCTACGGCCTCGACGGCGACGACATCGCCAAGGTCCACGGAGGTACCGGACGATGAGCAACGGTCTGCACGTCGGCGTCGTCGGCGCCACCGGCCAGGTGGGCGCGGTCATGCGCACCCTGCTGGAGGAGCGGGACTTCCCGGTCGCCTCCATCCGCTTCTTCGCGACCGCGCGCTCCGCCGGCTCGACGCTGCCCTTCAAGGGCGAGCAGATCGTGGTCGAGGACGTCGCCACCGCCGACCCGAGCGGCCTCGACGTCGCCCTGTTCTCGGCCGGCGCCACCGGCTCGCGCGCGCACGCGCCCCGCTTCGCGGAGGCCGGCGCGCTCGTCATCGACAACTCGAGCGCCTGGCGCATGGACCCCGAGGTGCCCCTCGTGGTGAGCGAGGTCAACCCGCACGCGATCGCGGATGCGGTCAAGGGCATCGTCGCGAACCCCAACTGCACGACCATGGCCGCCATGCCCGTGCTCAAGGCGCTCGACGCCGAGGCCGGGCTCGAACGGCTCATCGTCACGACGTTCCAGGCCGTCTCCGGCTCCGGTCTCGCCGGCGCCGAGGAGCTCATCGGCCAGGTGCGCGCGGTCGTGGACCAGGACCTCGAGGGCCTCGTGCACTCCGGTTCGGCCGTCGCCTTCCCGGAGCCCGTCAAGTACGTCGCCCCGATCGCCTTCAACGTCGTGCCGCTCGCCGGCTCGATCGTCGAGGACGGCGATGAGGAGACCGACGAGGAGAAGAAGCTCCGCAACGAGAGCCGCAAGATCCTCGAGCTGCCCGAGCTGCTCGTCGCCGGCACCTGCGTGCGCGTGCCCGTCGTCACCGGTCACTCGCTCTCGGTGAACGCCGAGTTCGCGAAGGGCATCACCCCGGACCGCGCCCGCGAGATCCTCGCCACCGCGCCCGGTGTGCAGCTCGTCGATGTGCCGACCCCGCTGCAGGCCGCCGGAGCGGACCCCAGCCTCGTGGGCCGCATCCGCCAGGACCAGAGCGCCCCCGCGGGCCGCGGCCTGGTGCTCTTCATCAGCAACGACAACCTGCGCAAGGGCGCGGCGCTCAACGCCGTGCAGATCGCCGAGGTCGTGGCCGCGCAGCGCGGCGCCGCCTGAGCCGGACCACCCGACGCCCCCCCCCCCGGGCGGGGGGGGGGGGGGGGGGGGGGGGGGGACCGGGGCCCCCCGCCGGGTGGGGGCCCCGCGGCCCCGGGGGCGC
>JASCOA010000092.1 GCA_029959365.1 Microbacteriaceae bacterium PS02343 | reverse complement strand
GCGGTGCGCCAGGTCGATGCGCGGAAGCAGCTCGAGACCCTCGAGCATCGCGGCGGTCGCCGCGCGGCCGTGGGTCTCCACGACCGCGACGACGACGTCGAGGCCCTCGTCGGCGAGCGCGCGGCCCTCCTCGAGCATCGCGTAGGTCTTGCCGACGCCGGGGGCGGCCCCGAGCAGCACGCGCAGCCGCCCTCGTGCCATCAGCCCTCCAGACCGTCCAGCTCGAGGTTCAGCTCGAGCACGTTCACCCGCGCCTCGGCGAGGTCCGGTCCCTGCATCGTACGGTCGACCAGCTCGCGCACCGCTGCAGGGTCGAGCCCGCGCGCCTCGGCGACGCGGTCGACCTGCAGCAGCGCGTACGCCGGGCTGATGTGCGGGTCGAGGCCCGAGGCGGATGCGGTGAGCGCGTCGACCGGCACCGCCGCCGGGTCCACGCCCTCGAAGGCGGCGATCGCGGCCCGGCGCTCCTCGATGGCGGCGACCAGATCGGGGTTCTCGGGTCCGAGGTTCGAGCCGCTCGATGCGCCGGCGTCGTAGCCGTCGCCGGCCGCGGAGGGGCGCGACTGGAAGTACTCGGTCGCCCCCTCGAAGGACTGCCCGATCAGCGAGCTGCCCACGACCTCGCCGTCGCGCTCGAGCAGCGAGCCGTTCGCCTGCGCCGGCAGCACGAGCTGCCCGACGCCCGTGATCAGCAGGGTGTAGCCGAGCCCGAGCACGACGGTGGCGAGGAGCATCGCGCGGAGGGCGACCAGGTGGATGCGCATGGCGTGGCCTTTCAGAAGCCGGGCAGCAGGCTCACGACGAGGTCGATGAGCTTGATGCCGATGAAGGGTGCGATGAGGCCGCCGAGCCCGTAGACGAGCAGGTTGCGGCCGAGGATGCTCGAGGCGGATGCGGCGCGGTAGCGCACACCGCGCAGCGCGAGCGGGATGAGCACGACGATGACGAGCGCGTTGAAGACGATCGCCGAGAGGATCGCCGAGGCCGGCGAGCCCAGCTGCATGAGGTTGAGCACCTGCAGCCCCGGGAACACGCCGGCGAACATCGCCGGGATGATCGCGAAGTACTTGGCCACGTCGTTGGCGATCGAGAACGTCGTCAGCGCGCCGCGCGTGATGAGCAGCTGCTTGCCGATGCGCACGATGTCGATGAGCTTGGTCGGGTCGCTGTCGAGGTCGACCATGTTGCCCGCCTCCTTCGCCGCGCTCGTGCCGGTGTTCATCGCCACGCCGACGTCGGCCTGCGCGAGCGCCGGGGCGTCGTTGGTGCCGTCGCCGGTCATCGCCACGAGGTTGCCGCCGGCCTGCTCGCGCCGGATGAGCTCGAGCTTCTGCTCCGGCGTCGCCTCGGCGAGCACCTCGTCGACGCCCGCCTCGGCGCCGATGGCCTCGGCGGTCACGCGGTTGTCGCCGGTGACCATGACGGTGCGGATGCCCATGGCCCGCAGCTCGGCGAAGCGCTCCTTGATGCCGTCCTTGACGACGTCCTTGAGGTGCACGACGCCGAGGATGCGCACGGCGCCGGAGCGGTCGCGGGCGGCGACCACCAGGGGCGTTCCGCCGGTGCGCGAGACGCCGTCGACCAGCGCGTCCAGCTGCTCCGAGCCGGAGCCGGCCCAAGCGGCGACCGCCCCCGCGGCGCCCTTGCGCACCTGCGAGCCGTCCGGCAGATCGAGTCCGCTCATCCGGGTCTGGGCGGTGAAGGGCACGATCTCGGCGCCCCGCGGCAGGTCGGGAGAGGACCCGGCCAGCGCGAGGATCGACTGCCCCTCGGGGGTCGCATCCGCCAGCGAGGTCAGCGCGGCGAAGCGGGTCAGCTCCTCCGGGGCGACGCCGTCGACGGCGAGGAACTCGCTCGCCCGCCGGTTGCCGTACGTGATCGTGCCGGTCTTGTCGAGCAGCAGGGTCGTCACGTCGCCGGCGGCCTCGACCGCACGACCCGACATCGCGAGCACGTTGCGCTGCACGAGCCGGTCCATGCCGGCGATGCCGATCGCGCTGAGCAGCGCGCCGATCGTGGTCGGGATGAGGCAGACCAGCAGCGCGACGAGCACCGGCAGGCTCACCGGTGCGGCGGCGTAGGACGCGATCGGGTTGATGGTGAGGCAGACGATCACGAACACGATCGACAGGCTCGCGAGCAGGATGTTCAGCGCGATCTCGTTCGGCGTCTTCTGCCGCGAGGCGCCCTCGACGAGGCCGATCATGCGATCGACGAAGGTCTCGCCGGGCTTCGCCGTGATGCGCACGACGATGCGGTCGCTGAGCACCCGGGTGCCGCCCGTGACCGCGCTGCGGTCGCCGCCCGACTCGCGCACGACGGGGGCCGACTCGCCGGTGATCGCCGACTCGTCGACGCTCGCGATGCCCTCGATCACGTCGCCGTCGCCGGGGATGAGCTGCCCGGCGACGACCTCGACGAGATCGCCGACGCGCAGATCGGCGCTGGAGACCTCCTCCGTCCGGCCGTCGGCCAGCCGGTGCGCGGTCGTGGAGGTGCGGGTCTGCCGCAGGCTGTCGGCCTGCGCCTTGCCGCGGCCCTCGGCGACCGACTCGGCCAGGTTGGCGAAGAGCACGGTCACCCAGAGCCAGGCGGCGATGCCCGCGGTGAAGCTGGCGGGCGTCGCGGTGCCGCCGGAGGGCTGCGGGCCGCCGAGGAAGGGCTCCGCGATCGCGAGCACCGTGGTGAGCACCGCGCCGACGAGCACGAGGAACATCACCGGGTTGCGCCGCATGAGGCGAGGGTCGAGCTTGCGCAGGGCCCCCGGCAGGGCCGCGGCGAGCGCCGCGGCGTCGATGGAACGGGACATGAGGGGTTACAGGCCTTCCGCGAGAGGACCGAGCGCGAGCACGGGGAAGTAGGTGAGTGCGGTGACGAGGACCGTGACGCCGACGAGCAGCCCGACGAACTGCGGGCGATGGGTCGGCAGGGTGCCCGCGGTCGCGGGCACGCGGTCCTGCGCGGCGAGCGAGCCGGCGAGGGCCAGCACGAGCACGATGGGGACGAAGCGGCCCAGCAGCATGGCGACGCCGAGGGCGGTGTTGAACCACGGGGTGTTCGCGGTGAGGCCCGCGAACGCCGATCCGTTGTTGTTCGACGCGCTCGTGAAGGCGTAGAGCACCTCACCGAGGCCGTGCAGGCCGGGGTTCCAGATGGAGGTGGCCTCCACATCCGCTCGGATCGCGGGGATCGCGAAGCTCAGCGCCGTGCCGGTGAGCACGAGCGTCGGGGTGACGAGGATGTACAGCGCCGCGAGCGTGATCTGCTTCGGGCCGAGCTTCTTGCCGAGGTACTCGGGCGTGCGGCCGACGAGCAGCCCGCCGATGAAGACGGCCAGGATCGCGAGCACGAGCATGCCGTAGAGCCCCGAGCCGACGCCGCCGGGCGCGACCTCGCCGAGCATCATGTTGAGCATCGGCAGCATGCCGCCGAGGGCCGTGTACGAGTCGTGCATGGCGTTGACCGCACCGGTCGAGGTGAGGGTGGAGACCGACGAGAAGATCGCGGAGCCGATGATGCCGAAGCGCATCTCCTTGCCCTCCATGGCGCCGCCCGCGGCCTCGGGCGCGGAGCCGGAGCCCAGCAGCTCGATCGCGGAGAGGGCCGCGGTGCTCGCCAGGAAGATCGCGCCCATCGCCGCGACGATCGCGATGCCCTGGCGGCGGTCGCCGACCAGCGTGCCGAAGGTGCGCGGCAGGCTGAACGGGATCACGAGCATGAGCAGGATCTGGAACAGGTTGCTCACCCCGTTCGGGTTCTCGAACGGATGCGCCGAGTTGGCGTTGAAGAAGCCGCCGCCGTTGGTGCCGAGCAGCTTGATCGCCTCCTGCGAGGCCACCGGACCGCCGGGGATCGACTGCGCACCGCCCGCGATCGTGGCCACGTCCTGGAACCCGGCGAGGTTCTGCACGACGCCGGTCGCGAGCAGCACGACGGCGCTCACCGTCGCGAGCGGCAGCAGGATGCGCACGAGCGCGCGGGTCAGGTCGACCCAGAAGTTGCCGATCGTGCCGGTGCGGGTACGGGCGAAGCCGCGGACGACCGCGATCGCGACCGCGAGGCCGACGGCGGCGGAGACGAAGTTCTGCACCGTGAGCGCCGCGACCTGCGCGGTGTAGCCGAGCGTGAGCTCGGGCGAGTACGACTGCCAGTTCGTGTTCGTCACGAAGGAGGCGGCCGTGTTGAAGGCGAGGTGCTCGCTCGGCGCCGGCAGGCCGAGGCCGTACGGCAACCAGGTCTGCAGGCGCTGCAGCGCGTAGACGAGCAGCAGGCCGACGAGCGAGAAGGCGAGCACGCCGCGGGCGTAGGCGCCCCAGGTCTGCTCGCCGCGCGGGTCGACGCCGATCAGGCGGTAGACGCCGCGCTCGATGCGCAGGTCCTTGGCGCTGCTGAAGGTGTGCGCCATGAAGTCGCCGAACGGGCGGTGCAGCAGCACCAGCAGCAGGGCGACGACGGCGAGGCCGATGAGCGCGCCCATCAGAAGCGCTCGGGCTTCACGAGGGCAACCACGAGGTAGGCGACGGCGGCCACGGCGAGCGCCGCGGCGACGAGGTCGAAGACGATCACAGCCGCTCCACCCCCTTCGCGACGAGCGCGATGAGGGCGAACGCGGCGACGGCGATCGCGACGAAGAGGATGTCGAGCACGGAAGAGGCTCCAGTTCGGGACGGATGCGCGCCCCGGGCGGGGCACGACGCCTCATCCGACACCCGTCACGACGAGCGGAAGCGCATCCTCACGCTTTCCATACGACCCGGCCGCGCATCCTCACGCGGCGCTCACGGGCGTCCGCTCGCTCAGTCCTTCGCGAGGCGGCGCTGGCGCAGCACCTTGCGCACGCGCACGATCACGAACCACAGCACGAGCAGGCCGATGACGCCGACGGCGCCGTAGGAGATGATGCCGCTCCACTCCTCGAGGATCGGCTTGATCGCCGGGCCGAAGGCGAAGCCGAGGCCCACCCAGATGCCGTTCCAGATGAGCGAGCCGGAGAGCGTGTAGAAGGAGAACTTCCAGAACGGCATGCGCTCGATGCCGGCCGGGATGGAGATGAAGGAGCGCACGAGCGGCACGCATCGGCCGAAGAACACGGCTGCGCCGCCCCAGCGCAGGAAGAAGGCCTCGGCCTTGTCGAAGTCCTCGCCGTCCATGAGCGGGATGCGCTCCACCACCCGGCGGGTGCGGTCGCGACCCAGCGCGGCGCCGATCCAGTACCAGAGCCAGGCGCCCACGAGCGCGCCGAGGGAGGCGGCGACCCAGGCGCCGACGAAGTTCATCCGGCCCTCGTAGGCCAGGAACCCGGCGACCGGCAGCAGCGCCTCGGAGGGCACCGGCGGCGCGAAGGTCTCGATGAGCACGGCCAGGCCGACGCCCACCTCGCCGAGGGTCTCCATGAGGCGCAGCACCCAGCCGATGAAGCCCTCGTAACCGGCCCCGGCCTCGGTCTGGGCGACGGTCATGACGGTGAGGGCGCTCATGGCTCCTAGGGTCGCAGAGTTCTCCGGGGAGAACGCCCCGGCGCGCTCAACGGCCTGCCGTCAACGGAACGAGCGGATGCGGATGGCGGCGGTCACGAGCCCTGCTCCCGTTCCGCCCGATCGATCGCGTCGGTGAGGCGGCGCTGCTCCTTGCCGATCCATCCGCTCCCGCCGTAGTTGCGCTTGAACGCCTCGGCGAACTCGACCGGGTCGTCGCCGAACACGTCGCGCACGGCCGTGCCGTCCGCGGCGCTCTGCTCGAGCAGGTCGGCGAAGTCGTCGAGCATGGTCATGAGCGCGTCGCCGTCGCTCGGACCGGTGCCCAGGAGGTAGCGCTGGATGCCGCCGGCGGCGGTTCGGTACGGGGCCGGCAATGCCGCGATGCGCGCCTGGTTGGCACGCCAGCGCCGCTTGTCGCCGATGAGCTTGCCTGCGATCTCGGAGATACCCATGATGCTCATTCCTTCGTCGTGATGTCGGTGCTGCGCAGTGCGTCGAGGCGGCTCTCGAGGAGGCCCCAGGTGGTCCAGAACTCGGCGAGCTGCTCGCGGCCCTGGTCGTTGAGCGTGAAGACCTTGCGGGGCGGTCCCTTCTCGGAGGGCACCTTCTCGACGTCGACCAGCTGCCGCTGCTCGATGCGGACCAGCAGGGCGTAGACCGTGCCCTCGGCGATGTCCTCGAAACCCTGCTCGCGCAGCCACGCGGTGATCTCGACCCCGTAGGCCGATCGCGTGGCCAGCAGCGCGAGCACGATGCCCTCGAGCACGCCCTTGAGCATCTCGGTGGTCTGCTTGCCCATGCGAGCTCCTCACTACTCAGTGATGCTGACTACCAGTAGACAGTAACACTGAGTACCGGCGGTGGGAAGCTCCCGACGTCCAGCTCCTTGACCGGATGCGCGGCTACCGTCGCCGTGAACGGACGGAGGCGCGCATGCTCGAGAACATCATCCTGATCCTCCTGCTCGTCGGTTTCGCGGCCCTGGCCGTGGGCCTGAGCGTGGCCGCAGTGCTCGGCCGCACGCGCAGCCGCCGACGGGACGGCACCGAGCGCGCGGGCGAGCCCGAGGAGCTCGACCCGAACGCCGCCGCACGTCGCGCCGGCGGCAGCAGCGCGTGGATGCGCTTCGGCGGCAGCGGCTGAGACCGTCGCCCACTCCTCGCGGGGCACGGACGGCCGACCCCCGTCAGTTCTTGCGCGCCACGATCGTGAAGGTGCACGGCACCCGGTCGCGCTCGTCCTCCGGCCACGCGAAGCCGTCGGGCACCTCCACCATGCGCGGCGAGAAGCGCCACGGCAGCGTCGTGTGCTCGTCGAGGCGCAGGATGCGCAGCCCCGCACCGATGAGGGCGTTCACGATGTCGGAGAGCGGATGCGCCCACTGGTACGTGCGCGCATGGGCCACCGTGCCGTCGCCCGAGTAGGTCGTCGCGTCGTCCCAGACCTGCGCCTCGCTGCCACGGAAGTAGGGGTACCGCAGCTGCAGCGACTCCGCGCGCTCATCGATCGCGTAGAGCGCCGGGTGGCCGTCGCGGATGTAGAAGGTGCCGCCCGCGCGCAGCAGCCCAGCGACCTGCGCAGCCCAGCGATCGAGGTCGGGCAGCCAGTTGATCGTGCCGATGCTCGTGTAGACCAGGTCGAAGTCGCTCGGCACCGCCGCGCGCGCCTCGAGCACGTCGGTCTCGATCCAGGTCGCCTCCACGCCGATCCGCTCGGCCAGCGCCGCGGCCGACCGCAGCGCGCCCGGCGAGAAGTCGACGCCGGTGACGCGGGCTCCGGCGCGGGCGAGCGAGACCGTGTCGGTGCCGATGTGGCACTGCAGGTGGCAGACGTCCAGTCCGTCGACCGAGCCTCGGGGCAGGAACGGCTGCAGGGCGGCGAGATCGGTGCGCACGACGCCGCTCAGGTGGTCGGGGTCGTCGAAGGCGTCGATGCCGTAGGACTCCTCGTGCAGCGGCACGCGGTCCTCCCAGTTCGCGAGATTGCTCGCTCGCGCGTCGTCCCACCCGATGACGGCCTCGTCCTCACCCATGCGCCGAGTCTAGGGAGCGTCTGACCCCGAGCCGCAGGTCTCGCGCACCCACTCCTGGATGCTCGCGCGCAGCGCGTCGTCCGCCGCGACGACGAGCTCGCCGGACGTGCCGTCGTCCAACCGCACCGCGACCGGGATGCGCGTGCCGGCCTTGTCCTCGGCCAGGGCGTGCGCGTCGCAGCGGCTGGGGCGCATCCGCACCGTCACCTCGTCGCCGCTCACGCTCGGCAACCCGGTCGGGGTGAGCAGCGTGGTCGCACGCACACCCTCGACGATCACGCCGTCGGGCACCTGGAACACGAGCTCGTCGTCGCGCAGGTCGACGATCCGCAGCTCGCCGACGCGCTCGGCCAGGCAGCCCTGCTCGTGCAGCGCGGCGAGCTGCTCGTAGACGTCCGGAGCGTCGATCTCGAAGGCGCCGCGCGCGGTCGTGAGGCGCGCGCGGTGCTCGCCGGGCGCATCCGCCGCGCAGTCCAGGTCGCCGGGCGCGACGCGCACGTCGACGGTGCGCCCGGCGCCTATGGCGACCGCGCCCGGTGGGCTCTGCTCGAGCGGCTCGACCCAGAGCGTCGAGAGCAGCTCGGCCCGCTCGATGACGAGCTCGTCGTCGGACGCGTTGACGACGGTGATGACGAGGCGCCCGGTGCCGAGGTCGAGGCGCGACTGCGAGGCCGTGGCGGTGACGCCGTCGGGCGCCGCCACGAGCGCGGCGGGCGCGGCGCAGCCCGCGAGGACGAGGGCGAGGAGGCAGGCTCCCGCGGCGGACGCGCGGCGCATGCGCACAGCACAGCACGGGTGCGCCGCGCAGCGCTACCGCGGACCGTTCCCGAGCCGCGCTCAGCTCGCTACAGTGACGAGCATGCGCACCGAGATGCCGAACGCCGCCGACACCCGCCGGCGCTTCGGCTGGAGCCCGCTGATCCTGGTCGGCGGGGTGCTCGTCGTGCCGTTCCTGCTGGTTCTGGCCTGCAACAGCTACGGGCCGCCGGATGACGCGGCCTACGTGCGCATGGCCTTCGCCAGCGTCGCCGGGCACACGATCGCGATCCTCTCCTGCGTCGCTGCGCTCGTCTACGCCTACCGGCACCCGAGCGGGCGCACCGCCTTCACGATCACGTCGATCGTCTGCGGCTTCCTGATCATCCAGTCCACGGGCGGCCTGAGCAGCGCTTCGGAGCTGCTGTTGCAGCGGCTCGGCTGAGCGCTCAGCCCTCGATGCGGCCCACCCGCACGAGCACCTCGATGTCGGGGCCGACGAGCAGCTGCACCGCGGCCGCGACGGCGGCCGCGGTCGCCTGAGCCGGCGCATCCGCTCGCACGCCGATGCTCACGGTCGCGCGCGAGCGGCGCACGTCGCTGAGCGGCTCGTCGTCCCGCTGCAGCAGCAGTCGCGCGGCGCCGCCGATGCCCGCGGGCGCTCGGTAGACGCGACGCACGCCGGGCACCGCCGCGGCGGCGGCGTCGATCGCCAGGGCCAGTTCGCGGTCGCTCATCGTTCCGCTCCATCCGACAAGTGCACGTCGACGACGGTCACGTCGATGGCCGCGTCGCCGAGCGGGGTGTGCCGACGCAGCGCATCCGCCACCGCCCCGCGCACCTGGTCGCCGACGGCGACGAGCGGTCGGTCGCCGAGCACGCTGATCTCGATCTCGATGCGGGTGAGCTCGCCCTCCTCGCGGATGCGGGTGCTCCCGACGAGCGCACCCGGCACGGCGTCGCCGGCTTCGCGCACGAGGGTGCGCACGGCGCCCTCGGTGACGACGAGCCCCTCGGTGTAGGGCAGATCGCGACCAGCGCGCACCTCCTGCGCGACGGTGTCGAGCAGGCCGTCGAGCCAGCCGGGGCTGGGCGGCTGCTCGGCGCCGTCGCGGTCGACGAGCTCATGGGAGAGCGCGCCGAAACGGGTCATGGCGTCGAGCAGCGCCTGGCACTCGGGGTTGCGGTCGATCGCCGCGATGGCGGGCGTGCGCCCGCGGTCCAGGTATGCGGAGAGGTCGTCGAGGCTGTAGCCCGACCCGCCGATGTCGTCGTTCATGCTCACCTCCAGTCCTTCATGCGGTCGATCACGGTCTTGCGCGCACGGGCCAGGCGGCCCCGCACGGTGTCTGCGGGTACGCCGAGGTGGGCGGCGATCTCGTCGTACGACTCCCCCGCCACCTCGCGCAGCAGCCAGATGGTGCGCTGCTCCTCCGGCAGCGCGGCGAGCACGTCGCCGAGGGCGTCGAGCTGCGAACGCTGCACCGCGGCGCGCTCGGGACCCATGTCGCGCGCGGGCACCTCGAGGTCGTCGATGTCGTCGGTGAAGCGGCGCGAGCGGATGCGGTCGGTCGCCTTGCGGCTGACGATGGTCGTGATCCAGCCCCGCACCTTGTCGGGGTCCTGCAGCTTGGGCAGCTGCTCCCATGCTGCGATCAGCGCCTCCTGCACGCAGTCCTCGGCGTCGCTGCCCGATCGCAGCAGCCGCAGCGCGAAGGCCCGCCAGAAGGGGGCGTGCCGACGCACCAGCACGCCGAAGGCGACGCCGTCGCCATCCGCCGCGCGGCGTGCGAGGAGCCCGTCGGGGGCCTGCTCGAGCGAGCTCATCCGCGCACACCTCTCATTCGGTTCCCTGCCAGCTTCTTCACTGTGACGAATTGCCGGCGGCGCGCGTCTCAGTAGCGAACACAGTAGGGCAGCCACCCGGCGCCCAACCCGAGAAGGAGCAGAGACCATGGCGCAGAACACCACCACCGGCACCACGCAGATCGCCACGAGCGCACCCGGCGCCGCCGCCGGCAAGACCACCGTCGTCGACCCCGTGGTCGCGAAGCTCGCGGGCATCGCCGCCCGCGAGGTGCCCGGCGTGCACGCGCTCGGCGCCGGCGCCGCCCGCCTCGTCGGCAACATCCGCGAGGCCATCGGCAACAAGGACCTGTCGCAGGGCGTCAAGGTCGAGGTCGGCGAGACCGAGGTCGCCGCCGACGTGACCATCGTCGTCGAGTACCCGGAGCCCCTGCAGGAGGTCGCCGAGGCCGTGCGCAAGTCGGTCGCCCGCACCATCACCGAGCTCGTCGGCATGAAGGTCGCCGAGGTCAACGTCATCGTCACCGACGTGCACATCCCCGGCGAGGACGACAAGGACGCCGACCAGGTCGAGGAGTCGCGAGTCCTGTGAACGGATACGTCTACGGCGCCGCGGCGGGGGTCGTCCTGGCCCTCGCCCTGCTCGCCTTCGGTTTCTGGGGCCTGCTCCTCGTCGTCGTGCTCGGCGCGATCGGCGCCGTCGTCGGCGGCGCGGTCACCGGCCGCCTCGACCTGCGTGCGGCGTTCGACGCCGCCCGCGGCCGCAGGGTCGGCTGATGACCGCCGGTCGGGTCACCCTGAGCACGCGCGCCATCGAGCGGACCTTCGGTGCGCTGGCCGCCGAGGAGCTCGGCGTACCGGCCAGCAGCAGCAGCGTCGACCTGCACGATGAGCGCGGCAGCCTGGCGGTCTCGGTCAGCGCTCCCGTCGCCCTCGGCCGCGGCACCGTGCTCGAGGCCGCGCAGGCCGCACGGCAGCGGGTGCTGACCGATGGCCCCGCCCTCACGGGCGCTGCCATCGCGAACGCGCGCATCCGCGTCCGCTCGCTGCACGACGTCGAACCGAGGAGGGTGCGATGAACGAGCGGATGCGAAGCCGCTATGGTCGCCGCATGCGGCACCGCTCCCGGTCGGTCGCGGTCTCGATCGCGCTGTGGATCGCGGCCCTGCCGCTGGTCTACCTCGCCATCGAGTCGGTGCTCGAGCTCCTCGGCGCCGCGCCGTTGTGGCAGGAACCGTTGCAGGTCATCGAGACCGTCACCGGTACGCAGGCGCTGCGCTTCGGCGTCGCCGCCGCGGCCGTCGTGATCGGCCTCGTACTGCTGGTGCTCGCGTTCGCGCCGGGCCGTCTCGGCCGGCACGAGCTGGCGGACGAGCGGATGCTCGTGGTCGTCGACGACGACGTGCTGGCCGGTGCGCTCTCGCGTGCCGCGGCCAGCACCGCCGGTCTGCAGCGCGACCGCGCCTCGACCTCCGTCGGGCGCCGCCGTGCGGACGTGTCGCTCCGGCCGACCTCCGGGTTCGCCGTCTCGAAGGACGACGTCGATCGTGCGACCGAGCGCGAGCTCGAGCGCCTGGCCGTCTCCCCGTCGATCCGCGCCCGTTCGCGGGTCGAGTCCGCGGGGGTGGTGGGGCGATGACGCGCAGCAACCGCATCCTCAACCGACTCGCGCTGGTGCTGCTCGCTCTGCTCGCGCTGACCGCAGCGGCGTTCATCCTGCGCCCCGAGGTCGAGCGGTTCGTGCTCGAGCCCCTGGGGCTCGTGGTGCCGTCGCTCGGGCTCGCTGAGGCGGGCACCGTCCTGCCGATCGCGCTCATCGTGCTCGCGGTCGTCGTCGTGATCGTCGCGCTGGCCGTGACGGTCACCCGGGGCCGCGGGGCCGACGGCACGGCGCTGGACCAGGAGGGCGTCTCGGTCGACGCCGGGCTGCTCGAGGGGCTGCTGCGCCGCGAGCTCGACGGCGAGGACGAGGTGCTACACCTGCGACTGCGCGCCTTCCGAGCGCGGGGTCGCGTGCTGCTGGCCGAGGTGCAGGTGCGTCGCGGGGCGGACCTCGCGAACGTGCACCGCCGCGTCAGCGCGGCGGTCGCGACCGCGGACGAGCAGCTCGGCGAGGCCCTGCCGCTCGTGACCCACATCACGACCGGGCTGCGCACCCGTTTCGCGGGCAGCACGCGCACCCACTGAACCCATCACCATCCGCCCCCGCCCGGGGGCACCCCACCATCAGAAGGAGAACATCATGGCCACGGACGACATCAAGAACACCGCGCAGGACCTCCTCGGCAAGGCCAAGGAGAAGGTCGGCGAGGTCACCAACAACGACAAGCTCGCCGCCGAGGGCAAGAAGGACCAGGCCGCGGCCTCGGTCAAGAAGACCGGCAACGCGATCGGCGACACCCTCAAGGGCG
>JASCOA010000091.1 GCA_029959365.1 Microbacteriaceae bacterium PS02343 | reverse complement strand
CGCCACCCCCCGCGCCGCCCCCCCCCCCCCGCCCCCCCGGGGGCCCCGCCCCCGGGCCCCGCCCCCCCGCGGTCCCCACCCCATCTGAGAGAGGAAGGCCGGCATGACGAGAGCGCTGCGGGTAGCGATGATCGGCTACGGATTCATGGGGGCCGCGCACTCCCAGGGCTGGCGCACCGCCCCGCGGGTCTTCGACCTGCCGGTGCCCGTCGAGATGGCGGTGCTCGTCGGCCGTCGCGCCGATGCCGTCGCCGAGGCGGCGGAGCGCTGGGGCTGGGCCGAGAGCGCCACGGACTGGCGCGAGGTCGTGGCGCGCGACGACATCGACCTCGTCGACATCGTCACCCCGGGCGACAGCCACGCCGAGATCGCGATCGCGGCCCTGGCGGCCGGCAAGCACGTGCTCTGCGAGAAGCCGCTCGCCAACTCCGTCGAGCAGGCCGAGCGGATGCGCACCGCCGCCGCCGAGGCCGCCGCCCGCGGCGTGCGCTCCATGGTCGGCTTCACCTACCGCCGGGTGCCCGCCGCGACCTTCGCGCGGGACCTCGTCGCCGACGGAGTCGTCGGCACCGTCCGCCAGGTGCGCGCGCAGTACCTGCAGGACTGGCTCGTCGACCCGGAGGCCCCGCTCACCTGGCGGCTGCAGAAGGACCTCGCCGGTTCCGGCGCACTCGGCGACATCGGCGCCCACGCGATCGACCTGGCGCAGTTCATCACCGGCCAGCGGCTCACCGAGGTCAGCGGCACGCTCGAGACGCTCGTCGCCGAGCGCCCCGTGCTCGAGCGCGCGAGCGGGCTCGGCGGCACCGCGGGCAGCGAGCGGGGGGCCGTCACGGTGGACGACCTCGCCCTGTTCACCGGCCGCTTCGACGGCGGCGCCATCGGCTCCTTCGAGGCCACCCGCTTCGCGACCGGCCGCAAGAACGCCCTGCGCATCGAGGTCTCGGGCGACCGCGGCGCGATCGCCTTCGACCTCGAGGACCTCAACGCGCTGCAGGTGCACGACGCGACGGCCCCCGCCGAGCGGCAGGGCTTCACCCGGGTGCTCGTGACCGAGCCGGGCCACCCCTACCTGCAGGGCTGGTGGCCCGCCGGCCACATGCTCGGCTACGAGCACGGCTTCTCGCACCAGGTCAAGGACCTGGTGGAGGCCGTGGCCGCCGACGCGCCGCTGCATCCGAGCTTCGACGACGGGCTGCAGGTGCAGCGCGTGCTGACCGCGATCGAGCGCAGCGCCGAGGCGCGCAGCGCCTGGACGCCGGTGTCCTGACCACGCCATCGACGGAACGAGGGAGATCCGCATGACGAGACCGATCACGCTGTTCACCGGCCAGTGGGCCGATCTACCGCTCGAGGAGGTGGCCGGGCTCGCCGCCGGATGGGGGTACGACGGGCTGGAGATCGCCTGCTGGGGCGACCACCTCGATCCCTGGCGCTGGGACGACGACGCCTACGTGCAAGGCAAGCTCGAGCTGCTCGAGCGCCACGGCCTGCAGCTGTTCACGATCTCGAACCACCTCAAGGGGCAGGCGGTCTGCGACGACCCGATCGACGAGCGGCACCGCGGCATCGTCTCCGACCGGGTCTGGGGCGACGGCGATCCGGAGGGCGTTCGGCGGCGCGCCGCCGAGGAGATGCAGAACACCGCGCGGCTGGCGGCGAAGCTCGGGGTGAAGACGGTGGTCGGCTTCACCGGATCGTCGATCTGGAAGTACGTGGCGATGTTCCCGCCGGTCTCCGAGGAGCTCGTCGAGGCGGGCTACCGCGACTTCGCCGAGCGCTGGAACCCGATCCTCGACGTCTTCGACGAGGTCGGCGTGCGGTTCGCGCACGAGGTGCACCCCAGCGAGATCGCGTACGACTACTGGTCGACGGTGCGCGCCCTCGAGGCGATCGGCCACCGCGAGGCCTTCGGGCTGAACTGGGACCCGAGCCACATGGTCTGGCAGGACATCGACCCCGTCGGGTTCCTCTGGGACTTCCAGGACCGCATCTACCACGTCGACTGCAAGGACACGAAGCTGCGCGCGCGCGACGGCCGCGCAGGGCGGCTCGGCAGTCATCTCGGCTGGGCGGATCCGCGCCGCGGCTGGGACTTCATCTCCACCGGTCACGGCGACGTGCCCTGGGAGGCGGCCTTCCGCACCCTCAACGCCATCGGCTACGACGGCCCGATCTCCATCGAGTGGGAGGATGCGGGCATGGACCGCCTGCGGGGTGCGCCGGAGGCGCTCGCGTTCGTGCGTTCGCTCAACTTCGCCGCCCCGGACGCGGCCTTCGACGCCGCCTTCAGCGCGCGCTGAGCCATCGCCGAGCCCCGCTCGATCCGCACCCCCGGGCGCGGATCGGGCGGGGCGCCCGGCGCTCAGGCCGCCGTCATGGCGTCGATCCGCTCCGCCGCGAGCATGTGCTCGACGGCGAGGATCGCGGCGCCGTGGATGGCCGCGCGGTCGCCCGCACGGGACTGGTCGATGTGCAGGTGCTCGGTCGCGAGCGGCATGGACCGCGAGTAGACGACCTCGCGCACGCCGGCGATCACGTGCTCGCCGGCCTGCGCCATGGAACCGCCGATCACGATCACCGAGGGGTTGATGAGGCTCACGCAGGTGCTCAGCACGCTGCCGACGTCGCGCCCCGCGGCGCGCACCGCCTGGATCGCGTCGAGCTGGCCGTTGCGCACCAGGTCGATCACGGCCTGAGCGTCGGGCGCGTCGACGCCGAGGGCTCGCAGTGCGCGCGCGACGGCCGGCCCGGAGGCGACCGCCTCGAGGCAGCCGCGGTTGCCGCAGCCGCAGGGCACGTCGGTCGCCCGCTCCAGCTGCACGTGGCCGATGTCGCCGGCGGTGCCCTGCGCGCCGCGCTGCAGCAGCCCGCCGGAGATCACCCCGCACCCGATGCCGGTGGCCACCTTCACGTAGAGCAGGTGGTCGACGCCGGGCCAGTGCAGCGCCCGCTCGCCGAGCGCCATGATGTTGACGTCGTTGTCGACCAGCACCGGCACGCCGAAGCGCGCCCCGAGCACGCCGGCCACGTCGAAGCGGTCCCAGCCCGGCATGATGGGCGGGTTCACGGGGCGTCCCGAGCCGAACTCGACCGGTCCCGGCAGGCCGACGCCCACCGCGAGCAGCGCCGCGCCGCGCCGCGGGTCCTCGTCGAGCAGCTCCTGAGCGAGCGCGCCGATGCGCTCGAGCACGATCTCGGGGCCGTCAGCGATGCGGATGCTCTCGAAGCGCTCGGCCACGGGCGACCCGGCCAGATCGCTGAGCGCGACGCGCAGGTGCGAGGCCCCGACGTCGACCGCGAGCACGACGCGCCCGAGCAGGTCCATGGCGAACTGCGTCGACGGGCGCCCGCCGGTGGAGACGGCCTCGCCGACGTGCCGCACGAAGCCGAGGCGCATGAGCGCCTCGACGCGCAGCGCGACCGTGGATCGCGCCAGGCCGGTCATCGCTGCGATCTCCGTGCGCGTGCGCGGACGGCCGTCGCGGAGGATCTGGAACAGGTCGCCCGCAGCGGCGGCTCCGCCGGCATCGGGGCTTATGGCGCTCATGAACGTATTCAAGCACGATGGTCGACGTAATGGCGCCGCATCCGCCCGCGCCACGGACCCGCCGCGCGTCATGCAGAATAGACGCACGACGGCGCTCGACCCGATCGTGGGGATGGGGTCGGGTGCCGTCGTGCTACGTCGCGAGCGGAGCCGCCTCCCCGACGCCCGTGATCGCCGTCGCCACCGCGAAGCCGTCGCGCAGGAGCGCCGCATCCGTGCCCGGTTCGAGCTCCGAGAGCGGATCGGCGATCGTGAGCCGCGCCCCGCCCTCCTCGCCCGGCTCGGCGACCAGCGCCTGCACGATGCCGAAGCTCGCCAGCCGCCCCCAGACGAGCTCCGCGAGGCCGACGGTGTTGGGCGCGTTGACGTTGACGACCGTGCCGGGATTGGCCGCCAGCACCGCGTCGAGCACCGCGCCAGCCGCCTCGGCGCCGGCACCCCAGTGCAGCGTCTCCGGCCGCAGGCCGACGTCGAGCGAGACGGCCAGTCCGCGCGAGCCGTTCGCCCCCGCGGTCAGCGCCGCGCCGACCGTGCCGGAGTGCAGCACCACCCTGCCCACGTTGGCGCCGCGGTTGATGCCGGAGAGCACGAGATCGGGCGCCGGCCCGAAGGAGCCGTGCGCGCCGAGCAGCGCGATGAGCGCGGGGGCCGCGCCGACGGCGTACGCCTCGAGGCCCTCCAGCTCGCGGCGCTCGAAGCTCACCCGACCGTGCTCGTCCGCGCCCACGATCGACGCGCCGGACCCGCTCGCCTCGGTCTTCGGCGCGGCCACGACCACGTCGTGGCCGCGCTCGGCGGCCACGCGCGCGAGCGCGAGCAGGCCGGGGGAGTCGATCCCGTCGTCGTTGGTCACCAGGATGCGCGCCATCAGTCGTCTCCGTCCGTCTCGATCGGCTCGACGCGCACGTGCGCGCGCAGCCGGTGGATCGCCTCGCCGTCGCCGCTGCCCAGACCGTGCCGGGTCACGTTGAGCGCACCGGCGGCCGTGCCGAGCGCGAGCGCCTCGTCGAGCGGCTCGCCGCGGTCGAGCGCGAGCGTCGTGGCCGCGGTGAGCGAGTCGCCGGCGCCCGAGGAGTCGACGACCTCCATCTCCGGCCCGATCACCCGGCGCGCGCCGTCGGCGTCGAGCGCGAGGGTGCCGCTGCGGCGCGTGACGATCACGGCGCCCGCGCCGTCCGCGCGCATCCGCTCCATCGCCGCCAGCAGCTCCGCCTCGTCGGCGTCCTCGCCGGGACCGTCGATGAGGCCGTCGCGCTCGAGCTCCTCGTCGCTCACCTTCGCGAGCGCCACGCCGCCCTCGAGCGCGGCGGCCAGGCGCTCGCCGGCGAGATCGACGATCACGCGCTTGCCGAGACCCGAGAGGTCGGCGGCGAGGCGCCGGTACACGTCGGGGTCGAGCAGGTCGTCCTCCGCCGGGCCGCTCAGCAGCACGGTGTCGACCTCGAGCGCCTCGCGCACGGTCAGCGCGTAGAGCTCGTCGAGGTCGTGCCGGCTGAAGGGCTCGCCGCCGGCCTCGGCGACGAGCTCGCGCTCGCCCTCGCGGCGGTCGTGCACGTAGGCGCTGCCGCGGGCGTCGCGGCGCACCGCGGCGACCCGCAGCCCGAGCTCCTCGAGCAGCGTGCCGAGCACCAGGCCGGTCTCGCCGCTGAGCACGCAGCAGAGCGTCACCTCGGCGCCGAGTGAGCGCAGCATCCGGGCCTGCCAGACGCCCTGGCCCCCGGCGTGTACGTGCACATCGGGTCCGTCGGGATGCTCCTCGACCGTCACGGTGAGCACGGGGGAGGGGGCGAGGATCACGAAGCGCTGCTGGGTCATGTCCCTTCCCACCGTAGGGAGACGAGCGGATGCGCCGCCGGGCTTCGCGGGCGCCGTCCAGCAGTCCCGAGCCCGGCTGCACCGCGGGTGTAGGCTGCCGACCGGCCCGCCCGGCCGCCGCTGCCTCGTGTCGCCAGCCTCGTCGGACCGCAGATCCCACGCGTCGCCCGAGGAGAGCAATGCCCGTCGTCCCCACCCGGTCGCGCCGCGACTGGATCGTGCTGATCGTCATCGGCCTGGCCGCCGGCTTCCTGTCCGGCTTCCTCGGCGTGGGCGGCGGCACCATCATCGTGCCGATGCTCACGGCCTTCCTGGCCTTCGACCAGCGGCTCGCCGCCGGCACCTCGCTGACCGCGATCATCCCGCCGGCCATCGTCGGCGTGATCGGCTACCTGATCACCGGCCAGGTCAACTGGATCGCGGGCCTCGTGCTCATCGTCGGCGCGATCGCCGGCGCGTGGATCGGCTCCTGGCTGCTCGCCAAGCTGCCGCTCATCGTGCTGCGCTGGATCTTCATCGTCTTCCTGCTCTGCATGGCCGTCACGCTCTTCCTGGCCGTGCCGAGCCGCGAGTCGGAGATCGACATGAACGCCGCCACGGTGGCGCTGCTGCTGCTGCTCGGCCTCATCACGGGCATCATCTCCGGCCTCGTGGGCGTCGGTGGCGGAGTGATCCTGGTGCCCGCGCTCGTGCTGCTCTTCGGCGCGAGCGACCTCGAGGCCAAGGGCACGAGCCTGCTCGTCATGATCCCGACCACGATCACCGGCACGATCGGCAACGCGCGCCGCAGGAACGTCGACCTGAAGGCCGCGCTCACGATCGGCCTCACCGCCGCGGTCACCAGCCTGCTCGGCGTCTGGTGCGCCGTGCTCATCGACCCGCAGCTCGGCAGCATCCTCTTCGGCGCCTACCTCGTCTTCATCGCTCTGCAGAACACGATCAAGACGCTCAAGGCGCAGCGGGCAGCCCGCTCGTGACGGCGAGCGCGCCCTCGGCGGACCAGGAGCGGATGCGCTGGCGTGCCTTCGCCGTCTGCGTCGGCGTCGCCTGCCTCACCATCCTCGACCTCTCGAAGGTCAACGTGGGCCTGCCCGCGCTCGAGACCGCGCTCGGCGCCGGGCCGACGCAGCTGCAGCTGATCGTCGCCGGCTACACGCTGGTCTTCGGCCTCACGCTGGTGCCGGGCGGCCGCCTCGGCGACCTCACCTCGCGGCGCAGGCTCTTCGTCATCGGCCTCTCGCTGTTCACCGTCGCCAGCCTGCTCTGCGCGATCGCACCCACCATCGAGGTGCTCATCGCCGCGCGCCTGCTGCAGGGCGCCGCCGCCGGCCTGCAGATGCCGCAGGTCACCGGCATGATCCAGCAGCTCTTCCAGGGCCCCGAGCGCGGCCGGGCCTTCGGCCTGTTCGGCGCCATCATCGGCCTCTCGACCGCTTTCGGCCCGGCCCTCGGCGGCCTGCTGATCGCCGTCGGCGGCGACGAGGACGGCTGGCGCCTGCTGTTCTGGATGAACGTGCCGCTCGGCGTGATCGCGCTGATCGCCGCGCTGCGGCTGCTGCCGAGGGGGCAGCGGTCCGAGGACGGGCCGCGGGGCCTCGATCCGCTCGGCCTGGTGCTGCTCGGCGGGGCGATCCTGGCGCTGCTGGCGCCCTTCCTGCTCACCACGGGCGGCGACTCCGACGATCCGCGCCGCTGGCTCCTGCTGCTGCTCGGCGCCGTGCTCGTGGTGGCGTTCGTGCTCTGGGAGCGGCACTACGCGGCGACCGGGCGCTCGCCCGTGCTCGACCTCGCGCTCGTGCGCAGGCCGTCCTTCCGCAACGGCGTGATCGTCGGCACGGCCTTCTTCGCGGCGATGCCGGCGCTGTTCCTCGTGGCGACGCTGTACCTGCAGCAGGGGCTCGCGCTGAGCGCCCTCGCGGCGGGCTCGGTGAGCATCGGCTTCGCCCTCGCCTCGGCGCTCGGCTCCTGGCTCAGCGGCCCCCGGGTCGACCGGCTCGGCCGTCCGCTCGTGATCGGCGGCATCGTCGTGCTGATCACCGGTTTCGGGCTCACCCTGCTGCTCGTGCACCTGGTGCCGACCGGTGCGGTGCCGTGGGCCATGGCCGCGGCGCTCACCCTCGCCGGCATCGGCGGCGGCTGCGTGGTCGGGCCGAACCAGACGCTCACGCTCTCCGAGGTGCCGGTCGCCCAGGGCGGCGTGGCCGGCTCGGTCGTGCAGCTCGGTCAGCGCGTCGGCACGGCCGTGGGCGTCGCCGTGGCGACCTCGACCTTCTACGGCGTGCTCTCGCGCGAGGCCGGCACCGAGACCGACGCCACGGCCTACCTCGATGCCTTCTCGCTCGCGCTGCTCGTCGTCATCGGTCTGGCCGCGCTCGCCCTGGTCGCGTCCCTGCTCGACCTCCGCGGCCGCCGCCACGCGGCGCGCTGACCGCGCGCTGCTCGCCGACCCGACCCCGCTCCGTCCGCTCTCCGTTCCCCGTTCCGATCTGAAGGAGCCGCGGCGCGCATCGAGCCGCGGCCTCGCCGTGCGCACCGTCGATCCAGGCTTTCGGGCCATGAGATCCGGAGCGGCGCGGGTGGTCTCCTTCGCATCGGAGTACCGGATGCGCGCCGGAACGCGGCACAGCGCGCTGAGACTCGTGATGGAGCGCCGGAGCACCGGGCGTCGCGGCGTCGGCCGCGCGCCCCCCGGACCGCGGGCTCAGGCGCGCAGCGCCTCGAGCGTCGCCTCGTGCAGCAGCCCGTTGGTCGCGAGCGCGCTGCCGTGCCAGGGGCCGACCTCGCCGGCCACCGAGCTGAAGCGCCCGCCCGCCTCCTCGACGATCGGCACGAGCGCGGCCATGTCGTAGACCTGCAGGTCGAACTCGCCCGCGACGTCGAGCACGCCCTCCGCCACGAGCATGTACGACCACATGTCGCCGTAGGCGCGCGTGCGCCAGACCCGGCGGCTCAGCGCGACGAGCGGCTCGAGCATGCCGGCCTGATCCCACTGCTGGATCGAGTTGTAGCTGATCGAGGCGTCCTCGAGCTCGGCGACCGCGCTCACCGCGAGCCGTCGCGGCTCGCCGCCGCGCTCCGAGACCCAGCCGCCGCCGCCGCGGGTGGCCCACCAGCGCTTGCCGAGGGCCGGGGCGCTCACGACGCCGAGCACGGGCACGCCGTCGATCACGAGCGCGATGAGCGTCGCCCAGACGGGCGCGCCGCGCAGGAAGTTCGCGGTGCCGTCGATCGGGTCGACGATCCACTGCCGGCTGGCCTCGCCGACGGTGCCGTACTCCTCGCCGAGGAACGCGTCCTCGGGCCGCTCCGCCTCGATGCCTGCGCGGATGGCGCGCTCCACGGCCTGGTCCGCATCCGTCACGGGCGTGCGGTCGGGCTTGGTGTCGATGCGCAGGTCCTGGGCACCGAAGCGCTCCGAGCTGATCGCGTCGGCCGCGTGCGCGAGCCGCAGCGCGAGCTCGAGATCGGCGGCGAGCTGCTCGCCGCTCGGCAGATCCGCCGACGCGGCGGGAGAAGCGGATGCGGACGTCGGGTCGCTGGCGGAGCTCACGCGCTCAGCGTACCGGCGCCCCGTCGCGGCCGGACGCCGCCCGAGCCGACGAGCGGCACCGCAGCGCACCGCCGTCCCTGGACGACCGCGCAGCACCGCGATCCGTGCCGCCCCGACGTGCGTGTACTCCGGAGCCGAACGCTACTGCAGGGGTCACGAGCCGCCGGCGAGCAGCGATCGACCTACTCCGCGCTGCGGTCCACGTCCTCGAGCCCCGCGGCCGGGTCCTCGCCGAGCGCGCTCAGCAGCTTGCGCAGCGAGGTCAGCCGCTCGCGGCCCAGCTCGCCGAGCTCACCGGCCTCGACGCGCTCGATGATCTCCCAGTCGTGCGCCTGATGCAGCGGCACCGCCTGCTCGGGTGCCCCCTCGGGCACGATCGCGGTCGCCGCGAAGGAGCGCAGCACGCTCGCGGGATCGACGTGGCCGAGGCCGAAGGAGCGCACGCCCGGGGTGTCGATGATCCAGCCGCTGCGCCCATCCGCTCCCCGCATGCGCAGGGAGACGGTGGAGGAGGAGGTGTGCCGGCCGCGTCCGGTGACCGCGTTGACCCGGCCGATGGCGCGCTTGGCGCTCGGCACGAGGGCGTTCACGAGCGTCGACTTGCCGACGCCCGAGTGCCCCACGGCGACGGTCGTGCGACCGAGCAGCAGCTCCTCGAGCTCGGCGCGCGGCACCTCGCCCTGCGCGCTCGTGACGACGGGCACGTCGAGGCAGGAGAACTGGTGGGCGAAGCCCGCGGGGTCGGCCAGATCGGCCTTGGTGATGCAGAGGATCGGCTGGATGCCCGCGTCGAAGGCCGCCACGAGGTAGCGGTCCACGAGGCGGGCGCGCGGCTCGGGGTTGGCGGCGGCGACCACGATGAGCATCTGGTCGGCGTTCGCCACGATCACGCGCTCGACGTCGTCGCTGTCGTCGGCGCTGCGCCGCAGCAGGGTGCTGCGCTCGCGGATGCGCACGGCGCGGGCCAGCGAGCCCTCGTCGCCGCTGACGTCGCCGACGAGGTCGACGCGGTCGCCCGTGACGATCGACTGGCGGCCGAGCTCGCGGGCGCGGGTCGTGGTGATCTCGCGCTCCTGCGGGGTGCCCTCGGCGACGAGCACCGAGTAGCGGCCGCGGTCGACGCCGAGCACCCGCGCCTCGACGGCGTCGTCGTGGTCGGGTCGCAGCTTCGAGCGGGGCTTGTTGCCCTTCGGATTCGGGCGGATGCGCACCGCGTCCTCGTAGCGCTCGTAGCCGGAGGCTCCGTCGTCGTCGTCGCCGTCATCCCACCAGCTCATGCGCGGCTCAGAATGCCAGACCGCTCGCGGCGGCGGGCGCCTCGCCCAGCATCCGCTTCCAGAGCTCGGGGAACTGCGGCAGGGTCTTCGCCGTCGTGCGGATGTCCTCGATCTCGACGCCCGGCACCGCCAGGCCGATGATCGCGCCGGCCGTGGCCATGCGGTGATCCTCGTAGGTGCGCCAGAGGCCGCCGGTGAGCGGGCGCGGCTCGATCGCGAGGCCGTCCTCCAGCTCGGTGACGGAGCCGCCGAGGCCGTTGATCTCGGCGGCGAGGGCCGCGAGCCGGTCGGTCTCGTGACCGCGCAGGTGGCCGATGCCGGTGATGCGGCTCGGGCCGTTCGCGAGCGCGGCCAGGGCGACGATCGCCGGGGCAAGCTCGCCGCCGCGGCTGAGATCGAGCTCGAGGCCGGGCAACGGCTCGCCGTGGCGCAGACCGCGCGCCTCGATCGTGAGGTCGGCGCCCTCGCGGCGCACCGTGGCGCCGAAGAGCGGCAGCAGCTGCTCGAGGTCGGCGCCGACCTGGGTGGTCTCCACGGGCCAGCGCTCGATCGTCACGGTGCCGCCGGCGACGATGGCCGCGGCCAGGAACGGTGCGGCGTTGGAGAGGTCGGGCTCGATGCGCACGTCGAGGCCCTCGATCGGGCCCGGCTGCACGACCCAGAGGCCGACCTCGGGCGACTCGACGACCACACCGCGCGCCGCGAGGGCCGCGATGGTCATCTCGATGTGGGGCAGGCTCGGCAGGTGCTCCCCGACGTGGCGCAGCGTGAGGCCCTCGTCGAAGCGAGCGGCCGCCAGCAGCAGACCGGAGACGAACTGGCTCGAGGCGCTCGCATCGATCTGCACCTCGCCGCCGCGCACCGAGCCGGTGCCGAAGAGGCTGAACGGCAGGGCGCCGCGACCGTCGTCGGTCACGTCGGCGCCGACCGCGCGCAGCGAGTCGATCGTGGTGCGCATGGGGCGCCGGCGCGCGGAGGCGTCGCCGTCGAAGGCGACCGGGCCGAGCGCGAGCGCCGCGACGGGCGGCAGGAAGCGCATGACGGTGCCGGCGAGACCGCAGTCGATCGACGTCGAGCCGGTCAGCTCGTCCGGCGGCGTCACCAGCAGGTCGGGGCCGTAGCCGCCCTGGCCCTCGCGCTCCTCGATGGTCACGCCGAGGTTGCGCAGCGCCTCGATCATGAGGGCGCTGTCGCGCGAGTGCAGCGGCTCGCGCAGCAGCGAGGGCGCGTCCGCGAGCGCCGCGAGCACGAGCTCGCGGTTCGTCAGCGACTTGGAGCCCGGCAGCGGCAGCACCGCGGCCAGGGGCGTCTCGGCGACCGGCGCCATCCACCGCCCGGTGTCCAGGCTGCCCGCGGCGCGCTGGTCGCCGTAGGGGTCGAACTCGGGCTCGGAATATTGCTGAATCGGCATCGGTTCCAGAATACGGGAGAGAGGACCACGAGCGGATGAGCATGCTGCTGGAAGCGCCGATGACCTCGCATGACGCGGGGCTAGGCTGGGCCGCGATGAACGACACCACCGCAGTACCCGTCGAGGACCCGCGCGGCGATGGCGGCGAGCGCGAGACCGAGCTCGACGACGCCACGCTGCGCCGCCTCTTCGAGGAGCAGGCGCTGCCCTTCATGGACCAGCTCTACGCGGCGGGCATGCGCATGACGCGCAACCCCGCCGACGCCGCCGATCTCGTGCAGGAGACCTTCGTGAAGGCGTTCACCGCCTTCCGCCAGTTCCAGCAGGGCACGAACCTCAAGGCGTGGCTGTACCGCATCCTCACCAACACGTTCATCAACTCGTACCGCAAGAAGCAGCGCGATCCCTACCAGGGCACGATCGACGAGCTCGAGGACTGGCAGCTCGGCGGCGCCGAGTCGGCCACCGCCTCGACGAGCCGTTCGGCCGAGGCCGAGGCGATCGACCACCTGCCCGACAGCAGCGTCAAGGACGCGCTGCAGTCGATCCCCGAGGACTTCCGGCTGGCGGTGTACCTCGCCGACGTCGAGGGCTTCGCCTACCAGGAGATCGCCGACATCATGAAGACCCCCGTCGGCACCGTCATGAGCCGACTGCACCGAGGCAGGAAGCTGCTGCGCGAGCGGCTGGCGGGGTACGCGCGCGAACGGGGCATCGCGGTGCCCGAGACGACCGCGCCCGAGAAGACCGGAGGCAAGCGATGAGCGACTGCGGCTGCGAGAAGGCCAAATCCGAGCTCGAGGAGTACCTGCACCAGGAGCTCAGCGCGCAGGACTTCCAAGACATCACCGAGCACCTCGCCGGCTGCGACGACTGCAGCACCGAGCACCTCGTGGGCATCACCCTCACCGAGAAGATGCGCAAGGCGTGCAAGGAGCAGGCTCCGGCGGAGCTGCGGGAGGCCGTCGCGCTCAAGCTGCGCAGCCTGACCGCGCAGCAGTAGCGCCGGCCCGGCCCGACGCCGGCCCGGGGGGCCCGCCCCCCCCCCCCCCCCGCGGGGCGGGGGGGGGGGGGCGCGGCGGG
>JASCOA010000090.1 GCA_029959365.1 Microbacteriaceae bacterium PS02343 | reverse complement strand
GGCAGGGGCCCGGCCCACCCGCCCGGCCGCGCCGGCGGCCCCGGCTCCGGCTCCGGCCCCGGGTGCGGCGTCGCCGTCGGGCGAGTCGCGTGAGGCGCGCCTCGCCCGCCTCGGCGCCGCTGTGGGCGTCGGCGTGCCGATCGTCGTCGGCCGCGGCGGCTGCGACGGCGTCATCGGCGCCGGCCAGACCCTGATGGGCTGCTTCGATACCGCGACCGCGCGGATCTACATCACGGAGCAGGGCCTCGCGAAGCAGGACTGCACGCTGCGGGGCGTCATCGCCCACGAGTGGACCCATTACCTGCAGTTCTCCGGCGGCCGCGTGCAGTGGACCGCCGACGGGCAGGTCGCCAACCGCGACGCGCTCGAGTCGGAGGCCTACGGGGCCCAGGCCCGCTGGGGCTGCTGAGCACCCGCGGCGGGGCCGGTCGTCATCCGCTGACCGCCTTGCGCACCAGCGCGCGCAACCGCTCCTCGACCGCATCCGTCACCGCGACGACCGCGAAGGACGTGGGCCAGAGGTCGCCGTCGTCGAGGTTCGCACGCTCGTCGAAGTTGACCGTCGGGTAGCGGGTGTCGAACTTCGACTTCGGCTGCACGAACATGACGACCTTGCCGTCGGCGTCGGCGTAGGCCGGGAAGCCGTACATCGTCTTCGGGTTGAGCTCGGGGGCCTCCTCGCCGACGAGACGGTGGAAGGTCGTCGCCAGCTCGGCGTCGACGCCCTCGAGCCCGTCGATCACCTCGATGCAGGCCTCCAGCTCGCGGGCGAGCTTCGCGGCGCCCTTGAGGCCCTTCGTCGAGCGCAGCTCCTCGGCCCGCTGCTGCATCGCCTTCTTCTCGTCGTCGGAGAAGCCGGCGCCCCCGCCCCGCTGCTCGGCCATGGTGATCCTCTCGTCGGTGCGGCCCGCCACGGATCGGCGGCCGCTCCGATTCTCGTGCGGACGGGCGCGCGGCGGAACCCCCGGCGCCCGCACGAATCAGCCGGCGGCCCGCACCGATCCGCCGTTCGCGCCGAAGGTGAGCGCCGCGAACTCCTGCACCTGCGCGGTGAGCGCGCGCTCGGTGGGCAGCCGCTCCATCGACGAGGCGCCGTAGAAGCCGTCGACCCCGGTGGCGCGCTCGAGCACGTACTGCGCGTCCGACGGCTCCGCGACGGGGCCGCCGTGCACGAGCACGAGCACGTCCTCGCGCACGCTGCGCGCGGCCGCGGCCCACTCCTCCGTGAGCGCGACGCAGCCGTCGAGGGTCTTCGCGGTCTCGGCGCCGATCGAGCCGCCGGTGGTGAGGCCCATGTGGGCGACGATGACGTCGGCCCCGGCCTCCGTCATCGCGATCGCGTCCTCGGCGCTGAACACGTACGGCGTGGTCAGCAGCTCGGCCTCGCGGGCGTGGCGCACCAGATCGACCTCGAGCGAGAAGCTCATGCCGGTCTCCTCGAGGTTGGCGCGGAAGACGCCGTCGATCAGGCCGACGGTCGGGAAGTTCTGGATGCCCGAGAAGCCCTGCTCCTTGAGCCGGCGCACGAAGCGGGGCGCGTCCATGAACGGGTCGGTGCCGTTGACACCGGCGAGCACGGGCACGCGCTGCGGCACGGGCAGGATCTCGCGGCCCATCTCGACCACCAGGTCGTTGGCGTTGCCGTAGGCGAGCAGGCCGCTCAGCGAGCCGCGGCCGGCCATGCGGTAGCGGCCCGAGTTGTAGATGACGATGAGGTCGGCGCCGCCGTCCTCCTCGCACTTGGCCGAGAGGCCGGTGCCGGCGCCGGCGCCGATGATGGGGCGCCCCTCGGCGCGCTTGGCGCGCAGCCGCTCGAGCAGTTCGGTGCGTTCGACGTAGGCCATGGGTACTCCAGACGTGAGGTGGTGCGGGGTCAGCGGGCGGTGATCGCGGCGTGCAGCAGCTCCACCGCGCGATCGGCGAAGGCCGGGTCGTTGATGTCGGTGTCGAGCTCGACGAGCCCGACGGGGGAGCCTGCGAGGCCCGAGCGGATGCGCTCCAGCAGCACCGCATCCGCTTCCGGCGCGGAGAAGGGCGCGCCCTCGACGGCGATCGCGGAGACGCCGCGCAGGGGCATAATCACGGTCGCTCCGGCGCCGGCGGGGCGGATGCGCGCGGCCAGCCGATCGCCGAGCTCTGCGGTCTCCTCGGCGGTCGTGCGCATGAGCGTGACGCTGGCGTTGTGCACGTGCAGCGTGCGCCCCTCGAAGCGGGCGGGCACCGTGTCGGGCGCGCCGAAGTTGACCATGTCGAGGGCGCCGACCGAGACGACCTGCGGCACGCCCGCCTCGGCCGCCGCCGTCAGCCGGGTGGGGCCCGCGTCGAAGACGCCGCCCACCAGCTCGTCGGCGAGCTCGGTCGTGGTGAGGTCGAGCACGCCGGCGAAGAACCCCTGGCGGATCAACGACTCCATGGCGCGCCCGCCCGAGCCGGTCATGTGGAACACGACCACCTCGTAGCCGAGCTCATCGAGCCGCTCGCGGGCCCGGGTGACGCAGGGCGTCGTGACGCCGAACATGCTCGCCGCGACCAGCGGGCGCAGCTCGCGGGGCGGCACCGGCGATGCGAGCACCATGCCCGCGAGCGCCGCGGCGCCGTTGGCGAGCACGGCGAGCGAGATGCGGTTGAGCCCGGCGATGTCCACGATCGACGGGGCGAGGATCAGGTCGGTCTCGCCGACGTACTGCGCGGTGTCGCCCGACGCCGCCGTCGAGACGATGAGCTTGGGGAACCCCACGGGCAGCTGCCGGAAGGCCGCCGCCGCGAGCGAGGTGCCGCCCGTGCCGCCGAGCGCGAGCGCGCCCTGGATGCGGCCGGCGGCGTGCAGCTCGGCGACGAGCGCCTCGGCCCCGCGGGCCATGACGGCCAGGGCGGAACCGCGGTCGCCGCGCACCACCAGCTCGGTCGCATCGCCGCCGCCGGCGAGCGCCACGGCGTGCCGATCGAGGTCCGGCGCGAAGGCCGGCTCGCCGATCACGCCGACGTCGATCACGATCGTCTCGAGCCCGGCCTCGTGCAGGCGATCGCGCACGAAACGGTACTCCTCGCCCTTGGTGTCGAGCGTTCCGAGCAGCACGACGGTGTGCGGCATGGCGGGAGCCTCCTTGGTTGACCCGATGCGGTTCGGCTCCCATGATGAGCCCGTGAACATCGAGCAAGCGAGTGCCAATGCATTCCGATTGGCTGCGGTCGGCGCGAACCGGCTCCTGCGGCTCCTCGGCGACTGGCAGCGGGGCGAGGGGTCGCTGCACGACGAGCTGGCCGCGCAGCTGCGCGCCCTCATCCGCTCGGGGGCCCTGCCGTCGGGCTCGAGGCTGCCGTCGGAGCGCTCGCTCGGGGCCGCGCTCAGCGTCAGCCGCAACACCGTGACGAAGGCGCTCGACGCGCTGCGCTCGGAGGGCCTCCTCTCGAGCCGCCAGGGCGACGGCACCTACGTGACCGTCTCGCGCAAGCCGAGCCAGAGCCGCGGCGGCGACCGCCTGCGCTCCTTCTCGGACCAGCCGTCGGACGAGCGGATGCGCCACCGCATCGATCTGCGCAGCGCCGCGCTGCCGGGCCTGCCGATGGTCGCCGACGAGCTCAACGCCGTGGACGGATCGCGCCTGCGCGAGCTCGTCTCGGGCCACGGCTACATCCCCGCGGGGCTCAGCGAGCTGCGCGAGGCGGTCGCCCGCTACTACTCGGATCTCGGCCTGCCGACCACGCCCGAGCACATCCTGGTGACCTCGGGCGCGCAGCAGGCGCTGCGGCTCGCGGCGGCGGTGTTCATCAGCCCCGGTGCGACCGTGCTCGTGGAGGAGCCGACGTTCCGCGGCGCCATCGAGTCGCTCAAGGCGCTCGGCGCCCGCCTCGTCGGGGTCGACTCGGGGCCCGACGGCGTCGACGTCGACGATCTGGCCCGCAAGGTGCAGGCCCTGCGGCCAGCCCTCATCGTGCTGCAGTCGACGGTGCACAACCCGACCGGCACGGTGCTCGACGGCTTCCGGCGCAGCCGGGTCGCCTCGATCGCGGCCCGCGGCGACGTGCCCGTGATCGACGACGCGACCCTGGCCGACACGATCATCGACGGCGAGCGACGGCCGATCCCGCTGGCCGCCGGCGGCGAGCAGATCATGACGGTCGGCTCGGTCAGCAAGTCGTTCTGGGGCGGGCTGCGGGTCGGCTGGCTGCGCGCCCACCCCGACCTCGTCGCCGAGCTCGCGGCCATCAAGGGCGGCGAGGATCTGGGCACCTCGGTGCTCGCGCAGATCGTGGCGAGCCGGCTGCTGCCGCAGATCGAGCGGGCCCGCGACGAGCGCTTCCGCGGCCTCACCGAGCACCGGCGGCTCGCGCTCGACGCGGTCGGCGAGCTGCTGCCCGACTGGACCCCGCAGGTGCCGCTCGGCGGCGGATCGCTGTGGATCCGGTTGCCCGGGCAGGGTGCCACGGCGCTCGTGCAGCGCGCCGAACGGCGCGGGGTGCGGCTGCTGCCGGGGCCGACGTTCAGCGTCGACGACCGGCTCGACGACCACGTGCGGCTCTCCTACGCGGGCGATCCGGCCGAGACGCGGCTCGGTGTCGAGCTGCTCGCCGGGGCCTGGGGCGAGGTGCAGCAGGCCACCTGAGGCGCCTGTGGGCCATCGATCCGGTATTGGCCCTCTCATCCCTCCGCTCGTCCGTCCAGTCTGAGACGGTGCCGGCGTCCGCGCCGCACGACGACGAGGTCGAATCCCCCTCCCTCGTCGCCCTGACGAGGAGGTCTGGATGAACGACAGCAAGCACCGCATCGCCGTGATCGGCGCCGGCGGCGTGACCGAGATGCACTTCGACGGGTTCCGGATGCGCCCCGAGCGCATCGACGTGGTGGCCGTCGTCGACCCCTCCGCCGAGCGGCGCGAGTGGGCGCAGCGCACCTACGGCGTGCCGAACGCCTACGCCAGCGTCGCCGAGGCGCTCGCCGGGGTCGAGTTCGACGTCGCCGTCGTCTGCACCCCCAGCCACGTGCGCGTCGCCACGGTGCGCGAGCTCGCCGCCGCCGGCAAGCACCTCCTGGTGGAGAAGCCCTTCGCCGACGGCATCGACGAGGCGCGCGAGATGGTGGCGATCGCCGACGAGGCCGGCGTGCAGCTGGCCGTCGACCAGAACTTCCGCGAGCACTGGGGCTTCGAGCCCGCCCGCGCGCTCATCCGCGAGGGCCGCATCGGCACCGTGCACGCCATCAACCACCGCGTGCTCATGCACCGCGAGGACGTGGGCTGGCGCAACGAGCAGCCGCACCACGCGCTCATGGTCATGGGCGTGCACTGGCTCGACGGCTTCCGCCGCCTGCTCGACGTGGACGCCACCGAGGTGACGGCGGCGACCTACTCCTCGCCCGCCATCACCGCGGTGGGGGAGACGGATGCGAGCGTGCTCGTGCGCTTCGGCGACGACGTGACGGTCTCGTACACCGAGAGCTTCTCGAGCTGGATCAACCTCTGGGACACGGTCGTGCTCGGCGACCGCGGCACGCTGCGCATCGCCGGCGGCCAGGTGACGATCGCCGGCCCCGACGGCGAGGAGTCCTGGCCCGTGCCGCTCGGCACCGGCGAGACGAAGCCGCTCACCGCCTACGGCCAGCTCGACGCCCTGCTCGATGCCGTGGAGACCGGCGTCGAGGCGCCGAACTCGGGGCGCGACAACCTCAAGACGGTCTCGCTCATCGACGGCGCCTACCGCTCCGCCGAGACGGGCCGGGCGGTGAGCCTGGTGGACGGGCTGCTGCCGTGAGCACCCTGACCCGTCCGCCGGTGCGGGAGGCGGTGCGCCCCGGCGCGCCGACCCCGCCGCCGCGCAAGGGCGCCGCCCGCCTCGGCGAGCTGCTGCGGATCCGCGCCTTCGCGATCCCGCTGCTCATCGTCTTCGCGTTCCTCTTCGCCTACCCGCTGGCGCAGTCGCTCTACTGGAGCTTCACCGACTTCGGCGGCTACAGCGACGAGGTGAGCTTCGTCGGCCTCGACAACTACGCGGCGATCTTCACCGACCCGTCGATGCTCGCCGGGCTCGGCTTCACGATCCTCTTCACCCTCGGCACGACCGTGCTCATCACGGTCATCGCCATCCCGGTGGCGGTCGTGCTCAACCGGGCATTCATCGGCCGCAACTTCGTGCGCTCGATCCTCTTCTTCCCGTCGATCCCGTCGGTCGCGATCCTCGGTCTCGTGTGGGGCTTCATCCTCTCGCCGCTCGGCTCGGGAGCGCTCAACTCGATCCTGCAGGGCGGCCTCGGTCTCGGCCCGCTGCCCTGGCTGTCGGATGCGACGCTCGCCCAGATCTCCGTCATCGTCGTCGGGGTCTGGTCGAACGCCGGCTGGCACGCGATCCTCTACCTCGCCTACCTGCAGTCGATCCCCGCCGACCTCTACGAGGTCGCGACGGTCGACGGCGCCAGCGCGCTGCAGAAGTTCCGGCACATCACGGTGCCGCTGCTCTCGCCGGCCGTCACGATCAGCTGCCTGCTGCTCATGACGAGCGGGCTCAAGGTCTACGACCTGCCCTTCACGCTCACCGGCGGCGGGCCCGGGTTCTCGACCTACACGATCACCCAGACCATCATCCAGAACGGCATCTCGCAGGCGCAGTTCGGGCGCGCATCCGCTCTGGCCGTCGTGTTCATGCTGCTCGTCGGCGCGATCGTCGCGGTGCAGCTGGTGCTGTCGAACCGCGTGGAGCGGAGGAACTCATGAGCGCAGCGACCGAGAAGAGCGCAGTCGCGACGGAGCAGCGCACCGACCGGATCCAGCCCGCCAAGGCCAAGCGCGAGTGGACCCGGCCGGGGGCGATCGTCACGAGCATCGTCATGATCCCCATCGGCATCATCGTGGGCCTGCCGTTCTACTACATCCTCGTCAACACCTTCAAGACGCAGCAGGAGACGGCGGCGTCGCCGCTCGCCCTGCCGACCGAGTGGCGGCTCGACACCTACCAGCGGGTGCTCGAGGGGCAGCCGATCGCGCAGGTCTTCGCGAACACGCTCGTCGTGACCGCGGTCTCGATCGTGCTCATGCTGCTCATCGGCTCGCTCGCCGCGTTCTCGGTGATCATGCGCCGCTCGAAGCTCATCAACGTGGTGTTCGTCATCGCGTTCCTCGTGCCCGGACAGGTCACGCTCATCCCGCTCTACCGGCTCTTCGCCGAGCTGCGCCTCGTCGACTCGCTGCAGGGGCTCATCGTGCTCTACACGGCGGGGTCGGTGTTCTGCTACTTCCTGATCGTCGGGTACATGCGCTCGATCCCGGGCGAGATGATCGAGGCCGCCAAGCTCGACGGCGCAGGTCCCTGGCAGATCTACTGGCGCATCGCGCTGCCGCTGATCCGGCCCATCCTCATCACCGTCGGCGTCTTCCAGACCATGTGGGTGTGGAACGACTTCCTCACGCCGGTCGTCTTCCTCAGCTCGCCGCAGAACCAGACCCTCGTGCTGCAGGTCTACAAGGCGGTCGGCGAGTTCAGTGTCGACTGGCCGGCGTTCCTCGCCCTCTCCGTCATCGCGCTCCTGCCGATGGTGATCTTCTTCGTCGCCATGCAGCGCTACATCGTCAACGGCCTGCTGGCCGGCTCCGTCAAGGGCTGAACCGCCCCATCCCACCGCACCATCACTCCACCTGAAACGAGATCAGCAATGAAGCAGAACTCCCGACTCCGCGCCGGCATCGGCGTGACCGCGGCGCTCGGCCTCGCCCTCACCGGCTGCGCCGGCGCGGGCGACGACCGCACCGTGCTCACCTTCTTCACCTGGGACAGCCCCGAGCTCATGGCGCCCGTGATCGAGGCCTTCGAGGAGGCGAACCCCGAGATCCGCGTCGAGGTCTCGCACGCCCCGCCCGTGGCCGAGTACATCTCGACGCTGCAGAACCGCATCCTCGCCGGCACCGCCGCCGACGTGTTCGTGATGGGCTCGGAGAACAAGACCAACCTCATCGACGGCGAGCACATCCTCGACCTGACCGACGAGCCCTACGTCGAGGTGCTCGCGCCGCTCAACAAGGAGATCCGCGGCCGGGACGGCAAGGTCTACGGCGTCTCCGTCTCCTCCTGGTCGACCGGGCTCGCCTACGACATCGACCTGCTCGCGGAGCTCGGCTACGACGAGTTCCCGACGGAGTGGGACGAGTTCACCCGGCTGCTCGAGGACATCGAGGCGACCGGTGTGCAGCCCTACCTCGAGCCGTGGCTGGCGGTGCCGGACAGCATCGCCTCGAGCATCGGCGCCTCCAACGCGGCGAACGGCGTGAGCGACGTCGACGCCTTCGACGGCGGCGGCAGCTTCGAGGAGCAGTGGGAGGAGACTCTCGGGCGCTGGAACGAGCTCTTCGAGGCCGGTCTCATCAGCCGCGACGTCGTCGGCATCAACGGCGACCAGGTGCTCGAGGAGTTCGTGAACAACCGCGCCGCGATCATCCCGATGGGGCCGTGGAACGTCACGAAGGTGCCGGAGATGAACCCCGACCTCAACTGGGAGATCGCGGGCTTCCCGCAGCCGGACGGCACCCCGTGGCTCTCGGGCAACGCCTCGCCGGGCTGGTCGATCAACTCGGATGCGAAGGAGCCGGAGGCCGCGCACGCGTTCCTCGAGTTCCTCACCAGCCCCGAGGGCCTCGAGATCTACCAGGGCCAGACCAACTCGATGACGACGACGACGAACTTCGAGCCGGACATCGACGAGCACCTCGCCACCAACCTCGCCGCCCTCGAGGAGGGCCGCGTCTACCTGCCGATGGCCGCCTGGCCGCGGTACCAGGACGCGCTCAACCTCGAGCTCATCGCCCAGCTGCAGCTCATGGTGCAGGGCCAGAAGACGCCGGCCGAGGTCGGCGCCGCCCTCGACGCCAAGATCGACCAGCTCGGCGGCTGAACCACCGGTCCGGTCCGCGGCGCTCGCCGCGGGCCGGACCCTTCTGCCAACCTCGAAGCACGACCGAAGGAGATCGCATGACCGCCGGAACCTCTGAGCGCCGCGGGGGCTTCACCGCCGCCGCCGACCGCACCGTCGACCCGCAGGACTGGGGGAGGCTCGAATGGTCGGTCGCCGGCTCGCTCGGCAACTCCGACGTGCTGACGGTGGGCCGCTGCTTCATCCAGCCCGGCCGCAACAACCCGGTGCACCACCACCCCAACTGCGACGAGGTGCTCACGGTCGTGCGCGGCCGCATCCGTCACCGGGTGAACGAGGAGTACCTCGAGATGGGACCGGGTGACACCGTCTCGATCCCGCTCGGCGCCACCCACAACGCCGTCAACATCGGCGACGAGGAGTGCGAGCTGCTGATCGTCTTCGACACGGCCGAGCGTCAGGTCGTCGGCGAGTGAGCCTGCGCCGCTCGTTCTCGAAGTACCTGCCCGAGGCGGAGGTGCCGGCGCTCATCGCCGGCTACCGCGACGCCGGCTACGCGGGCCTGCAACTCAAGGGCTACCAGTGGGCGCCGTACCTCGGCGAGCCGCAGCGCGCCCTCGACGAGCTGGGGGCGGATGCGGGCACGTACTCCGCGCTCATCACCGGCGACGCGATCGATGCGGAGGGGCGGGAGCGCATCCGCTCGTCCATCGCCTTCGCCGCGGCCGTCGGCGCCGAGCGGATCGTCTTCTGCCACGGCCACCCGCATGAGGGCGTCGACGCGGCGCTGCGGCGCGAGTTCGCCCGCACGCTCACGGAGATCGCGAGCGAGTCGCGCGAGGCCGGGGTGGCGTTCTCGCTGCACCACCACGTCGACCAGCCGGTGATGGTGCTCGAGGACTTCCGCGAGTTCTTCGACGGGCTCGAGCCCGGGCTGCTCGGCCTCACGGTCGACACCGCGCACCTCGCGAAGGCCGGCATCACCGACCTGCCCGGTTTCATCGACGAGTTCGGGCCCTACGTCGACAACCTGCACCTCAAGGACTACGACCACGCCAGCGGATCGTGGCGGCTGTTCGGGCAGGGCGACCTCGACCTGAACGGCATCCTCGACGCCCTCGACCGGGCCGGCTACGACGGCTGGCTCTGCGTCGACGAGGAGAGCGACGCCTCGTTGGAGGAGGGCCTGCGCGCCTCCGCGGAGTGGCTCGACGCGAACGGGCGCTGAGCTCCGAGCTGCGGGACGGTGCGCCGACGTCGTGCGCCCGTCCCGCAGCGCCTTCGCGATGATCCCGCACGGCGCGTCCGTGCCGCCGCGCTCCCGGTGCTCCGCCGATCGAGCAGACTGATCACGACCCGGTCCGCTTCATCGTCGAAGGAACCCGCATGACCACCGCACCCGCACTCGTCCACCTCCGCCGCGGCGGCACCAGCCTCATCGTGCGCACCGCCGCCGACGCGCTGCCGACCGTGCTGCACTGGGGCGCCGAGATCGCCGAGGACGACCTGTCGGGCCTGCTGCCGGCGCTCGAGCGGCCGGTTGGCGACTCCGTCGTCTACGCGCAGCCGCAGGTCGGCGTCGTGCCGCTGCACGCGACCGGCTGGCTCGGCCACCCCGGCGTGCTGGGCCACCGCGACGGCGCGGCCTGGTCCTTCGGGCCGAACCGCGTCGAGCACGTGCTGCACGAGGCGGGGGAGAGCGGATGGGAGCAGGGCGCAGCGGGTGCCGTGCGCCTGCTGAGCACCGCGGTCGACGACGCCACGGAGCTGGAGCTGACCACCGAGCTCGAGCTGCACCCCTCCGGCGTGCTGCGAGTGCGGGCGAGCCTGCGCAACCTCGGTGCCGACGGCTACGAGGTCACGGGCCTCGAGCCGGGCCTGCCCGTGCCGCTGAGCGCGACCGAGCTGCTCGACATGACCGGACGGCACACCCGCGAGCGCACGCCCCAGCGGCACCGCCTCGAGACGGGCCGCTGGGCCCGCGAGGCCTGGGGCGGCCGCCCCGGCCACGACAACGCGACCGTGCTGATTGCCGGCGAGCCCGGCTTCGGCTGGCGCCGCGGCGCGGTCTGGGGCGTGCACCTCGCCTGGTCGGGCAACGGCGTCGTGGCCGCCGAGCGCACGAGCAACGCCTGGCAGCTGCTGCGCGGCGGCGAGCTGCTGCTGCCCCGCGAGGCGGTGCTCGCCCGCGGCGAGGCCTACGCGTCCCCGTGGCTCGTCGCCTCCTGGGGCGAGGGGCTCGACGCCTTCGCCGGCCGCATCCACGGCTTCCTGCGGGCGCGCCCGCAGCATCCCGCGACGCCGCGGCCGATCATCCTCAACACCTGGGAGGCGGTCTACTTCGACCACGATCTGCCCCGGCTGCTCGAGCTGGCCGAGCGCGCCGCCGCAGTCGGCGTGGAGCGCTTCGTGCTCGACGACGGCTGGTTCCTCGGCCGCCGCTCCGACGACGCGGGCCTCGGCGACTGGGTCGTCGACCCCGTGGTCTGGCCGAACGGCCTCGGCCCGCTCGCCGATCGCGTGCACGGCCTCGGCATGGAGTTCGGCCTCTGGTTCGAACCCGAGATGGTCAACCTCGACTCGGAGCTGGCACGGGCGCACCCGGACTGGGTCCTCGGCACCGAGCGCGGGCCAGGCGTGCCGTCCCGGCAGCAGCACGTGCTCGACCTCGGCAACCCCGACGCGTTCGCCCACGTGCTCGAGCGGATGTCGGCGCTCGTCGCCGAGTACCGCATCGATTACATCAAATGGGACCACAACCGTCCGCTCGTCGACGCCGGCCACCAGCCGTCCTTCGCGCCGGGCGTGCACGCGCAGACCCTGGCCGCCTACCGGCTCTTCGCCGAGCTGAAGGCCGCGCACCCGGGGCTCGAGATCGAGTCGTGCTGCGGCGGTGGGGGTCGCATCGACCTCGGCATCATGGAGCACGCCGACCGGGTCTGGGTGAGCGACTGCATCGACGCGCACGAGCGCCAGCGCATGCAGCGCTGGATCTCGCTGCTGCTGCCGCCCGAGCTGCTCGGCACCCACGTCGGGGCCGACCAGGACCACTCGACCGGGCGCATCCTCGACCTCGACTACCGCGCCGGCACCGCCGTGCGCGGCCACTTCGGCATCGAATGGGACCTCACGAGCACGGCGGATGCGGACCTCGCCTCCCTGCGCGACTGGATCGCGCTGCACAAGGAGCTGCGCCCGCTGCTGCACGGGGGGCGCGTGGTGCACGCAGACCCGATCATCCCCGCCGTGGAGGTGGAGGGCGTCGTCGCCCAGGACGGCTCGGACGCCCTCTTCACGATGGCCGTCGTCGACCACGCCCTCGACGCGCCCTTCGGGCGCATCGTCCTGCCCGGGCTCGATCCCGAGCGCCGCTACCGCGTGCGCGTGCAGGAGCCCTCGGGGCGCTCGATCCACCGCGGCGCGCTGCCCGGCTGGGTGGAGGACGGCGTCGAGCTGAGCGGCGCGGTGCTCGGCCGGATCGGCCTCGAGGCGCCGACGCTGAGCGCCGATCGGCTCGTGCTGATCCGCGCGACGGCGGTCTGAGCCGCGCCGCGGCGGTCCGATCGGCGCGTCATGCGCTTGACCCGCCGATGGGGAGCGATCCCCATCGGCGGAAGCCCCTGCGATGGGGCATGATGGTCTCGACGCGCTGCTCATGGGGGCCACCGGGGGGTCGGTGTTCCGAGCGGAGCGTTCTGAGGGGGCCGGCTCGTCCGGCGCGAACGACCTCGGGCGGAGGGGTCCGCACGAGGTGCCCGCGGTGGGCGCGTAGGGGTGCGCGCCCACCGCGCCCCATCCCCGTGCGCCCTTCGGGAGTCGAGCCGGTGCACGGCCGCGCGCCGGCGCGGCGCTCGCCGCGTCCGCGAGAGGGCGGCCGCCCCCGCGGGGGGGGGGGGCGCCCCGGCGGGCCCGGG
>JASCOA010000008.1 GCA_029959365.1 Microbacteriaceae bacterium PS02343 | reverse complement strand
CCCCCCGCCCGCCCCCCGGCCGCCCGCCGGGGGGGGCCGCGCCCGCCCGCGGGCGCCCCGCCGCGACGAAGTCTCGGCGCACGAACTGCGCACCGGGGGGCCGAGGGGCCCGGTGCCGGCCGCAGCGCAGGGCGCGAGCGGGGCGACCCCGAGCTGCCCACCGGCCCGGCGCACGCACACCGGCTCAGTGCGCGCGCGCCGCCGGCTCCGTCTCAGCGTCGTCGTCGCGCGACTCGCGCACGGCCGGCGCGAGCAGCACCGCGCCGGCGACGAGCACCAGCACGACGACCATGGCGAGCCGCAGGCCGAGCTCCTCGCCGAGCAGGCCGAGCAGCGGCGGGCCGACGAGGAAGGCGAGGTAGCCGACGATCGCGGCCTGCGCGACGCGCTGCGCCGACTGCGCGGCGGGTCCGCTGTCGCCCGCGGCCGAGATGGCGACCGGGAAGCCGAGCGAGGCGCCGAGCCCCCAGAGCAGCACTGCCGCGGCCGCGACGACGGGATTGTCCACGAACACCACGAGCGCGAGGCCGATCGCCCCCGCGATGGCGCTCACCCGCATCACGGCGGCGCGGCCGAAGCGCCCGATCGCGGCGCCTCCGGCGAAGCGGCCGATGGTCATGGCCGCAGCGAAGATCGCGAAGACCGCCGAGCCCAGCGCGGGGTCGAAGCCGTGCCCGTCGACCATCAGCAGCGGCAGCCAGTCGTTGGCGGCGCCCTCGGCGAAGGCCATGGCCAGCACGATGCCGCCGATCGCGAGCAGGCGCTTGTCGCGCCAGAGCACGACGCGAGTGGCGGGGTCGCGACGCTCGCCGCGGGCGCGCGGGGCGCCCTTGCCGAAACCGGTGGGCACCGAGCGGATGGCGATCAGCAGCACCGCGAGGGCCGCCACGGCCATCGCGCCGAGGTGCCACTGCACCGGGAAGGCGATCGCCGTGAGGCCCATGCCGATGAGCGCGCCGATCACGGTGCCGAGGCTGAAGCAGCCGTGCAGCGCGGGCAGCACCGAGCGGCCCAGCAGTCGCTCGACCTCGGCGCCCTCGATGTTCATCGCCACTTCGCCGCCGCCGACGCCGAACCCGAAGATCGCGAGACCGAGGGCCGCGAGCACCGGCGCGCCGAGCGCACCGCCCGCGCCGATCACCGGCAGCGCGACGACCAGGGAGCCCATGCCGAGCAGCACGATCGGATGGGTGCCGAAGCGGGCCACGAGCGCACCCGAGCCGAGGATGCCGACCATCGATCCCACCGACAGGCCGAAGAGCACGAAGCCCATCTCGGCGGTCGAGACCGCGAGCAGATCGCGCATGTCGGGCGTGCGGGTGACCCACGAGGCGAGGCCGAGGCCGGGCAGCAGGAAGAGGGCGAAGAGGGCGTTGCGGCGGCGCAGGGCGGCCCGATCGATGACGGCGTTGCTCATGATGTGTACAAATGTACACACCCGGGTGCATCCGCTCTACGATGGAGGCGATGAAGCGACGAGCGGATGCGCCCAGCGCGAGCGAGCGACGGCCCGCGCACACGGCTGCGGCGGCGAGCACGGCGGCAGCGAGCGCGGCTGCGGCGAGCACGGCTGCACCGAGCACGGCTGCGGCAGCAAGCACGGCTGCGGCGGCGACCACGGCGATCGCCGCGGAACCGCGCACGACGCACGCGAACCGCGGGCGGACCGCATGACCGGGGCGCGGCGCGGCGCGAACGACCCGCAGCGGCGCGAGCGCATCCTCGACGCCGCGATCGAGGTGATCGCCGACCACGGCGTGCAGCGCACCACGCACCGCCGCATCGCCGACGCCGCGAGCGTGCCGCTCGGCTCGGTCACCTACTACTTCGACGGCCTCGCCGATCTGCTGGCGCAGGCCTTTCGACGCTTCAGCGAGCGCAAGGCCTCGCTCTACCGCGACTCGCTCGAGCGGGCCGTCGACCGCCGCGCCGCCTGCGAGGCCGTGGCCGAGCTCATCTGCGGCATCGACTACGTCGGCTCTCGCGAGATGGTGGTCATCTGGGAGATGCACGCGCACGCCAACCACGACGAGCGCGTGGCCGAGATCAACCTGGCCTGGCTGCGGCGCAGCCACGAGAGCCTGGCGCTGCACTTCTCACCCGAGGCCTGCCGCGCGATCGACGCGCTCATCGAGGGCTGGTCGATGCACCAGCAGTTCGAGCGGCGCCCGCTCGACCGCGCGCTCGTCGTCGCCACGATCGAGGCCGTGGCCGACCGCCTGCGCTGAGCGCGACGCCGTCGCGTCATCTGCACCGGCAACGGCCCCGCCAGCCGCCGCATCGCCTCCGGGGCGGGCGCAGCCGCCACCCTCGCTGCCTCGCCCATCCGCTCGTCCACGCCGCTGGCGGTCGACGCCGATGACGATGCCGAGCAGCACGAGCCCGAGGCCGGCGAACTGCAGCGCTCCGAGCCGCTCCCCCGCGACGAGCACGCCGAGCAGCACCCCGCTGACCGGGTTGAGCAGGCCGAGCAGTCCGACCGTGCCGGCGGGCAGTCGCGCGAGGCCGGCGAACCAGCAGACGAACGCCAGCGCCGTGCCGACGAGCGAGAGCGCCGCGAAGCCGAGCAGCGCGGGACCGTCGAGCGCGGGCGGGGCGCCCTCTACGAGCAGGGCCGCGGGCAGCACGACCAGCGCTCCCGCGGTCAGCTGCCAGGCGGTCGCGGCGAGCGGCGGCACCTCCCCGCGCCAGCGCCGGGAGAGCACCGCGCCCGCGCTCGCGCAGAGCACCGAGCCGACCGAGGCGGCGATGCCGAGCGGATCGGGGGCCCCGGCCCCCGCGAGCACCATCGCGGCGGTGCCGCCGATGCCCAGCGCGGCGCCGAGCGCACCGAGCAGCCGTGGCCGCTCCGCGAGGATCGCCCAGCCGAGCAGCAGCATGCCCGCGGACGAGGTGGCGGCGATGACCGTGGCGATGCTGGCGGGCAGGTGCTGCGCCGCGAGGTAGACGAGCACGAAGAACACGCCGATGTTGAGGGCGCCGAGCACGACGGGCGCTCCCGGGTCGTCGCACTGACCCCGCAGGGCCTCTCGCTCATCGACGAGGCGTTCGCGGCGCACATGGCGAACGAGCGACGGCTGCTCGACGCGCTCGGGGCCGACGAGGCCGCCCAGCTCGAGCGTCTGCTCGCCGGCTGGCTGGCGAAGCTGGAGGGCTGAGGCCCCTCAGCCGACCGCTGCCGGCATCCGCTCGAACGGGGCCGGCCTGCTCCTAGGCCGCGGCGAGCACGCGCTCGCGGGCGAGCAGGCCGAGCAGCGCCGTGAGTCCCGCGGCGTCGCCGAGCGGGTGCTCGGGGTGCCACTGCACGGTCACGAGCGAGCCGGACTCGTGCTCGAGCGCCTCGACCACGCCGTCCTCGGCGGTCGCCGCGATGCGCAGCCCGGAGCCCAGCGCCGAGACCGCCTGGTGGTGGCTGCTGCGCACCGGCCGCAGCCCCAGGCCGTCGAGCGACGAGCCGGCCACGAGCGACAGGCCGTGCTCGACCATGCCGCCGGTCTCCGGGTGCTGGCGATGCAGGCCCTCGTAGCCGATGTGCTGGTGCAGGCCGCCGCCGAGCGCCACGTTCACGACCTGCTGGCCGCGGCAGATGCCGAGCAGCGGGGTGCCGGTCTCGAGGGCCCGGTGCACGAGCGCGATCTGCGCCGCATCCGCCCGCTCCTCGTGCACGCCGCTGCCCTCGTACTCGAGGTCGCCGCCGTAGAAGGAGGGATGCACGTCCTCGCCGCCCATGAGCACGATCACATCGGCGCCGTCGGCGGCCCGCTGCAGGCCGCGCTGGCCGAGCACGCCCGCGGCGTGGCGGTCGACCGTCCATCCGCTCGCCTCGGCGATGCCGGCGAAGGAGGCGTCGAGACCGTCGGCGAGGCCCTGGTAGGCCTCACGGCCCATTCGCTCGTCCGTCACAGAGATCATCGCGATGCGGGGCATGGCCGACTCCTCTCGTTCCGAACGGCGATGCCGACGACGCTACGCGCAGGCGAGCGGATGCGCAGGTCGATGACGGACTGTGACGCCGCTACGCGACGGAGGCCGCCCGCAGCATCCGCATCGGCACGCCCTCGCCCTGCATACCCGGCACCGGACCGAGCTCGACGAAGCCGTGCCGCGCGTAGAGGGCGCGGTTGCGCGGGGTCGACGACTCGAGGTAGGCGGCGACGCCGTCGGCATCCGCCCGGGCGAGCCCGCGCTCCAGGAGCGCCGCTCCGACGCCGCGACCCCGAGCGGCCTCACCGACGCCGATCTCGCCGAGGTACCAGTGCGGCTCCTCGGGCCGCGCGGCGCCCATCCGCTGCTGATCGACCGTGGCCGGCACGATGCCGGCGAGCCCGATGGCGCGGACGAATGCCGGCAGGTGGACGAGCTCGCCGACCAAGGTCGGCCGCGGCGCGCTCGGACGCTCCCAGATCGCGGCGGCGACGATGCCCCGCTCGGTCTGCGCGACGTCGACGATCTGCGCCCCCTTCGGCGCCGAGCGCAGCAGGGTCGTGAAGAGCAGCGCGAGGCGCTCGAGGCGCCGGTCGGCGCTCGGACGGATCACCCGGGCGAGCGTCGGGTCGTGCTCGAAGGCCTCGGCCAGCGCGGCGGTCGCGGCCGGCAGGTCGGCGGCGCTGGCGGCGCGGAGCGTGGGGGTGGGCACGAGGGCGATGGTATCGGCAGCGCGCGGCTGGAAGACTGGTGCCGACGAGAGGAGTCGACGATGACCACCCGACCCGCCCTGGGCGTGATGCTGCCCCGCGATCTGCCCGCCCACGAGGTGCTCGAGTACGCCCGCCGCGCCGAGGCCGCGGGGGCCGCCGAGCTGTGGGTGGTCGAGGACCTCGGCTACCGCGGCGGCATCGCGCAGGCCGCCGCCGTGCTCGCCGCGACCTCGACGCTGCGCGTCGGCATCGGCATCCTGCCGGCGGCCGTGCGCAACCCCGCCTTCCTCGCCATGGAGCTGGCGACCCTGACCCAGCTCTTCCCGGGTCGCATCGACGCCGGCATCGGCCACGGCATGCCCGGCTGGCTGCGCCAGGTCGGCGCCTGGCCGGACCGCCCGTTGGCGCTGCTCGAGCGCACCTTCACGACCGTCCGCGCGCTGCTGGACGGCGAGGAGCACGAGGGCGTTCGGCTCGATGCATCGGCCGTGCCGGCGACGCCGCCGCCACTGCTCGCGGGCGTGCGCGGCCCGCGATCGCTCGCCGCCGCGGGCCGGGTCGCCGACGGCACGGTGCTCGCCGAGCCGGTGACGCCCGAGTACGCGACCTCGGCGCTGGCCCGCATCGCCGCGACGGGGCCGCACCGGCTCGTCGCCTACAACGTGGCGAGCGTCGGCGACGACGAATCGGCGGCCTTCGCCGCCGCGCGCCCCGCGCTCGCCTGGATCGGCGAGCCCGACTGGGACGTGCACATCGCCGACCTCCCGTTCGCCGACGAGTTCCGAGCGCTGCGAGCGGGTGCGTCCGACCCGCAGGACTTCGCGGCGCGTCTGCCCGACGCGTGGGTCGCGCAGCTCGCCCTGGCCGGCAGCCCGGCGCGGGTGCGGGCGCGCATCGCCGAGCTCGGCGCGGCCGGCGTGACCGACATCGTGCTGCAGGCGACCGCCTCCGATCCCTTCGCCGTGATCGCGGCGCTGGAGGCGCTGGCCTGATCGTCGGACGGATGCGTCGTCGCGCCGCGCCGCCGATCCCGTCGGTGCAGCGGCTCGGCGATCCGGCGCTCGGCGCCGCTTCTCAGGCGCTCGGCACGAGGATCTCGACCCGGCGGTTGAGCTGGCGGCCCGCCGGGTTGTCCTGGCCGTTCAGCTCGTTCGGCGCTACGGGCTGGCTCTCGCCGAAGCCCTGCGCGTCGATCGCGGCGGTGACGCCCGCCGACAGCAGACCCTGCACGACCGCATCCGCTCGCTGCTCGCTGAGGCGCTGGTTGTACTCGTCGGTGCCGATCGCGTCGGTGTGGCCGCTCACGACGAGGCTCGTCGAGCCGGCCTCCTGCAGCGCGGCGGCCAGCTCGTCGATGACCTCGACCGAGGCCGGCCGCAGGTCGTACTTGTCGAAGTCGAAGAGCACGCCGTCCTCGAGCGTGATGATCACGCCGCAGGACTCGACCGGCGCGAGCGAGCCCATCGACGGGAAGCTGCCCACCGAGGGAACCGGCGCGACCGGACCGGCCTGGATCTCGACCCCGTTGACGAGCGCGGTGCCGTCGCCCAGGTTGACGATGGTCACCTCGTCGTCGGAGTAGGTGCCCGAGCCGTCGCCGTTGTTGACGATCGTCGTGCCGTCGAAGCCGTAGGTGCCGCTGCCGTCGCCGTTCACGACGATGGTGGCGCCGAGGCGCTCGGAGGTGCCGCTGCCGTCGCCGTTGATCACCACGGAGCCCTCGAGGTCGTTGTAGGTGCCCGAGCCGTCGCCGCCGATCACGACGTTGGTGGTGCCGTCGCTCCACACCCCGCTGCCGTCGCCGCCCACGACCACGTCGATGCCGTTGAGGGTGAACGAGCCGCTGCCGTCGCCCGAGTTCACGATCGTGTCGCCGTAGGGCAGCCCTACGCTCGGTCCGCTCGCGACGACCCCGCCGGACTCGCACCGGGCCGGCGCGAAGCTGAGCCCGGGCCGGTCGGTGAGGGCGCTGCGCAGCGCCTGCGTCGGCGCCGCCACGGCCGCGTCGAGCATCGTCAGATCGGGGATGCGGATGAGCGGCACCGGCGGGATCTCCCCGGGCGCGAAGCCGGCGACCGCGTCGGCCGTCGCGGCCTCCACGGCGGGGCTGGCCGAGGGCTTCGCCGGCGTCGGGTCGGGCCGCTCCGGCTCGGCCTGAGCCGAGCAGGAGCTCAGCAGCAGCGCGGCGGCGAGACCGGTCGCGGCGAGGGCGACCTGGGTGGTTCGGGTGCTCATGGAAGCGACACTATCGACGCCTCCCCCGTCCGGGGAGCGGCGGGCGTCGCAGTCCTGTCGCAGTCCTGCGACAGCGTCAACCGGCTCGGAAGCGCAGTATCGCCTCGTGGACCTCCCGCCGCAGCTCCCGACCCCGCTCACCGTCGCGGAACAGGTCGCGGTCGCGGAACGGCGACGTCGTGCCGCGCGCGAAGGGCGCGGACATGTGGACCGCGGTCGCCAGGCGGTCGACGGCGTCGTGGCCGCCCGCATCCCGTTCGGCGAGCTCCGCGGCATCCAGCGCGATGAGCACGCTGGCGTCGAAGGCGCCCTGCGAGCAGCGGGCGTCCAGCAGGAGCGCATCGCCCTCGCGCAGCAGGAACCACGAGTACGGGGCGTGATCGATGACCTCCATGCGCCCATCCTCCCGGAACGGGGAAGGGCCCCGCCGGAGCGGTGCCCTTCGGTCGCGCGTGCCGCTGCTCAGGCGGTGCGACGACGACGAGGAGCGTGCGGAGTCCGAGCAGCGCGAGCGCACCGTAACCGACTGCGACCATTCCCGCAGGAGCGAGCGGATGCGGGCTCGACGACTCCCGCCGGAAGCGCTACCTCGCGCGCGACGGCCGCCGTCGCCGCAGCGTGCCGCAGGCGAGCAGCGCCAGCGCGATCGCGATGGGCCCGTAGACCACGGCGTCGCCCGGCGAGAGGTGCTCGCCGAGCAGCAGCGCGGCGCCGAGGATGAGCACGGGCTCGAGGTAGCTCAGCAGCCCGAACACCGGCATCGGCAGCCACTGCGACGCCAGGATGTAGAGCACCATCGCCGCGCCGCTGAGCACCGCCACGAGCAGCAGGGCGCCGAAGGCCGGCGGCAGCCCGCCGTCCGCGGCGTGGCCGATGAGCCCGTGCACGACCACCGGAACGGCGACGACCGCGAGCACCCCGACCTCGAGCAGGAAGCCGTGCAGGTCGCCGAGCCCGGTCGAGCGGCGCAGCGCGAAGTAGACGGGGTAGAGCACGACGATCAGCACCGCCGGCCAGCCGATCGAGCGGGTGATCGCGAGCTCGGCCACGACGCCGACGAGCGCCGCGAGCACGGCCGCCCGCTGCCATCCGCTCAGCCGATCGCGGAACACCGCGCGCCCGACGACGACCATCGCGAGCGGCAGCAGGAAGTAGCCCAGGGCCACGGCCTGGGTCTGCCCGTTGGCCGGCCCCCACATGAAGACCCAGAGCTGCAGGCCCAGGATCGCGGCGTCGACGAGCACCACGACGATCAGTCGCGGCGAGCGGAGCACCCTCGCCGTCAGGGCGCGCTGCACGGGGCGGCGCGACGCGGCGAGCACGATCGGCAGGAGCGCGGCCAGGATGAGCAGCACGCGCCAGGCCGTCGTCTCCTCGGGGCCGAAGCCCTCGAGGACGCCGCCGAGCAGGCTGATCGCGCCGAAGAGCACGGAGGCCGCGACGGAGGCGAGCACGCCGCGCCCCGCGATACCCGTCATGCCGCTCCTCGTCGATCAGGGTTCGATCGCACGCGCCCCGGCCAAGCGAAAGGCCCCGCCGAAGCGGGGCCTTTCGTGTTCTCGGTGGACCCTAGGAGATTCGAACTCCTGACCTCCTCGATGCGAACGAGGCGCGCTACCAACTGCGCCAAGGGCCCGTGAACTCGTCAACCCTAGCACCTCCGCGGAGGTCGTCGTGCACGCGGCGGACTCAGCCGGCGGAGCGGCGGCGCAGCACGGCGTCGAGGTCGGGCATGCCTCCGGGCGCCTCGAAGGCGGCGACCTCGGGGGCCTGGTGCGCGGCGCGCAGCGCCCGCTCGGCGGCGAGCGCAGCATGGCGCAGCTCCGCCTGCGGGTCGTCCTCGACGACGGCCGCGGGGGCGACCGGGGCGGCCGGCGCCTCCGGCGAGGCCGGGCGCTGCTCGACGACGGGTCGCGGCACGGCGACGGGCTTCGGGCGCACCTCGGTGCGGCTGAGGTAGAGCGGCTTGGGCACCTCGCTGGGCGTCCAGGTGCGGTCCTCGTCCTGCTCGGCCTGCGGCAGGGGGTCGCTCAGTACGATGCGGCGGCCACGAGGGCGCGCCACCGGGGCGCTGCCGCTGCGGCGATCGCGGGCACGCGCCGCGACGCTGGCCATGCGGCGCAGGGTCGCCACGGCGAGCGCGACCGCACCGAGTCCGGCGGCCAGCAGCAGCCATCCCGCGCCGAGCGCCAGCTGCACGCCGCCGACGACCGCGGCGACGACGCCCGCGAGCAGGAAGACGGAGGTGACGAGGCGGTTGCGGCGGCGCAGCCGCGCGGCCTGATCGTGCGAGACCTGCGAGACCTCCTGCGCCGAGCGCTGCGCAGCGGCGAGGCTGGCGTCGGAGGCCTTGCGGGCGGCGATGCGGGTGGCCTCGCTGGGCACGGGCTCGCCGCGCTTGCCGATGCGCTCGCGCTGCATCCGCTCGGCCCTCGCGATCGCCTCGGTGCGCTTGAGCTCCTCCTGCAGCGCCTTGCGGCGAGCGGCGAGCTCGCGCGCCTGCTTCTCGGCGGGCAGCTCCTCGAGCGGGGCGGCGGTGCCGGCCATCGCGCGGATCGTCTGCTGCAGCCGCACCGCGTTGCGCTCGGTGGAGAGGTACTCGCGGCGGCGGTACCAGCTGGGCAGCAGATAGGCGAGCCACAGCACGGCCGCCACGGCGATGATGACGCCGCCCCCCAGTGAATCTCCCATGGGTGGAGCGTACGAGCGCGACGCGCCCGGGGCCGTCCGCCGCGCCGGGCGCGAAGCGGTGATTACTCCGAGTCGGAGCCGAGCGGATGCTGCGCGCGGCGCACATCCGCTTCGGGCACCTGCCCCGCGGCGGTGGGGGCGCGGCCCTGGCGCCAGCGCGCCAGCACGCCCTCGGGGATCTCCTCGCGCACCAGCGCGAAGCAGAAGTGGTCGCGCCAGTCGCCGTCGATGTGGATGTAGCGCCGGCGCAGCCCTTCGTAGCGGAAGCCGAGCTTCTCGACCACGCGCAGGCTGGGGCCGTTCTCGGGGCGGATGCAGATCTCCATCCGGTGCAGATCGATGCCCGCGAAGCAGTAGTCCGTCGCGAGCGCGACCGCGGTCGGGGTCACGCCGCGGCCTGCGAAGCGCTCGGCGACCCAGTAGCCGATGCTCGCCGAGGCGAGCGAGCCGTAGGTGATCGACGACACGTTGAGCTGGCCGGCGAACTCGCCGTCCACCTCGATCGCGAAGGGCAGGCCGGTGCCGGTGCGGGCGCCGCCGAGGAGCGAGCGGATGCTGCTGCGCACGTCGACCCCGTAGGTCGCGTGCGGGCTGGTCGCCTCCCAGCGGCGCAGCCAGGTGCGGTTCGCCGCGAGCTCGCGTTCGAGCGCGCGGGCGTCCCGCAGCCTGATCGGCCGCAGCGTGACGGCCCCCTCGCTCAGGACCGGGATGTTCGTGGTCGCGTCCCCTCGTCGACGCCGGAGGCGGCGCTTACTCCAGGCCCGCGGCGAACTCGCGCAGCCAGGGCTTGAGGTCCTTGCCGAGGTCCTCGCGGTCGCTGGCGAGCTGCACGATCGCCTTGATGTAGTCGAGGCGGTCGCCCGTGTCGTAGCGGCGGCCGCGGAAGACGACGCCGTACACGCCGCCGGCGATGCCCTGGTCGGCGAGCTCGAGCATCGCGTCGGTCAGCTGGATCTCGCCGCCCTTGCCGGGCTCGGTGCGCTCGAGCACCTCGAAGATCTCGGGCTGCAGCACGTAGCGGCCGATGATCGCGTAGTTGGAGGGGGCGGTGCCGGGGGCCGGCTTCTCGACGAGGCCGACCACCTTGACGACGTCGTCGTCCTCGGTCGCCTCGACGGTCGCGACGCCGTACATGTGCGCGACGGCCGGGTCGACCTCGAGCAGCGCGACGACGGTCGCGCCCTTGGCGCCGGCGACCTCGAGCATGCGGGTGAGCAGCACGTCGCGGTCGTCGATGATGTCGTCGCCGAGGAGCACGGCGAAGGGCTCGTCGCCCACGTGCATCTTGGCGCGCAGCACGGCGTGGCCGAGGCCCTTGGGGTCGCCCTGGCGCACGTAGTGCATGTCGGCCAGGTCGGTGGAGTAGTTGACCTTCTCGAGCTTGGCGAGGTCGCCCTTCGCCTCGAGGGTCGCCTCGAGCTCGGTCATGCGGTCGAAGTGGTTCTCGAGCGCGTTCTTGTTGCGCCCGGTGATCATGAGCACGTCGGTCAGGCCGGCGTTCACGGCCTCCTCCACGACGTACTGGATGGCCGGCTTGTCGACGACCGGCAGCATCTCCTTCGGCATGGCCTTGGTGGCGGGCAGGAAGCGGGTGCCGAGTCCTGCGGCAGGGATCACTGCCTTGGTCACACGATTGGTCATAGGGCACACCCTATCGAAAGCCCTGTTCCGCGCGGACTGCGGGCGGCTGGGGCACAGCCGGGCGGATGCGCGCAGCGGATGCGCGGGGACGGCCGCTCCGCATCCGCTCGCTCGCATCGTCACGACGCCGCCGCATCCGCCCGCCCGTAGGATGGGCGGCATGTCGCCCGACGTCCACGCCGAGAAGCGCGCCCTGCGCGCGGAGCTGCGCGAACGACGCCGCACCATGACGGTCACCGAGCGCGAGCTGGCCACCGAGCAGCTCGGCGAGCGGCTGCGCGAGCTCGTCGCCTCGACCGGCGCCCGCAGCCTCTCGGCGTACCTCTCCTCCTCGGACGAGCCGAACGTGCGGCCCTTCCTCAACTGGGCGCACGAGCAGGGCATCCGCGTGCTGCTGCCGATCACCCGCGACGACGGCCTGCTCGACTGGGCGGTCGGCGACGGCGAGAGCGAGCGAGAGGGCATCTTCGGCGTGCCCGAGGTGGTCGGCGAGGTGCTCAGCCCGCTCGCCATCAACGACGTGGATCTGATCCTCGTGCCCGCCGCGAGCATCGACGCGAGCGGCATGCGCCTCGGCTGGGGCCGCGGCTACTTCGACAAGACCCTCGGCTCGATGGAGCGCCGCCCGCCGACCTACGCGGTCGTCTTCGACAGCGAGTTCGTCGACGTCGTGCCGAGCGAGCCCCACGACCAGCCGGTCGACGGGGTCGTGACCCCGGGCGCCGTGCGCACCCTCTGATCCACTCCCCTCTCTACGGAAGAACGTCGTGCCCACCTACTCCTACCGCTGCACCGTCTGCCAGAACGCCTTCGACATCCAGCAGTCGTTCTCCGACGCCAGCCTCTCGGTCTGCCCCGCCTGCGGCGGCGCCCTGCGCAAGATCTTCAGCGCGGTCGGCGTGACCTTCAACGGCTCGGGCTTCTACCGCACCGACTCGCGCGCGTCGGGCTCGGGTTCGGGCTCGTCGTCCTCGTCCACCAGCAGCTCCTCCAAGCCGGCCGCGAAGCCGGCGTCGGGCTCGTCCTCCTCCAGCAGTTCCTCGACCAGCAGCTGACCTCCGTCGGCAGATAGGGAGCAACCGACCATGCTCAAGGGATTCAAGGACTTCATCCTCCGGGGCAACGTGATCGAGCTCGCGGTGGCGGTCGTCATCGGCGCGTCGTTCACGGCGATCGTGAACGGCATCGTGACCGGCGTGATCAACCCGATCATCGCGCTGATCTTCAACGCTCCGGAGCTCGCCGCCGCGAGCGTGCCGCTCGGCAGTGGACGCGACGCCCCCGACCTGCTCTACGGCCTCGTCATCTCCGCAGTGATCCAGTTCATCCTGGTCGCCGCGGTCGTCTACTTCGCGCTCATCGTGCCGATGAACTACCTGAAGAAGGTGCAGTTCCGCAAGAAGGCCGAGGAGCCGGTCGTCGTCGAGCCCTCCGCGCCGACCGACACCGAGCTGCTCGTCGAGATCCGCGACCTGCTGCAGGCGCAGCACAATGCGCGTTACAAGGCCGACAACGAGTAGTCCTCAGCCCCAGTGGGGCGGCTTGTCGGCGCGCAGACGGGCGTCGTTCTCGCTCGAGGCGTGACGGCGCGGCTCCGGCGCCGGGTTCGGGTCGCTGCCCGGCACGGGCGCGGTGCGCACCCGGCGGTGCGGTCGTCGGGCGCGGGGCGCCTGCTCGCTCTGCGACTCCGACCCACCGGACGCTTCCGCTCGGTCGTCGCGGTCGGCGGCGCTCACGGCTGGGGCAGCGCCGGCACCGGCTGGGTGTCGCCGCGGGTGACCGCGCCGAGCACGCCGGCGATGCGGTCGGCGACCGCGTCGGGGTCGGCGAAGAGCTCGAAGGAGTGCACGCGCAGGTACGACCAGCCCAGGCGGCGCAGCTGCTCGGGCCGCAGGCGCAGCACCTCGCGCAGGCTGCCGCCGCCGAGCGCGCGGTCGCTCTCGACGACGAGGCCCTTGTCGCGGTAGGCGACCACGAGGCCGAGGGCCCCGCGGTAGCCGAGCGCCGTGCGCAGGCCGCGCTGCTCGAGACGGCGGGCCAGGTCGGTGAGCATGGGGTCGCTGTCGTCCTGCAGGTCGAGCACGCCGCTGCGAGCCTGGATCTCGCGCAGGATCTCGGCCAGCAGCACGACGCCGCGGCCCATCCGGTGCTCCTCCACGTGCTCGGGCTTGAAGGCGCTGACGATCACCATGCCGCGGCGGGCGCGGGTCATGGCGACGGCCAGCAGGCGCTCGCCCTCGGGTCCGCCGAGCGCGCCGAACTCGCTGAGCAGGCGTCCGTGCGGGGTGCGGCCGTAGCCGATCGAGAAGATGACGCGGTCGCGGCTCTGCTCGACGGCCTGCTCGAGGGTGGCGACGAGCAGCGGCTCGGCGCGGTCGCGCACGAGGAAGTCGACGAGGTCGCTGCGCGAGCGCAGGGCCGTGGTGACCTCGCGCTGCAGGCGCACGGCGTGCTTGCGGCTGGCGGTGACGACCATGAGCGATTCGTCCGGGCGCAGGCGGGCGTGCTCGAGCACGAGCGCGATCACGCGGTTGAGCTCGGCGTCGGGGCTCTCGACGGCGCCCGAGATGGAGTCGGGCATGCCGGAGCCGTCGCGCAGCAGTTCGAGGCCGATGCTGTCGTGGCCGAGGAACGAGCCGGCCCACGGCAGCGCCGCGATGCGACCGCCGTAGAAGCGGCGGTTGACGAGCCCGGCGAGGTCGTCGCCGCCCGCGCGGTAGCTGCGGGTGAGCTCGCGGTGCGGCAGCAGGGCGGCGAGGGCGCTGTAGGCCGAGTGCTCCTCGGGGGTCTCGGCGACCGCTTCCTCGGGCTCCACATCCGGCGCCTGCAGCGAGAACTCCTCCTGCTCGACCGGATGCTCGCCCACCGCGATGCGGAAGGGGCGCGCCGCCTGCGTGACCGGGTCGCCGACCACGACGACCTGCCGCGAGCGGCGGATGGCGGGCACCGTCTCGGCGAGGCTCATCGAGCCCGCGTCGAGCAGCACGACCGCGTCGAAGCCCATGCCCTCGGGCAGCAGCGGCACCTCGTACGGCGAGGCCAGCCAGACCGGGGCGAGGAAGCGCGTGAGGTGCGGCGCCGCGCGGTGCAGCTCGTCGGCCGAGACCGCATCGCCGCGCAGCAGCTGCTTGAGCTTGCCGGCCTCCTCGGGCCAGTCGACGAGCCCCAGCTTCCAGTTCTCGGCGAGCTGCCACGCGAGCAGCTGCGCGCTGCCGGCCGTGTGCGCCTCGTCGACGAGGCGGAAGTCGGCTTCGAGCCGGTCGAGCACGCTGGTGTTGGCGCCGAGCAGGGCGCGCTCGCTCTGCAGCAGCGACTCGAGCGCCGACTTCCACCAGGCCAGCTCGAGCTCGCCCGCGACGCGGGGGCCCTCGATGCGCCGGGCGGCGAAGTCGTCGAGCAGGTCGGCCAGGTCGATGCCGTGCAGCTCGCGGGCGAGTGCGCTGCGCTCGCGCAGGTTCGCCAGGGCCTCCTCGTCGGCGGCGAGCGCCTCGAGCCGCGCCTGCAGCTCGGCCAGCGGCATCGCCGTGAGCACGTCGTCGCCGTGCAGGCCGAGCGGGCCGTCGAGGGCGCTGAGGTCCTGCTGCATCTGCTGGTAGGCGCGGTACACCTCGGCGATGCCGGTGGGCACCTGCGGCTCGACGCCGGCGCGGGCGTAGCGCTGCCAGAGCTGGCGCTGCTGCTGGATCTCGACGAGGAAGCCGTGCAGGTCGCCGACGTGCACGCCGGGCCGCAGGTACTCGCGGGCGAGCTTCTTGAGACGGCGGCGGTTGCCGCCCGTCATGTCGCCGCCGTCGCGGCGCGGGGCCGTCGCGGCGATGAGCTCGCCGAGCGAGCGGTCGAAGACGACCGGCTGGAAGCGGTCGAGGGTGTCGCGGATGCCCGCCAGCAGCGCGAGGTACTGGCCGAGCTCCTGGATGGTGCCGAAGGGCCGCATACGGCTCTCCTCGATCACCGGGCGTGCGAGGTCCAGCAGCGCCTGCAGGTCGCCGCCCGCGATGCGGCTGACCGTGCGGTGCGCCTCGATCGCCTGCTCGGCGCTGCCGAAGTCGGCGCCGTGCCAGGCGGAGTCGCGGGGGCCGAAGCGGAACTCGCCGAGCTCCGCGAGCTCGCTGAGCACGCGCGCGACGGCGGCGCGATCGGTCGCGAGCGCCTCGATCGTGCGGCGCGGCAGCCGCGCGGTGGTCGTGGGCGGGTCGGGCAGCAGCGCGAGACGGCTGAGCTCCTGCAGGCACTCGAGCACCGAGACGCCCATGCCGGCGTCCTTCGGCGTGAGTGCTCGGCGGTACTCGAGCAGCACGCCGCGCAGGCGCACGAGCGCGTTGTCGACCTCGGCGAGCTGGGGGCGCTTGGCCTTCTCGTTGCGGGAGATGCCGCGCAGCACCGCACGGCGGGGCTCCGCCGCCGGAGCGCCGACCCCGGGCAGCCCGATGTCGCTGAAGCGGCGCACGAGGCCCTGCAGGCTCGCGCGGCGGGGGCTGACGACGAGCACGCGCTTGTTGCCCGCGACGAGCGCGCCGATCGCGTTGACGACGGTCTGGGTGGCGCCGGTGCCGGGCAGCGCGGTGAGCACGAGCGAGTTGCCGGCGGCGATGTGCGCCACCGCCTGCTCCTGCTCGGGGTCGGCGTCGAGCAGCAGCGTGTCGAGGCCCGGCTCGCGCTCGTCGCTCGGCACGACCTCCGCCGGCAGGCTGCTCTCGGTGACGGCCCACTTCGCGGAGGGGTTGCCGGCGAGGGCGTCGAGCACCGGATGCGCGGGGGCGGTGACGTCGGCGGCCATCGCCGCACCCGCATCCGCGAAGGAGGAGACGACGAGGCGAGGCTGCACCGCGAAGAAGCCCAGGTGCGCGGTGAGCCCGCGCAGCCGGTCGATGATCGGGTTCGGGCTGAACGAGGAGCCCTGCTCGGTGAGCGCGACGAACGCCGCCGGGTCGATCTCGATGCCGTACTGCTCGGCCAGGGCCGCGGCGAGCGCGGGGTTGAGCTTGGCGCTGCCGCGCAGCGTCAGCTCGAAGTCGTGGCCGTAGCGGCGCAGGGCGAGCGGGCGCAGCAGGATCGGGCCGCGGAACTGCACGCCCTCGTGCTGCCACTCGGCGATGCCGATGCCGAGGTGCACGCTGTCGATGCCGCGGGTGGTGGCGAGCTCGTGGCCCTTCGCGGCGATCTCCTCTGCCGCCGCCGTGGCGGTGGCGAAGGCGCGGTCGTCGCGCAGCAGGCTCGAGAGCAGCGTCGCGCGGCCGGTGATGAACTGCGCGAGGCCGCCGGGGTGGGTGGTGCCGAGCTCGATGCCCGTGCGCGGGGTGTCCTCGAAGTGCAGCAGCGGGCTCGGCCCGCCGACCACGGCGAGCTCCTCGCGCCAGGAGGCCCAGACGGGCTCGGCGACATTCACGGGGGTGTACTCCTCGTCTGCCCAGCTGACGGCGTCGGGCTTGACCCGCAGCCGGCCACCGCCGAGGTGCAGCGGATGAGCGACCGTCGGGTCGTCGTCTTCCACTCGGCGTTCGGCACGGCGCATGCCTGCCACTGTAGGCCCGGGGCCGCGCGGATCCGGGGACCGCCGGGGAGTTTCGCCGACTGCGGTCGATCCGCGGCGCGGGTGGCCTCGTCGAGGAGCCCGCTCAGCGGTGCGCGGGGCGGTGCGGGCGCAGCGCGGGCAGGAACGAGACCAGCAGCAGCGCGGCCGCGAGCAGCGGCAGCACGACCGGAGCCCAGACGATCGTCGAGAACCAGAGCGTGGCGACGAGGTCGTCGCCGTCGGTGGCGGAGAACACCTCCCCGAAGCGGGCCCCGGGATAGCGGTCGAGCGTGCGCAGGGTCGTGACGAGGTTGTAGACCAGCGCGACGGCGGCGACGCCGAGCAGCACGAGCGCGGCCGTGCGCAGAGCGCGATCCGGGCGGCGGCGGGGCGCACCCGCATCCGCTCGCGCCGCATCCGCTCCGTCGGTGCCGCTCATGCCCCGACCATAACCGGCGGGCACGCGGAAGGGGCGCCGGACCTCGCGGTCCGACGCCCCTCGATCCGCTCGGATCAGGCCTGCTGCACGCCGATGGCGAAGCGCACGGAGCCGTCCTGCTCCACCTGCGCGTCGAGCACCTTGTCGTCGAGCACCTGGGCGGCGGTGGGCTCGAGAAAGACCCGCGCGCCACCCTCCTCCACGACCGTGTCGGCCTCGAGCGGCTCGGGCACGAGCGACAGGGCGAAGTCGGTGGGGCCGCGGTCGGCGCCGTCGATGCGGAGCCCGCCGGTCTCGGTGCCGGGGTTCTGCTCGACGATGGTCTTGACGACGTTGGTCGCGTTCTCGGTCAGGGTGAGCGTCATGATGTGAATCCTTCCGTCGTGGACAACGTGCATCCCACCCTTCCGACTCCCCCGCTCGGGGGCCAAACCGACGGACGGGTTGTGGAGGCAGCGCACACGGACCACTCAGGCGGCGACCACGGCCGGCTGCGCGACCGCCCGGCGCTCCGCTCGGCGGGCACGAGCGGATGCGAGCCACGTGACCGCGAGCGCCCCGAGCAGCCACGCCAGCAGCACCGGCACCGCCTCGGCGATGCCGATGGAGCCGCCGGCGATGAGCGAGCGGAACGCCTCGACCGCGTGGTTGAGCGGCAGCACCCCGTGCAGCGCTTGGAACGCGACCGGGGCCGTCTCGACCGGGTAGGTGCCGCCCGCCGAGGAGAGCTGCAGCACGATCATGAGCAGCGCGACGAAACGACCTGGCGCGCCGAGCAGGGCGTTGAGCGCCTGGTTGACGGCGACGAAGGTGAGGCTCGTGAGCAGCGCCATGCCGAAGAGGCCCGGCACGTTCACGGCGTGCACCCCGAGACCGACGACGAGCACCCCGACCATGAGCAGGCTCTGCGCGACGGCGATCGCGGCGCCGGGCACGAAGCTGCGCAGCGCGGCCACGATGCTCGGCCCGCGGCCGGCGAGGGCCCGGGCGGAGAGCGCCGGCGTCATGAGGTAGAAGGCGAGCGCACCCACCCAGAGCGCGAGCGACATGAAGTACGGAGCCAGGCCGTAGCCGTAGGCGGGCACCTCGTTGATGCGCTCAGCCTCGAGGTCCACCGGGGTCGCGGCGACCGTGCTCAGGTGCCGGCGCTCGCCGTCGGTGTAGCTCGGCACCTCGTCCACCCCGTCGGCGAGCCGCGTCGCGAGCTCGGAGGATCCGTCGTCGAGCTGCGCGAGGCCGTCGCCGAGGGTGGTGCCGCCCGACGCGGCATCGGCGGTGCCGTCCGCCAGCGCATCCGCCCCCGTCTGCACCGTGCCGACGCCGTCGCGCAGCGCGGCCGTGCCGCTCGCGAGGGCGCTGCCGCCGTCGGCCGCGTCGGCGACGCCCTGCGTCAGGGTCGGAGCGGATGCGGCGAGCGCCGCGGTGCCGTCGGCGAGCGACGAGAGGCCGCCGTCGAGCGAGGCGGCGCCGGCGTCGAGCCGCTGCGCGCCGGCGCTCAGCGCGGTGAGGCCGGGGGTCGTCGCGCCGCCGTCGCCGACGAGCGATGCCGCACCCTGCTCGAGCTGCTGCAGCGCGGCCTTGCGGCTCGCGTCGGGCAGCGCGTCCCAGTTCGCCAGCAGCTGCTGCAGGCCGCCGTCGAGGCGCTGCGCGCCGGCGAGCGCGGAGGCGCTGCCGCTCGCGACCGAGTCGGCGCCGGCGGCGAGGGTCTGCGCACCCGCGGCCGCGCTGCTCGCGCCGTCGGCGAGTCGGGTGGCCGAGTCGGGCAGCGCGGCGGTCGCCTGGCGCAGCGCCTCGAGGCCGCTCGAGAGGGAGGCGGCGCCGTCGGCGGCGTCGGAGGCGCCCGTCGCGAGCTCGGGCAGGCCGTCGCGCAGCTCGGCGGCGCCGTCGCGCAGCTGCGCGAGGCCGGTGACGAGCTCAGCGGAGCCGGCGTGCGCATCCGCTGCCCCATCGGCCAGCTGCGATGCCCCGTCGGCCGCCTCCTGCAGCGAGGAGTGCACATCGGTGAATCCGACGTAGACGTTGTCGAGGTACTCCTCCGAGACCTGCGAGGCGAGCGAGGCGGTGACCCGCTCGCCGATCGTGGCGGCGATGCTGCCGACGATGAGGTTCGAGCCGTCGTTGGTCTGCACGGCCAGCTCGGCGGCCGTCGCCGCGAGGGCGTCGTCGTCGCCCGCGGAGGCGACGTCGGCCGAGAAGGTCTCGGGGATCGTGAGCACGGCCGCGTAGGCGCCGCTCTCGAGGCCGGCCCGTGCCGCGTCGGCATCGACCGCCGACCAGTCGAAGTTGTTCGAGGCGGTGCTCGTCACGAGCTCGTCGCGCACCTCGTCGCCGAGGGCCAGCTGCTCGCCGTTCGCGGCGGTGGCGCCGGCGTCGAGATCGACGACCGCTGCGGCGATGCCATCGAGGTTGTGGGTCGGGTCCTCGTTCGACCAGACGAGAGCCCCGGCGTAGATGACGGGGATGAGGGCGATCGCCGCGAGGACGACGACCTGGAACGGGCGGATGCGGCGGGTCATGGGCGGAGGGCTTCCGGTTCGGCACCCGAGAGGGTGATGAGGAGTGCGGCGATGCGGTCGGTCATCGCGTCGACGGCGTCGGGCCCGGAGAGGTCCGAGCCGAGCCAGTCGGTGATGATCCAGACGGTGCCGGCGGCGATGGCGGCGACCCGGTCCTCGGGACGCAGGGCGGCGTCGCGCGGGATGCGCGTGCCGAGCGGCGAGTGCTCGAGGATGCGGGTCGAGAGGTAGCCCACGGCGAGCGCGCTGAGCTCGCGGCCGCTCGGACCGTGCAGTGCGCGGTGGTAGAACACCGCGTGCTCCTGGAGATGGGTGAGCAGGTCGTCGACCGTGGTGCGCAGGAACGCGGCCCACGCGTCGACGCTCTCGAAGACCGGCGGCTGGTTCCGCTCGAAGCGGTCCTGCAGTCGCAGGAACGCGGCGTCGCGGAATACCGTGGGCAGGTCGCCGAAGTGCTGGTAGAAGGAGGGGCGGCTCACCCCGGCGCGCTCCACGAGCGCGCTGATGGTGATCTCGTCGAGCGGACCGGCCTCCATGGCGTCGGTGGCGGCGTCGAGGATGGCGGCCCGGGTGCGGGCGAGGCGGGGATCGGACACGACGAACCTTTCTTACAGACGTCAATTACTTTACGTCTGTCAAGAAGGAGGGTCAAGCCGTCAGCGCACGTCGCCGTCCAGGTAGACCCAGCGGCCGCCCTCGCGCACGAAGCGGCTGCGCTCGTGCAGGAGTCCGGCGCCCTCCTCGTCGCGATAGGAGGCGCGGAACTCGACCACGCCCTCCGCATCCGCCGCTCCCCCGCCGACCGCGTCGACGATCTGCAGCCGGCGCCAGACGGTGCCGGCGTCGAGATCGAGCACGGCGGGTCGGGTCGCGCTCGCCCAGGAGCGCCGCAGGTACGCGGCGTCGCCGAGCGCGAAGGCGCTGAACCGCGATCGCATCAGCCGCTCCGCGGTGGGTGCGGGCGCCCCGGAGTGCAGCGGCGCGCAGCAGGCGGCGAGGGACCCGCCGCTGCCGCAGGGGCACGGCGCGGGCTCGGTCATGCGCTCAGCCTAGGCCGGGGCCGCGCTCCTAGGATCGAGGCATGCGGAGGGGGTTCGGCGCGAGGCTCGGCAGGGCTGCGGCCGACGTCGTGCTCGCCGGGCTGCTCGGCCGCGAGTGGGTGCGCGACTACCACTACGCGACCCGCTCGCACGCAGCCTTCCTGCGCCGACCGCTCGACCCGGGCGCCTACCGCGACGGGATGCCCGACCGGGCGCCGATCGTGCTGCTGCCGGGGGTCTACGAGGACTGGCAGTTCCTGCATCCGCTCGCCGAGCTCATGCGCGAGCTCGGGCACCCGACCCACGCGGTCGTCGAGCTGCGTCGCACCACCACCGGCATCGAGCGCGGGGCGGAGATCGTGGCCGCCGAGCTCGAACGGCTCGACCTGCGCGGCGCCGTGCTGCTCGCCCACAGCAAGGGCGGTCTGATCGGCAAGCGGGTGATGCTGGGGCCGAGCGGATGGCGCGTGGCCCGCCTGGTCGCGATCGCCACGCCGTTCTCCGGCTCCGAGTGGGGCCGGGTCGTTCCGCTGCGCGCCGTGCGGGCGCTCGCACCGGAATCGCCGGATGTGGTCGCCCTGGCCGCCGAGACGGCCGTGAACGCGCGGATCACCTCGATCTACCCGCTCTTCGACCCGCACGTGCCCGGCGGCAGCGAGCTGGCCGGCGCCGAGAACGTGCGGCTGCCGATCGCCGGGCACTCCCGCATCCTGGCCGATCCGATCGCGCTGCGAGCGGTGGGCCGAGCGGTCGCCAGCGCCGCGGACTCGGTCGAGCGCGACGCCGCGCCCTGACCGGCCGCTCACCCCTGGTCGGCAGGTCGCTCCGCATCGGCCAGGCGCTCGCGCAGCCAGATCGCGATCCGCTCGCGCAGGTCGCCGTCGAGCATGCCGAGCGCGTGCTCGGAGCCCTCGACCGGCACCAGCTCGGCGTCGACGCCGGCCTCGCCGAGCCGCAGGGCGAAGGCCTCCGCCTGCTCGAAGGGGATGAAGTCGCCGAGCGAGTGAACGATGAGGAACGGCGGATCGCCCGCGTCGACGTGGTGCATCGGCGAGGCCTCCGTCGCGGCCGCGCAGCCCGGGGAGTCGGCGCAGCCCAGGTAGTCGAGCTGCACCTGTTGGAAGCCCTCGCCGAGGTCGCCGAGCAGCGCCCCGGCTGCGGTGAGGTCGATCGGTGCGCTCAGCTCGACGACCGCGTCGAGCCCCGCACCGGTGCCCCGGGTGGCGAGCAGCGCCACCAGGTTGCCGCCGGCCGAGTCGCCGAAGCCGGCGAGCCGGCTCGGGTCGTGACCGAAGCGCTCGACCTGCCGAGGCTGCCGCAGCCAGTGCGCCGCGGTCTCGAGATCCTCGAGCGCTGCGGGGAAGACGTGCTCCGGCGCGAGCCGGTAGTTCGGCTGGAACACGGCGAAGCCCTCGCTCGCGAGCCAGGCGCAGGAGTCGCGCCAGAGCGGTTGCCCCTTGTCGCCCTCCCGCCAGCCGCCGCCGTGCACCGCGAGCACGGTCGGCGATCCGCCCGCCGGGGTCGACTCCGGCAGGCAGACGTCGAGCCGGATGCCGTCGGGACCGCCGAAGTCGACGTCGTCGACGAAGCGGACCCCCGGGTAGTCGTCGGAGGGCGGCACGACGCCCGCGGCTCCTGGCGCCGCGGTGCAGCCCGCGAGCAGGAGCAGCGCGAGGGACGTGATGGCGATGCGCCGCGCTCTCATCCGCGCAGTCTCGCAGCCGCTCCCTCGGTGCGCGAGGGCCCGGCGGTCACGGCAGCTCGGCCAGGATCGGGCGCAGCCGCTCGGTGAGCAGGGGGGCGAGCTGCCGCGAGAAGGTGGCGGTGAGGTGGTGCTCGTCCGAGTACACGAGCGTGTCGCCGATGACGGCGGGGCACATCCGCTCGTCGCAGAACGCATCGGTGAGGTCGATGACCGCGCCCCCGCGGTCGTCGGCCACCGCCCGCTGGGCCGCCAGGATCGCGGGGTTGAAGGCCTCGTCGCGCGGCATCGCGCAGCGGTCGGCCCGCTCGAGGTTCGACGACAGGCAGAGCACCGGGGAGCTCGCGAAGTGCGGCGAGTCGGCCATCGTGAGCACGGTGCTCGACGCGGGCAGCCGGTCGCGCAGCGCCTCGAGACCCTCGGTCCAGCGCTGCTGCAGCAGCTCGGGGTCGCGGTCGGGCGTGGGCGTCATGTGGTTCGCGAAGACGATGACGTCGGGCGGGTTGTCGTGCAGCGCTTCGACGACGCCCTCGCGCCAGCGCGAGCAGCTGGCGTCGCGCGAGGCGCCCCAGGCCTCGACCGTCTCCTCGGATCGGCAGGCCGACTTCGTGAAGGTGTCCAGGCGGTAGCCGAGCTCCTGCGCCGCCAGGTCGAGCGCCGGGAACCAGCGGCCGGCGTGCGAGTCGCCGACCAGCGCGATCGTGCGCTCCGCGGTCGTGTCGCCGAAGGAGCAGCTGAGCACCGCCGAGGCGGCGAGGTCCTGCTGGCAGCCGTCCGCGTAGATCTCGCCGGTGTCGGCGACGGCATCCGCGAGCGAGGGCCGCAGGTTCTCGGGAACGAAGCCGGTGGCGGTCGGCGGTGCGGTGAGCGGCACCGCCGCGGCGGAGCGGGCGCTCGTCAGCGGAAGGTGCACGGCGGCGCCCGCCCCGACCAGCAGCACGACGACGAGCGCCGCGGTCGTCGAGAGCGCGACCGCCAGCGTGCGCCGTGAGCCGTCGCGGCGGCCGCGCAGCGGCGTCTCCACCCACCGGAAGAGCAGCCAGGCGATCGGCACCGCGGCGGCGGCCAGCAGCAGGCCGAGCCCGGCGGGCAGCGGCTCGCCCAGCCCCATACGCTCGCGCACGAGCACGAGGATCGGCCAGTGCACGAGGTACAGCGAGTACGAGATGGCGCCGAGGAACCCCATCGGCGCGGTCGACAGCAGCGCACCCGCGCCGCCGCGCACCGGCGCCCCGCCGAACGCGATCACGAGCGCGGCGCCCGCGACCGGCAGCGCCGCGGCGACGCCCGGGTAGTCGAGGGCGGCGCCGTAGGCGACCGTCGCGAGCGCGATCAGGGCGAGGCCGAGCCAGCCCAGCGCGCGAGCCGCGGAGGCGGGCACCCGGGCGAGCAGCGGCGCGGCGCCTGCGATGAGCGCACCGACCCCGAACTCCCAGGCCCGGGTGTGCGGCGAGAAGAAGGCGAGCGCCGGCGATTCGGGCGTGGTGAGCGCGCTCGCGAGGAAGGACGCCGCCGTGACCACCGCGACGACCGCCATGAGCACTCGCGGCGAGCGGCGGCCCGCCCAGAAGGCGAGCATCAGCAGCAGCGGCCAGACGAGGTAGAACTGCTCCTCGACGCCGAGCGACCAGAAGTGCTGGAACGGCGAGGGCGCCGTGCCCGCGAGGTAGTCGGTCTCGCGGACCGCGAAGACGATGTTCGGCACCGAGACCGCCGAGGCCGCCGCGTCGTGCAGGATCTCGACGATGCGCAGCGGCGAGAGGAGCAGCGCGCTCGCGGCGGCGGTGAGCAGCACCGTCACGAGGGCGGCGGGCAGGATGCGGCGGGCTCGGCCCGCGTAGAAGCGGGGCAGGTCGATGCGGCCGTCGCGCCGCAGCGACTCGACGAGGTGGCCGCTGATCAGGAAGCCGCTGATGACGAAGAAGACGTCGACGCCGACGAAGCCGCCGCCGAGCCACGCGGCGCCGGCGTGCTCGAGCACGACGATCGCGACGGCCACGGCGCGCAGGCCCTGGATGTCGGCGCGGAAGACGCGCTTCGGCGCCTGCCTCGCGCTGGGCTCGCGCAGCGGGACGGTCACACTGCTCCCCTGCCTCGAACCGGACGTGCGGCGAGGCTAGGGGGGTCAGGCGAACGGGCGGTGAACGGCGGTCAGCGCCGCTCGTCACCCAGGTGCTTCTGCGCGGCGAGGCGCGCCTTCTCGATCGCGCTCGCGTGCTTGTCGCCGGTCACCCGGTTGCCGGCCTTCGCGATGCCGTCGACCGCCTTGCGGCCGGCGGAGCGGCCCTGCTCCGTCTTCAGCGCGTGCTGCGCGGCCCGGATGATCTTCGAGAACGATGCCATGGGGGCATCCTGGCCGCGACGTCTGCGCGCGGTCGATGGACGGGCTGTGCGTCAGCCCCGCGCCGCGAGCAGCGCCGCGATGACGCGCGCCGAGCGCTCGGCCGCGTCGTCGACGTGCTCGCTGAACTCGCCGCCGTCGGCGAGGTCGGAGATGCCCCGCACGGCGACGAAGTCGACGCCGTGCCGGAACGCGACCTGCGCGAGCGAGGAGGTCTCCATGTCGGCGAACAGCGTGTCGGGGAAATCGGCGAGGATGCGCCGGGCGCGCTCCGGGATCACGAATGCGTCGGTGGAGACCGCGTCGCCGATGCGCACGACATCGCCCGTCGCGGCGGCGACCGAGGGCACGAGCGACACCAGCTCCGGCGGCGCCTCGTAGCCGTCGGGCATGCGCGGCACCTGACCGAGCGCGTAGCCGAAGACCGTCACGTCGACGTCGGCGTGCACGACCCGCTCGGCGACGATGACGTCGCCGACGGCGACCTGCTCGCCCAGCCCGCCGGCGGTGCCGGCGCTGACGACCAGCTCGGCCGGCGCATCCGAGGCGCTCAGCTCGTGCAGGGCCGCGGTCAGCGAGACCGCGGCGTTGACGAGGCCGATGCCTCCTTGCACGACCGCGACCGGGTGGTCGCCGAGCGCGCCGCGCCACCAGGGCTGGCCGGCGAGGTAGGGCTGCTCGGCGGCGTCGGTCACGTGCTCGAGCACGGCCGCGACCTCCTCGGGCATCGCCGCGACGATGACGACCGTCACGCCATCACCGTCGACCACTCGGCGCGGGCGGCGAGGAAGGGGCGCACGGCGTCCTTGGCCTTCTCGAGGCTGTGGTGCGCGGCCCAGCCGCACTGCACCTCGTTGGCCGCGGGCACCTCGCTCGCCTCGAGCACGTCGCGCAGCGTGCGCTCGATGAGCGCCTCGACCTCGGCGAGCTCGAAGTCACCGTCGAGGGCCAGGTAGAAGCCGGTGAGACAGCCCATCGGCGAGAAGTCGATGATGCGGTCGCTGTGCGCTCGCGAGAACTCGGCGAACATGTGCTCGACGGAGTGCACGGCCTCGCCGTCGAGGTGCGCCACGTTCGGCTGCGTGAAGCGCACGTCGAACTTGGAGACGACGCCGCCGCTCTTGAGCTCCTTGCGATCGGCGAGGCGCACGTAGGGCGCGACGACGGCGCGGTGGTCGAGGTTGAAGGACTCGACGCGGGCGCGGGGGGTCTCGGTCATGGTGGCTTCCCTTCGGCGACGGATGCGCGGATGCGCGGGCCAGCGCCCATCCTCCCACCCGCGGTCGCCGAGCGCGGGCGCGGGCGGTCCTGTTACGAGCGCGTGAAACATCCCCCGTTCGAGGGCCGTGCGGCCTAGGCTCCGAGCACCATCACGGGAGGAAGCACGACATGAGACGACGCATCGCACCCCTCGGCGCAGCGGCCGGGGCCCTGCTGATCGCCATCGGCGCAGCGGCACCGGCGCAGGCCGCCGACCCCGCCTCGCTCGCCGAGCGCACGACCGCCGAGGCGGTCTTCGCGCACCTGGAGCAGCTGCAGGAGATCGCGGTCGCCAACGGCGGCAACCGCGCCGCGGGGCAGCCCGGCTACGCCGCCGCGGCCGACTACATCGAGGGCCTGCTGATCGAGGCCGGCTACACGACCGAACGCCAGCCCTTCGAGACGAGCGTGCAGGATCTCGAGTCGGCGGCGCTGACGGTCACCGGCGCCGCACCGGTACCGCTCGACGAGCCGAGCATCCTCGAGTTCGCCCCGAGCGGCGATGTCACGGGGCCGGTGATCGCGCCCGCCGCGCCGACCGGGTGCTCCGCCGACGAGTGGGCCGGCATCGACGCCACCGGCTCGATCGCGCTCGTGCAGCGCGGCGTGTGCTCCTTCGCGGAGAAGAACCTCGCGGCGGCGGCTGCGGGAGCGATCGGCGTGCTGGTCTACAACAACGCGCCGGGCGCGCTCGCCGGCACGCTCGGGGGCCCCGACCCCGCCTTCGTGCCCGGCTTCGGCCTGAGCGACACCGAGGGCGCGGCGGTCCTCGCCGAGCTCGGCGCGGGGCCGGTGACCGCCTCGCTGCAGATCGTCGAGACGACCTCGCTCATCGAGACCTTCAACCTCATCGCCGAGACGCCGACCGGTCGCGACGACAACACCGTCGTGGTCGGCGCGCACCTCGACAGCGTGCCGGAGGGGCCCGGCATCAACGACAACGGATCCGGCTCGGCCGCGATCCTCGAGACCGCGCTGCGGCTCGCCGAGGAGGGGGAGCTCGAGAACCAGGTGCGCTTCGCCTGGTGGGGCGCCGAGGAGGTGGGCCTGGTCGGCTCGTACGCCTACGTCGACGCGCTGCCCGAGGAGGAGCTCTCGCAGATCGCCGCGTACCTGAACTTCGACATGGTCGGCTCCCCGAACTACGTCGTCGCCACCTACGACGCCGACGAGTCGACGTTCCCCGCCCCGGCCGCACCGCCGGCCGGCTCCGCCGCCGTCGAGGACGTCTTCACGGACTACTTCGCGTCGACCGGCCAGCCGGTGATCGACACGGCCTTCGACGGCCGCTCCGACTACGCCGGCTTCATCGACGCCGGCATCCCGTCCTCGGGCGTCTTCACCGGCGCCGACGACATCAAGACGCCCGAGGAGGCCGCGCTCTTCGGCGGGGTCGTCGGCGATGCGCACGACCCGAACTACCACTCGGCCGAGGACGACCTCGACAACGTGAGTCTCGACGCGCTGAGGATCACCGTGCCGTCGATCGCCTTCGCGGTCGGCTCGCTCTCGGAGAGCACCGAGGCGGTCAACGGCGTGGCGCCGATCGTCGACGAGGCGCCGGTCGACCCCGGCACGCCTGCCGCACCCGGCGCTCCCGTGGCCGAAGAGCCGATCGAGACCCTCCCCTCGGTCGGCGCGGACGGCTCCGCGATCTCGGCGGCGCTCGGTGCGCTGCTGCTGCTCGTCGGACTCGGCACCGCGCTGGTGACGCGAGCCGGCAGGGCCCGCGTCTCGGACTGATCCGCTCGCACCACGACGACGGGCCGCCCCCCCCGGGGGCCGCCCGCCGGGGGCGGCCCGCCAGGTAGGCGCGGCCGGACCCCTCGGGGTCCGGCCGTCGTCGCGCGCACGGCATGATCGTCGAGGACGACCCATCAGGAGGAACCGTGAACGACTTCGCCGAGCGACGCTCCGTCGACGGACGGCTCATCGAGCGGCTGACCGTGCCGCCGCTCGCCGCATCCCTCGGCCTGGAGCCGCACCCCGAGGGCGGCTGGTACCGGCGCACCTGGGCCGGCGAGGCCGAGGTCGCACTCGACGACGGGCGCACGCGACCCGCGGCCACCCTCATCCTCTTCCTCCTGCCGGTCGGAGAGACCTCCGCCTGGCACCGGGTCGACTCCGACGAGATCTGGATCTGGAACGGTCTCGGCGACGTCGCGCTGCAGCTCGGCGGCGAAGGCGAGGCACCCGTCGACGGCGAGATCGTGCGATTGGGCGACGTGCGCGACGGCGCCCTCGCGCAGTCCCTGGTGCCCGGCGGCGTGTGGCAGCGCACGCTGCCCGGCACGGCCGAGGCGCTGGTCAGCTGCATCGTGTCGCCCGGCTTCTCCTTCGACGACTTCGCGCTGCACGAGGACTGACCCCGGCCGGCATCCGCGGCACCGGGTGCGCGACGTGCGCGCAACCTGTGCTCAGCCTTGGAGAGCCGAGCGATCCTCCGCTTCGGGCGTTGACTGAGTCGAACTCATCACTGCGTCTCGTTCACATCGGGAGGTGACGACTCATGGATGACGTCCGCTCCGCTGCGTACCGCACGGCTCTGCCGCGCGCGCTGCGCTGGGCGATCGGCGCCGTCCTGGTCGGCATCGCATGGTTCGGGCTCACCGCCGTGCTCGGCGTCGAGCGCGCCTCGGCCGACACCGGACTCGGCGGGCTCGTCGGCTCGGTCACCGAGACCATCGGCGGCGTGACCGGCGGCACCCTCGATGCGGTCGGCTCGACCGTCGAGGGCACGATCGACGCCGTGGCCGGCACGAGCGATCAGCCCGCAGCGGATGCGGTCACCCCCGCTCCCGAGGCGCCCGCGGTGCCGGCCCCCGAGCCGGCGGCGGTGCCCGCGCAGCCGGTCGCCGCGCCCGCTCCGGTCACCGCTGAGACCGCCGCCGATACCGGCGTCGAGGCCGCTCCGGCCTCCGCCACGGCAGCCCTCGTCGACACCACGACCGAGGCCGCGCTCGGCACGCTCGACGCCACGACGGGCCTCGTCGGTCAGCTCGCGGACGAGACGATCGCCGCGGTCGACACCGCAGCGGCCCCGATCACCGGAGCCCTCGACGAGACGGTCGGCGCACTGCCCATCGTCGGCGCGATCACCGGCGACGAGCTGCTCGGCAGCACGACGAGCGGCGTCACCGGCGTGCTCGGCACGACGCTCGACGGCACCGTCGACCTGGTCGACCGCACCGCCGACGGCGCCGCCGCCGCGGTCGGCGGCATCGTGCACGAGGTGGCGCACGCGCTGCCCGCGCTGCCGATCGTCGACCCGATCGTGGGCGGGGTCGTCGCGCCCGTCGTGACGCCCGTGGTCGACGTCGTACTGCCGGGAGCTGGGACGCTGCCCGGCATCGGCGGCGCGGCCCCGGGGCTCGACGACGGCACCGCTGCGCCCGCGATCGCGCCGGGCGCGACGAGCGAGGCGACCGCCTCGGCGGGCGGCGTGCGCGAGGCGGCGACCGCCCCCATCCGCTCGTCCGTGTTCGCGAGCATCGACGACGACCTCGCCGCCGCCATCGCCCCCGCCGACCAGGACCACCGCCCCGTGCGGACCCCCGACCCGAGCGGCACCGCCGCCCCGGCGAGCGCCTCGAGCGCCGGCGCCGCGGGCGCGCCGCTCGCCATCACCGACGGCCAGCGCGACGCGCACGGCCCCACCGGTCTGCAGCCCCGGCCCGAGCGGCATGCGCTGCCCGGCTCGCCCGCCGGCGAGCACGACGTCTCCCCCGACTGATCGTCGCCCGGCGCCGGCTTCACGGCGCACGGCGGATGCCCACGGCATCCGGACGGGACCCGGCGCGACCGCGCCGTCCCGACGACGAACCAGTACGGGAGAACATCATGAACATGCAGCGATGCCTCACGCGCGGCCTCATCGGCGCCGCAGCGGTCGCAGGCTTCTGGGTCCTGGGCACCACGGCGGCGAGCGCCGCGGACGCGCCCTCGACCGAGACCTCGGACTCGATCCTCTCCGGCACCCAGGTGCTCGGCGACATCGACATCCCCATCTCGCTCGGCGGCACCGCCATCTCGGTGCTCGGCGACAGCTCGTCGACCGGCGCGAGCACCGAGTCGGCACCGGCCGCCACCGGCGGCGGAGCGAGCTCGCAGAGCTCCGACGGCGTCGCGAGCGGCACCCAGATCGTGCCGGACGTCTCGGTGCCGATCGATCTCAGCGGCACCGCGATCTCGGTGCTCGGCGACGCCAGCAGCACCGGCGCCTCCTCCGAGAGCGCGGCACCCGTCACGAACAGCGGCGACGTGAGCTCGACGAGCGACGACGGCGTGGCGAGCGGCACCCAGGTGGCGCCGACCGTCTCCGTGCCGATCGACCTCAGCGGCACCGCCGTGTCGGTGCTCGGCGACGCCGTGTCGACCGACGCGACGACCTCCTCGACCGGCGACCCCGCCGGCTCGGGCGAGGCCACAACGGTCAGCGAGGACGGCATCGCGAGCGGCACCCAGGTGCTGCCCGTGGTGACCGCCCCGATCACCGGCACGGGCACCGCGGTCTCCGTGCTCGGCGATGCCGTGTCGACCGACGCGACCGCGACCTCGACGGGCACCGGCACAACCGGTTCCGGCGCGGCCACCACGGTCAGCGAGGACGGCGTCGCGAGCGGCACCCAGGTGCTGCCCGTCATCGGCGCCCCGATCGACCTCACCGGCACCGCCGTCAGCGGCACCGGCGACGCGACCTCGACGGGCGCCACCTCGGAGGGCGCCACCGGCACCACCGGTTCGGGTGACGCGACCACGGTCGGCGAGGACGGCATCGGCTCGGGCACGCAGATCGTGCCCGTGATCGACCTGCCGATCGATCTGACCGGAACGGCGATCTCGGTCACCGGCGACGCGGTCAGCACCGACGCGACGACGGTCCCGGGCGGCGGCACGGACCCGGGCACCGACCCCGGCGAGGGCACGGACCCGGGCACCGACCCCGGCGAGGGCACGGACCCCGGCACCGACCCCGGCGAGGGCACGGACCCCGGCACCGACCCCGGCGAGGGCACGGACCCCGGCACGACGCCGGGTGAGGGCACCGAGCCGGGCGTGCAGGTTCCGACCCTGCCGATCGACGGTGACGGCACCGGAACCGGCACGGCCTCGTTCCCGGCCGGCACCGTGACGACGGCCGGCCTCAGCCTGGCCGCCACCGGTGTCGAGGGCGCCCTGGGCGCCCTGCTCTCGGGCCTCGCCGTGCTGCTCGCCGGCTTGGTCGCCCTGCGCAGCGCGCGCCGCACCGCCTGAGCGATCCACGGCAGCGGGTTCCCCGGTCTCGGCCGGGGAGCCCGCTCCGGCGCGCCCGCTGCGGGAGGATGGGAACCGCTGCGCCATCGGCGCCGAAGCACCCCCATCCGCCCGCCGAGAGGAACCCCATGACCCGCAGGACCGTGCTCATCACCGGCGGATCGGACGGCCTCGGCGCCGTCGCGGCGGGACGCGCCGCCGCCCGCGGCGAGCGGGTGCTCATCGTGGGCCGCAACCCCGAGAAGACCGCGGCCGTGGCCGAGCGCACGGGCGCCGAGCCCTTCGTGGCCGACTTCTCGGAGCTCGACCAGGTGCGCGAGGTCGCGGAGCGCATCCGCTCGGCCCTCGACGGCTCCGGCCTCGACGCGCTCGCCAACAACGCGGGCGGCATCTTCCGCGAGGAGACGCTGACGGTCGACGGCAACGAGCTGACCCTGCAGGTGAACCACCTGTCGCCGTTCCTGCTGACCCACCTGCTGCTCGACGAGCTGCTCGCGGGCGACGGCGCGACGATCGTGAACACGTCGAGCATCGCGCACCGGCTCTTCGGCAGCATCGCCCTCGACGACCTCGACAACGTGCGCGGCTACAGCCCCGAGAAGGCCTACGGCGACGCCAAGCTCGCCAACGCGCTCTTCGCGCGGGCGCTGCACGAGCGCTACGGCGATCGCGGCATCTCGGCGGTCGCCTTCCACCCCGGCATCGTGGCCACCGGCTTCGCCGGCGACACGACGAGCTCGCTGCGCTGGCTCTACGGCTCGCCGCTGGCCAAGCCGTTCCTGACCACCCCGCAGCGCGGCGGCGAGACCCTCGACCGCTTCCTGAGCGGACGCCCCGGGGTCGATTGGAAGCCGGGCGCCTACTACTCGAAGCGCCGGCTCGGCCGGCTGCTCAACCCGCAGCTGCTCGACGACCGCATCATGAACGGGCTGTGGGAGCGCAGCGCGGAGCGGGTCGGGCTGCAGGACTGAAGGCGGGGGCGGCGACGGACCCCACGACCGTCGCCGCCCCCTGTGCGCGCCCGAGGGTCAGCTGCGGGCGCGCGGCACCAGGCGCTCGAGCTGGGTGACGTGCTTGGGCTCGAGCTCGTCGAGGCTGTGCGCCCCGAGCAGCTTCATGGTGCGCACGACCTCGCCCGAGAGGATCTCGATCGTGCGGTCGACGCCCGCGCGGCCGCCGGCCATCAGGCCGTAGAGGTAGGCGCGGCCGATCATCGTGAAGCGGGCGCCGAGCGCCACCGAGGCGACGATGTCGGCGCCGTTCATGATGCCGGTGTCGAGCCCGATCTCGGTGTCCTTGCCGACCTCGCGCACGACCTCGGGCAGCAGGTGGAACGGGATCGGCGCCCGGTCGAGCTGGCGGCCGCCGTGGTTCGAGAGCACGATGCCGTCGACGCCGCGCTCCACGAGGTGCTTCGCGTCCGAGACCGACTGCACGCCCTTGATGACGATCTTGCCCGGCCACATGCCGCGGATGATCTCGAGGTCGTCGTAGGAGATCGACGGGTCCATCGCAGCATCGAGGAGCTCGCCGACCGTGCCGCCCGTGGTCGACAGCGAGGCGAACTCGAGCTTGGGGGTGGTGAGGAAGTCGATCCACCACCACGGCCGCGGGATCGCGTTGATGATCGTGCCGACCGTCAGCTGCGGCGGGATCGAGAAGCCGTTGCGCTTGTCGCGCAGCCGCGCCCCCGCCACCGGGGTGTCGACCGTGAAGTGCAGCGTGTCGAACCCGGCGGCGGCGGCGCGCTCGACGAGGCCGTAGGAGATCTCGCGCTGCTTCATCACGTAGAGCTGGAACCAGTTGCGGCCGTTCGGGTTCGTCTTCGCGACGTCCTCGATCGAGGTGGTGCCGAGCGTCGACAGCGTGAAGGGGATGCCCGCCGCGGCCGCCGCTCCGGCGCCCGCGCTCTCGCCCTCGGTCTGCATGAGCCGGGTGAAGCCGGTCGGCGCGATCGCGAAGGGCATCGCCATCGGGCCGCCGAGCACCTCGCGCGAGGTGTCGACGTTCGACACGTCGCGCAGCACCTCGGGGTGGAACTCGACGTCGCGGAACGCCCGACGGGCGCGGATCAGCGACAGCTCGCCCTCCGCGGCGCCGTCGGTGTAGTCGAAGGCCGCCTTCGGCGTGCGGCGCTTCGCGATGAGCCGCAGGTCCTGAATCGTGAGCGCGGCCTCCAGCCGGCGACGGCGCGCGTCGAGATCCGGCTTCTTGAACTGCATGAGCTCGAGGAGCTCCTTGGGCTTGGGGAGCTGACGCTGAACCACGGCTACCTCGCAGGGGTGTAGGTGCGGACGGGGAAGGAGTCGCGCACGACGGCGCGCAGGCTCTCGAGGGAGCCGTCGATCTGCCCGAGGGTACGGGCCTGCACGAGGAGGTTGCCGATGGCGGTCGCCTCGTCGGGGCCGGCGACCACCGGCAGGCCGGTCGCGTCGGCCGTGAGCTGGCAGAGCAGGGTGTTGTTGCTGCCGCCGCCGACGATGTGCAGCACGCGCACCTCGGCGCCGCTGAGCTCGCGGGCCTGCTCGATGGTGCGCGCGTAGGCCTCGGCGAGCGATCGCAGGATGCTGCGCACGAGCCGCGGGCGGTCCTCGGGCGCCGGCAGGCCCCGCTCCGACAGCCACGAGCGGATGCGGGAGGGCATGTCCCCCGGCGCCAGGAACGCCGCATCGTCCACGTCGAAGACGGGGGCGTCGGCCGGCGCGTCCGCGGCGGCGGCCAGCAGCGCGGCGAGGTCGATCGTCTCGCCGCTGCGCTCCCACTCGCGGATGCTCTCGCTGAGCAGCCAGAGCCCGCCGACGTTGCGCAGGTACCGCACCCGGCCGTCGACACCGCCCTCGTTCGTGAAGTTCGCGGCGCGGCTGGCGTCGGTCAGCACCGGCCGCTCGAGCTCGACGCCGACGAGGGACCAGGTGCCGCTGGAGATGTAGGCGAAGCCGGGCTCGGTCGCGGGCACCGCGACGATCGCGCTGGCGGTGTCGTGCGATCCGACGGTGCTGACGACCGCATCCGTCCCGCCGACACCCCGGGCCGCGGTGGGCAGCAGGCCGCCGAGCACGGTGCCGGCGTCGACGAGCTCAGGGAGGATGGCGGTCGGGAGGTCCAGGCGCTCGGCAAGCTGCGCGTCCCATCCGCTCGTCGAGACGTTCAGCAGACCGGTGGTCGAGGCGTTCGTGCGCTCGGCGACCGCGCGGCCCGTGAGCCAGCTGCCGAGCAGGTCGGGCAGCAGCAGGAAGCCGTCGGCGAGCGGCAGGGTGCCCTGCAGCCGGTCGGCGGCGAGCTGGAACACCGTGTTGAAGGGCAGGTGCTGCAGGCCGTTGCGGCGGTAGAGCTCTTCGGCGCCGACGACGGCGTGCACGGCCTCGACGCCCGCCGCGGTGCGCTCGTCGCGGTAGTGGTACGGGGTGCCGAGCATGCGGCCGCCGCGCAGCAGCGCGTAGTCGACGGCCCAGGAGTCGATGCCGATGCCGGCGAGGCCGGGGGCGCGCCGCGCGGCGGCGGCGAGCCCCTCGACCACGTCGCGGTAGAGCTCGAGCACCGACCAGTGCAGCCCGTCGGGGGTGCGCACGGGTCGGTTCTGGAACCGCGCGACCTCCTCGAGGTGCAGCCGGCCGCCGCTCAGCTCGCCCAGGACGACCCGGCCGCTGGTGGCGCCGAGGTCGACCGCAGCCAGCGCGGTCATCGCAGGAAGGCCGCGGCCACGCCGGAGTCGACGGGGATGTGCAGGCCGGTGGTGCGGGTCAGCTCCGGTCCGGTGAGCACGTACACCGCGTCGGCGACGTTCTCGGGCACGACCTCGCGCTTGAGGATGGTGCGGTTGGCGTAGTACTGGCCCAGGTCCTCCTCCTTGACCCCGTAGGTCGCGGCGCGGTTGGCGCCCCAGCCGGCGGCGAAGATGCCCGAGCCGCGCACGACGCCATCCGGGTTGATGCCGTTGACGCGCACGCCGTGCTCGCCGAGCTCCACGGCCAGCAGGCGCACCTGGTGGGCCTGGTCGGCCTTGACCGCCGAGTAGGCGATGTTGTTCGGGCCGGCGAAGACGGAGTTCTTCGAGGAGATGTAGATGATGTCGCCGCCGAGGCCCTGCTCGATGAGGGCGGCCGCGGCCGCCTTCGCCACGAGGAAGGAGCCCTTGGCCATCACGTCGTGCTGCAGGTCCCAGTCCTTCTCGGTGGTCTCGAGCAGCGGCTTCGAGAGGCTCAGCCCGGCGTTGTTCACGACCAGGTCGATGCCGCCGAAGGCGAGCAGGGTCGCGTCGATCGCAGCCTGCACACCTGCCTCGTCGGCCACGTTCGCGGCCACGCCGATCGCGACGTCGGTGCCGCCGAGCTCGGCCGCGGCGGCCTGCGCCTTGGCCAGGTCGAGGTCGGCGATCACGACGACCGCGCCCTCCTTCGCGAGGCGGGTCGCGATGGCCTTGCCGATGCCGCTCGCCGCGCCGGTGACGAAGGCGATGCGGCCCTGGTGGGTCTTCGGCTTCGGCAGCCGCTGCAGCTTCGCCTCCTCGAGCGCCCAGTACTCGATGCGGAACTTCTCGGCGTCGCTGATCGGCGCGTAGCTGCTGAGCGCCTCGGCGCCGCGCATCACGTTGATGGCGTTGATGTAGAACTCGCCGGCGACGCGCGCGGTCTGCTTGTTGGCGCCGTAGCTGAACTGGCCGACGCCGGGAACGAGCACGATGAGCGGGTCGGCGCCGCGGATGGCGGGGCTGGACTCGTCGGCGTGCGCCTCGTAGTAGGCGGTGTAGTCGGCGCGGTACTGCTCGTGCAGCTCCTTGAGCCGAGCGATCTGCTCCTGCACCGTTGCGGTAGGGGGCAGATCGAGGATGAGCGGCTTGACCTTGGTGCGCAGGAAGTGGTCCGGGCAGCTGGTGCCGAGCTCCGCGAGCGCCGGCGCCTTCTCGCTGGCGAGGAAGTCGAGCACGACCTCCGCGTCGGTGAAGTGGCCGACCTGCGGCTTGTCGGCGCTGGCGATGCCGCGGATGGTCGGGGCCAGTCGCGCGGCGCGCTCGCGGCGCTCTGCCTCCGGCAGCGCCTCGAAGCCCGGGCGGACGCCGCCGAACGGCTGCGCCTTGCCGTGCTCGGCGATGTGCGCCTCCGCGACGTCGATGATCCAGCGGGAGTTCGCCTCGGCCTCGTCGCTCGTGTCGCCCCAGGCGGTGATGCCGTGGCCGCCGAGGATCGTGCCGATGGCCTCGGGGTTGGCGCGCTTGATCTCGGCGATGTCGAGGCCGAGCTGGAAGCCGGGGCGGCGCCACGGCACCCACACGACCTTGCCGCCGAAGATCTCGGCGGTCAGGCGCTCGCCGTCCGCGGCGGTCGCGATGGCGATGCCGGAGTCGGGGTGCAGGTGGTCGACGTGCGCCGCGTCGACGAGGGCGTGCATCGCCGTGTCGATGGACGGGGCCGCGCCGCCCCTGCCGTGCAGCGTGTACGAGAAGGCCTCGACCATCTCGTCCTCGCGCTCGAGGCCCGGGTAGACGTCGACGAGCTTGCGGAATCGGTCGAGCTGCAGCACGGCCAGGCCGCCCTCCTGCAGCGTGCCGAGGTCGCCGCCGGAGCCCTTGACCCAGAGCAGCTCGATCGGCTCGCCGGTGACGGGGTCGACGTCGGTGCCCTTGGCGGAGGTGTTGCCGCCGGCGTAGTTGGTGATGCGCGGGTCGGCGCCGAGGCGGTTGCTGCGCGCGATGAGGTCGGCGGCGGCGGGGTTCGTCATCTTCTTCGGGTTCCTGTTCTCGATGCTGGTTGCCGAGCGGCCTGCGCTCAGGCGCCCCAGCCGGCCTGGGTGCCGCCGACGCGGTCGGCCGCGATCTGCTGCTGGTAGCCGCTCGCCGCGTAGGCGGCGAAGGGGTCGCGCGGCAGACCGCGCGACTCGCGCCAGTCGGCGAGGGCCGGGCGCACATCCGTGTAGAACGCGTCGTTGAAGATCGCGTGGGCGCCGAGCACGTCGCCGGCCTTCTGCGCGGCGGCGAGGGCGTCGCGGTCGACGAGCAGCGCGCGGGCCGTCATCTCCTGCACGTTGAGCACCGAGCGGATCTGGCCGGGGATCTTCTCCTCGACGTTGTGGCACTGGTCGAGCATGAAGGCCACATCGGGGTTGTTGAGGCCGCCGCCGCGCACGACCTCGAAGAGGATGCGGAAGAGCTGGAACGGGTCGGCCGCGCCCACGATGAGGTCGTCGTCGGCGTAGAAGCGCGAGTTGAAGTCGAAGGAGCCGAGCTTGCCGAGGCGCAGCAGCTGCATGACGATGAACTCGATGTTGGTGCCGGGCGCGTGGTGGCCGGTGTCGAGGCAGACGAGCGCCTGGTCGCCGAGGGCGCTGACCTGGGCGTAGCTGGTGCCCCAGTCCGGAACGTCGGTGTGGTAGAACGCCGGCTCGAAGAACTTGTACTCGAGCACGAGGCGGTGCTCGGCGCCGAGGCGCGCGTAGATCTCGCTGAGCGACTCGTGCAGCCGGTCCTGACGGCCGCGCAGGTCGGCCTGGCCCGGGTAGTTCGAGCCCTCGGCGAGCCAGATCTTGAGGTCGCGCGAGCCGGTCTGATGCATGATGTCGATGCACTCGAGGTGGTGGTCGATGGCCTGGCGGCGCACCGCCGCGTCCTCGTGGGTGAGGGCGCCGAACTTGTAGACGTCGTCCTGGAAGGTGTTCGAGTTGACGGTGCCGAGCGCGACGCCGTGGTCCTCGGCGTGCATGCGCAGCACCGAGTAGTCCTCGACCTTGTCCCACGGGATGTGCAGCGCCACCGTCGGCGCCAGCGCCGTGAACTTGTGCACCTGCGCGGCGTCGGCGATCTTCTCGAACGGGTCGCGGGGCGTGCCCGGCGTTCCGTAGACCTTGAAGCGGGTGCCCGAGTTGCCGAAGGCCCAGGAGGGCAGCTCGATGGCCTGCGCCTCGAGCTGAGCGGCGATGTGGGTGAGGTCGGTCATGATCTGCCCTTCCGGCGTCGGTGCCGATGTGAAACGATTCAACGATCGATGGTCACGGTAGTGTCGCGGCGCGGAGGATGCAAGTCCCCGGCCGGTGAACGACGGGAGGAGATCGGATGAGCGTGGTGAGCATCCGCGACGTCGCGACCGCGGCGGGCGTCTCCGTCGGCACCGTCAGCAACGTGCTCAACCGCCCCGAGAAGGTCGCCGAGGCGACCGTCGCGAGGGTGCGCGCCGCGATCGACGAGCTCGGCTTCATCCGCAACGAGGCCGCCCGCCAGCTGCGCGAGGGCCGCAGCGCCGCCATCGGCCTGGTCGTGCTCGACGTGCGCAACCCCTACTTCACCGACGTCGCGCACGGGGTCGAGACCGCCGCTGCCGCCGCCGGACTCAGCGTGACCCTCGGCAACAGCGACGGCGACCCCGCCCGGGAGCAGCGCTACCTCGAGCTCTTCGAGCAGCAGCGCGTGCAGGGCGTGCTCATCTCCCCCGCCGACGCCTCGCTCGAGCGGCTGCGCAGGCTGGACGAGCGCGGCATCCCCGTCGTACTCGTCGACGGCGCCGACCCGAGCGGCGCGCTCGACTCGGTCACGGTCGACGACGTCGCCGGCGGGCGCCTCGCCGCCGAGCACCTGCTCGGCCTCGGCCGCCGCCGGCTGCTCGTGGTCGCCGGCCCGGCCTCGCTGCGCCAGGTCGCCGACCGCCTCGAGGGCGTGCGCGCGGCCGTGGCCGAGATACCCGGCGCCTCGCTCGAAGTGCAGCACCTGCCGCAGCTGACCGTGCCGGCCGGGCGCGAGCTGGGGCGCTCGCTCATCGGGCGGCCCGCATCCGCTCGCCCCGACGCCGTCTTCGCGGTCAACGACCTGCTCGGCCTCGGCGTGCTGCAGGCGCTCGTGCTGGAGCGCGAGACCCTGCGCGTGCCCGAGGACATCGCCGTGATCGGCTACGACGACATCGAATGGGCGGCCTCGGCCGTGGTGCCCCTGAGCTCGGTGCGCCAGCCCCGGGAGCAGCTCGGGCGCACCGCGCTCGAGGCGCTGCTCGCACGCGGCGCGGAGGGCTTGCGCGCCGGTGCCGTGCGCTTCGCGCCGGAGCTCGTGGCGCGGCGGTCGACGACGGGCTGAGTCAGCCGGACCCCTGCGCCACCCGCAGCAGCCCCTGCCGCAGCGCCGCGCTCGACGCCGGGCCGCCGTGCCCCTCCTCCTCGATGACGATCAGCTCGCTCGCCGGCCAGGCGCGGTGCAGGGCCCAGGCGGTGCCGACCGGGCCGCTGATGTCGCGGCGGCCGTGCACGAGCACGGCGGGGATCGCGGCGATGCGCTCCATCCGCTCGGCGATCGGCACGCCGCCCGGGAGCAGGCCGTCGCCGGCCCAGTAGCGGGTGACGAGGGCTGCGACGACGAGGCGCTCGGCGGGGTCCTCGACCATCGGGCCGGGCCGCCAGGCGGGGTCGAGGCTCACGTGCGTCGACTCCCAGTCGTCCCAGGCCTCGGCGGCGGCGGCGCGGTCGGCCGGGTCGTCGGTCGCTGCGAGCCGGCGCGCGTAGGCCGCGACCACGCGCTCGCCCGGGCGGCGCAGCGAGGCGGCCTCGAAGCGCTCCCATGCCTCGGGGAAAATCACGCCGACGCCCTCGGTGATCCAGTCGACCTCGTCCCGGCTCGTGCTCGTCACGGCGACGAGACCGATCGCGATCACGCGCTCGGGGTGCTCCTGCGCGTAGACGAGCGCCAGGGTCGAGCCCCAGGAAGCGCCGGCCACGACCCAGCGCTCGATGCCGAGGTGCTCGCGCACCACCTCGAGATCGCGGATCAGCGCCGCCGCGTCCTGCCCGTCGAGTGCGCCGGGATCCGTGGCGAGCGGACGGCTGCGGCCGCAGCCGCGCTGATCGACACCGACCACGAGGAAGCGGTCCTCGACGAACAGGTTGCGGTAGCCCGTACCGCCGAGGCCGCTGCCGGGTCCGCCGTGCAGCCAGATCGCGGGGATCGCATCCGCTCGCCCGCTCGCCTCCCAGTGGATGCGGTGGCCTTCACCGACGTCGAGGGCTCCGGAGCGTTGCATGGCTCCAGGCTAGGCACCGACCGCCCCGCCGGCGTTGTCGTCGATCACCCGCTCGATCTCGTCGAGGTGCTCGCGCATGGCCGCTGCGGCGGCCTCGGCATCGCCGGAGCGCAGCGCAGCGGCGATGCGGCGGTGGCCCTCCACGGAGGCGCGGCGGCCGCGATCGTCGAGGTGGGAGTACAGCCGGGGCCCCGCGGTCCAGCCCGTGGCGAGCTCGCTCATGGTGAGCAGGAGCGGGTTGCCGGCGGCCGCGGCGACCGCCACGTGGAAGTCGACGTCGAGGCGCACGGAGTCCTCGGCGTCGGTGCTGCGCTCGGCGGCGCCGACCAGCTCGTCGAGGCGGGCGAGCTGCCGTTCGTCCGCGCGGCCGGCGGCGAGCCGGGCGATCTCGGGCTCGAGCACCCGGCGCAGCTCGGCCGAGTGGGCGCGCTCCTCGGCGTGCTCGCGCAGGCGCGCGGCGAGCTGCGCGCGCGGGGGCAGCTGCTCGGTGACGCGGGTACCCGAGCCGTGCCGCCGCTCGACGAGCCCCGAGGCCTCCATGCGGGCGAGCGCATCGCGCACGGCAGCGCGCGAGACGCCGAGACCCGCGGCGATGGCGCGCTCCGAGTCCATGCGCTGGCCGGGCAGCAGGCGGCCGAGCTCGATGAGCCCGAGCAGGTGGCGCTCCACGACCTCGGGCACCGAGCCGACCTGCGGCATGGCCGCCTCCCCTCCGGCACGCGACGCGGCCGAGTGCGATTGTCGCATCGCGAGCGGATGCGGTGGGGCGGGATTCTTCACACGATCGAAACACGGGGGCAGCGCAGGTGAAACGGCGCTGGTCTCGAATTGGTCTGACCATTTCAGACCTCCGACGGAGATCCCATGCAGCTCGCACACCTCAAGCATCCCGCCGCCCTCATCGGCATCGCAGCGGTCGCCGGCGTCGCCTTCGGCCTGATCGTCGGCGACTGGGCCGCGAACCTCAAGGTCGTCGGCGACGTCTTCATCCGCCTCATCCAGATGGCGATCGTGCCGCTGGTCATGGCCTCCGTGATTGCCGCGACCGGCTCGATGGGCGGCCAGGGCACCGGTCGGCTGGCCGGACGCACCTTCTCCTGGATGATCGGGTTCTCGGTGCTCTCGGCGGCCCTCGCCGTCGGGCTGAGCATGCTGCTGCAGCCCGGCGCGGGCGTGAGCTTCGACGGAGCCGTCGACCCCGCCTTCGAGGAATCCGCCGCCTCGGCGGCCAGCTGGCAGGACACCGTGCTCGGCTTCTTCTCCACGAACATCGTGGGCTCGATGTCGACGGGCGCGATGGTGCCGATCATCGTCTTCTCGCTCCTCTTCGGCATCGCGCTCAACCAGTACGTCTCGAAGTCGGGCAGCCGTCTGCTGCTCGACGGCATCGAGCAGGTGCAGCAGGTCGTGCTGCTGCTCATCCGCCTCGTCATGAAGGTCGCCCCGATCGGCGTGTTCGCGCTGCTCGCCGCGCTCGCGGGCGACGTGGGCTTCGACGTCGTCACCAGCGGGCTCGCCTACCTCGGCACGACGCTGCTCGGCGTCGTGATCCTGACCCTCGTCTTCGTCGCCGTCGTCGCGATCCGCTGCCGCATCAACCCGCTGCGGCTGCCCCGCAAGCTGGCCGAGCAGACCGTGGTCGCGATCACCACGACCAGCTCGGCCGTCACCTTCCCGACCGTGCTCAAGAACACCGTCGAGCGCATCGGCGTGAGCCGCCGCGTGGCCGACTTCACGCTCTCGATCGGCCTGACGATGGGCTCGTACGGCGCGGTGCTCAACTACACGATCGTCGTGCTGTTCCTGGCCCAGTCCGGCGGCGTCGAGCTCGACCCGCTGCAGATCGTCTTCGGCATGGGCCTGGCGGTGCTGCTCAACATGGGCACCATCACCGTGCCCGGCGGCTTCCCCGTCGTCGCGCTCTTCCTCGCCGGCACGCTGGGCCTGCCCGTCGAGGCCGTCGGGCTGCTCATCGCCGTCGACTGGTTCACCGGCATCTTCCGCACCTTCCTCAACGTCAACGGCGACACCTTCGTGGCGATGCTCGTGGCCTCGGCCGACGACGAGCTCGATCACGACGTCTTCGACGAGGTGGAGGCGGTCGCCGCAGCGGAGGGCGAGACGGTGGCGCAGCGGTAGGCTCGGCCCACCATGAGCTCCAGCCGCGACGCGATCCACGGAGCCGCGTCGCGGCTGTTCCGCGAGCGCGGCTACGCCCGCACCTCGGTGCGCGACATCGCCGGCGAGGCCGGGGTCGACCCGTCGCTGGTGATCCGGCACTTCGGCGGCAAGGAGCCGCTGTTCCTCGACACCGTCGCCCTCGAGGCGGGCGCCATGGCCTTCGACGGGCCGCGCGAGAGCCTGGGCGAGCGCTTCATCGCCGAGCTGCTCGCGCAGCGCGAGGGAGTGCGCGACGTGTTCCTCGCCCTGGTGCGCGCGAGCGACGCCGACGGGGTCGCCTCGCGCCTGCGCACCGAGCACGAGCAGCACTTCGTCGAGCCGTTCCGAGCGCTGCTCGACGGCCCCGACGCCGACCTGCGCGCCCGCCTCGCCGCGGCCGTCGTCGGCGGTCTGCTGCACAGCCTCTGGGTCGTCGGCGACGAGGGGCTGCTCACCGCCGACCGCGAGACCCTCACCGCCCGCGCGGGCGCCCTGCTGCAGTCCTTGCTCGATGGTTGAGCCGGCGCCGAAGCTCGACGGCAAGCGCACGATCCCCGGCTACACCGCCCGACGCGGGGCCTTCGACGAACTCGTCGTGCCGGCGATGGACTTCCTCATGATCGACGGCGAGGGCGACCCGGACGCCACCGCGCTGTACACGGACTCGCTGGCCAGCCTGTATCCGCTCGCCTACGCGCTGAAGGCGCTCAGCAAGCGCGAGCTGGGGCGCGACTTCGGCATGATGCCGCTCGAGGGCCGCTGGTGGGCCGACGATCTGGCCGCCTTCACGCGAGCGCGCGACAAGAGCCGCTGGCGCTGGACGCTCATGATCATGACCCCCGACTGGCTCGGGACGGAGCACATCGAGGCGGCCCGCGCGACGATCGCGCGCAAGGGCGCCGCGCCGCGCCTCGACGCCGTGCGGCACGAGCGCCTCGACGTGGGCCTCGCGCTGCAGACGCTGCACATCGGCCCCTACGACGACGAGGGCCCGGTGATCGAGCGGATGCACGGCGTCGCCGCCGAGCGCGGCCTGCGGCTCACGGGCCGTCACCACGAGATCTACCTCGGCGATCCGCGGCGCAGCGCGCCCGAGCGCCTGCGCACGATCCTGCGCCAGCCGGTCGCGCGCTGACGGCGAGCGGATGCGGTGCCCGGAGCGCCCGCATCCGCTCCCCGGCCGTCGCTACTGCGCCGACCAGCCGCCGTCCGAGGCCAGGATCGCGCCCGAGACGTTGGTGCCGTCGTCGCTGAGCAGGAAGGTGATCGAGGCGGCGAGCTGCTCGGGCTGGGCCACCGCGGGCAGCAGCGTCATGGCGCCGCGGATGCGCTCGGCGCCGAGCTCGGAGCCGAAGCTCGCCTGGATGCCCGTGGCCACCGGCCCGGGCGCGACCGCGTTGATGCGCAGGCCCAGGTGGGAGTACATGAAGGCGGCGCTCTTGGTGAGGCCGACGACCGCGTGCTTGGAGGCCGTGTAGGCGGCGCCCGCCGCGGAGCCGCGCAGGCCCGCCTCGCTGGCGATGTTGACGATCGAGCCCTTGCCTGCGGCCAGCATCACGGGGATGACGGCGCGGCTGAGCAGGAAGGTGCCGTCGACGTTGACCGCGAAGACGCGGCGCCAGACGTCGTCGCCGACCTCGTGCACCGGGGTCATGTCGTCCATGATGCCGGCGATGTTCGCGAGGCCGTCGATGCGCTCGCCCGCCGCGGCGACGATGCGGTCGATGTCGTCCTGCTTGGTGATGTCGCCGGCGACCGCGACGACGTCGCCGGTCAGGGCGGCGAGGCGGTCCTCGGCGATGTCGACGGCGATGACGCGGCCGCCCTCACGCAGGATGCGCTCGGCCGTGGCCTTGCCGATGCCCGAGCCAGCGCCCGTGACGATGACGGTGCGACCGGCGAAGCGGGCACCGCTCGGCAGCTCGACGACCTCGTCCTCGGCGGTCTCCTCGGGCGGCAGCTCGCCGCCGTTCGCGCCGCGCACCAGGTGCTCGACGACCTCGGCGGGCAGGGCCCCGTTGCTCATCGCGACGAGCTGGCGCAGCGGCAGGCTGCGTGCCGGGGCGAGCGCCTCGGCGCTCTGGCCGCCCTGGGCGAGCAGGCCGCGCAGCAGCTCGCCGCCCACCGGGTGGTCGAGCCAGGTGCCGACGGTGGCCTTGGAGGTGAGGATCTCGCTCATGGGGTGCCTTTCGGGTCGGGGGCGTCGACGATGACGCGACTCGATCCTGCCCGTGCGCAACGCGGGTGTCAACTAAGTTGACAGCGCTCACGGGCGACGAGCGGATGCGGTGCGCCTCACCCCGCGTGCGTCACGCGGTCGCGCCCGGCCAGCAGCCCGAACACGAGCTGCACCGCGGCGACGACGGCGGTCGCCACCGCGAGCAGGCGCCAGTCCCCCGTGGCCTCGAGCAGCACCCCGGCGCCCGCCGGGCCCATCGCGGCGAGCAGGTAGCCGACGCCCTGCGCCATGCCCGAGAGCCGGCCCGCGTCGCCGGCGCTGCGGGCGCGCTGGGCGATGAGGGTGAGGGCCACGACGATCGACGAGCCGGTGCCGAGGCCGGCCAGCAGCACCCAGAGCAGGGAGACGCCGGGCGCGAGCAGCAGGCCCGCCATGGCGAGCAGCATGAGACCGGCGACGCCGGCGGCGGCGAGCCGCAGATCCGCTCTCCCGTGCAGCGCGGCAGTGATCGCCAGGCCCGCGACGATGCCGACCGCCTGGAAGCCGAAGAGGTGCCAGCCAGCGGCGACCGGATCGACGCCGATCGAGCGCTCGATCGTAGGCAGCCAGGTGACGAGCAGGTAGAACACGGTCGACTGCGAGCCCATGTAGACGGCCACCTGCCAGGCGAGCGGCGAGGTCCACATCGAGCCGGCGGGCTTCGCGGCCGCGACGCGCTGCTGCGGCGCGGTGCCGCGCAGCCGCGGCAGCCAGACGAGCAGGGCCACCACCGAGAGCAGCGCCCAGCAGCCGATGGCAGCCTGCCACCCGGCGGCGTGCGCGATGGGCAGTGCGAGCCCCGAGGCGATGGCGGCGAAGGCGCTGAGCACCGCCGAGTAGGCGCCGGTCGCGCGGGCGACGCGGCCCGGGAAGTCGGCCTTCACGATCGCCGGCACGAGCACGTTGCCCACCGCGATCGCGGCGCCGATCGCCACGGTGCCGAACCAGAGCGCACCCGGCAGCGGCAGCGAGCGGTAGACCGTCGCGACGGTCAGCACGAGCAGCGCCAGCGCCACCGCGCGCTCGCGGCCCACGCGGCTGGCCAGCGCGTGCACCAGCGGGCTCACCGCGGCGAAGGCGAGCAGCGGGATCGCGCCGAGCAGCCCGAGCTGCGACTCGGTCAGACCGGTGCCCTCGGCGAGCGGTTCGAGCACCGGGCCGACCGACGTGATCGGGGCGCGCAGGTTCGCCGCGACGACGAGCACGGTGACGAGGAGCAGGGCGGAGGAGCGCGCACGCGCCCCGGACCCGTTCACACCAGACCGTGCTTGCGGAACGCGTTCCAGATGCCGTCGTCGAGCACCGCGGTGGTGACCTCGTCGGCGTGCGCCTTGATCTCGTCCGCGGCGTTGCCCATCGCGATGCCGACGCCGCAGAGCTGCAGCATCTCGACGTCGTTGCCGTTGTCGCCGATGCCGATCGAGTCGGCCAGGTCGAGGCCCAGGTGCTCGAGCAGCTGCACGATCGTCGTGCCCTTGTTGACGCCGTGCAGCGTGACCTCGCCGGCGCCGCGGCCCAGGTGCGGGATGGTGCCCGTGATGACGTGGAACTCGCCCGCGAAGGCCTCGACCGCGCGGTCGTAGGCGGTCTCGTCGTCGCCGAGGAACACCGCCTTGGCGATGCCCTCGCCCGGGTAGGGCCGTACATCCGCGAAGCGCCGCAGCGCCGGGTGCTCCTCGCCTCCGTCGACCACCGAGTCGGGGCCGCCGGCGCCGCGGTCGGCGTCGAGGTAGTGCGAGAAGCGGTCGCGCACACCCGGGCTCGGGAAGAGGTCGGTGAAGGACTGCAGGTAGAAGTCGTAACCGGCCTGCTCGAACCAGTCGACCATCCGCTCGGTCGCCTGCTGCGGCATGGTGCGCGCGATGACGAGCTCCTCGCCGACGCGGGCGAAGCCGCCGCCGGCGAGCACAGCGCCGTCGAAGCCGATGTCGCTGATGATCGGGTAGATCTCGGTGGCCGCGCGCCCGGTCGACACGTACACGAGGTGCCCGTTGGCCCGCGCGGTGCGGATGGCCTCGATCGTGGAGGGGGCGATGCGCTCGCCGTGGTCGATGATCGTGCCGTCCACGTCGAGGAAGGCGATGCGCTGGCGGAAGGTCAAGGGGTGTCTCCAGGGCGCCCGAGCACGCTGGCTCGGGCGCCGGTCGTCGGGGGTCAGCGGGTGAGGCTCGCGCCGTTGCTGCGGATGACCTCGGCGTACCAGTCGAAGGACTGCTTCTTGTAGCGCTCGAGCGTTCCGGAGCCGTCGTCGTTGCGGTCCACGTAGATGAAACCGTATCGCTTGCTCAGCTGGGCGGTGCTGGCGCTGACGCAGTCGATGCAGCCCCAGCTGGTGTAGCCGAGCACGTCGACGCCGTCCTCGAGGGCCTCGCCCACCTGCACGAGGTGGTCGTTGAGGTAGGCGATGCGGTAGTCGTCCTGCACCGTCTTGACGCCGTCGATCTCGACGAGCTGGTCGCGCGCGCCCAGGCCGTTCTCGACGATGAAGAGCGGCTTCTGCCAGCGCTCCCAGAACTGGTTGAGCGTGATGCGCAGGCCGACCGGGTCGATCTGCCAGCCCCACTCGCTCGCCTCGAGCGTCGGGTTGGCGACGCCGCCCAGGATGTTGCCGGGACCCGTGATGCGCTTCGACTCGTCGGCGGTGTCGGCCACGCTCATGTAGTAGCTGAACGACACGAAGTCGACCGTGTGCTTGAGCGTCTCGCGGTCCTCGTCGGTGATCTGCAGCTCGACGCCCTGCTCGCGCAGCGCGCGCAGGAAGTAGCCCGGGTACTCGCCGCGCGTGTGCACGTCGCCGAACACCAGGCTCTCCTTCTCGGTGGCCTGCGCCTTGAGCACGTCGGCCGGCGCCGGGGTGAGCGGGTACGTCGGCATGGAGAGCACCATGCAGCCGATCTGGATGTTCGTATTCACCTCGCGCGCGATGCGCGTCGCGGAGGCGCTGGCGACGAGCTCGTGGTGGATCGCCTGGTAGAGGTCCTGCTTGCTCAGCTGCTCGGCGGGCGTGTTGATGCCGCCGCTCATGAAGGGCGCGTGCAGCACCGAGTTGATCTCGTTGAAGGTGAGCCAGTACTTGACCCGCGAGCCGAAGCGCTCGAAGAGCACGCGGGCGTAGCGCTCGTAGAAGCCGATCAGGTCGCGGCTGACCCAGCCGTCGTACTGCTCGGCGAGGTGCAGCGGGGTCTCGTAGTGCGAGATCGTGACGAGCGGCTCGATGCCGTGCTTCTCGAGCTCGTCGAGCACGCGGTCGTAGAAGGCCAGGCCCTCCTCGTTGGGCTCGAGCTCGTCGCCCTTCGGGAAGATGCGGCTCCATGCGATGGAGAAGCGGAAGGTGCTGAAGCCCATCTCGGCGAAGAGGGCGATGTCCTCCGCGTAGCGGTGGTAGAAGTCGATCGCCTCGAGCTTGAGGTTGTCGGGGGTCGCTCCCTCGGTGCGGGGCGAGCCGATGCCGCCGCCGGGCAGCACGTCCTGGATGGACAGGCCCTTGCCGCCCTCGGCGTAGCCGCCCTCGATCTGGTTGGCGGCGGTCGCGCCGCCCCAGAGGAATCCGTCGGGGAAGGAGATGGTGGTCATGGTCGCTCCTGGTTCACTGCGTTCATTGCGGGTCGAGCGGATGCACCGCTCCGGCGAGCGGGTGGTCCGCCCGGTCGGTCGGTTGCTTCGCTCGGGCGAGCGGATGCGGGGAGAGCGGATGCGCATCCGCTCTCCCCCTCCGCTCGGTACTGCTGCGGGTCGTGCCTACTGCGCGGGGGCGGCGGCGACGGCGAGGTAGAGCGCCTCGCCGTGCTGGACGGCGCCCGCGGCGGGCTCCGCTGCGATGGCGAACTGCTCGCCGTTGGTCACGATCACCGGGCTGGTGAGGTCGTAGCCCGCCTCGAGGATGGCCGCGCGGTCGAACTCGATGAGCACGTCGCCCGCGGCGACCCGCTGGCCCTGCTCGACCTTGACGGCGAAGTGCCGTCCGCCGAGCTTGACGGTGTTGACGCCGATGTGGATGAGCAGCTCGGCGCCGTTGGCCGCGCGCAGTCCGATCGCGTGGCCGGTCGGGAAGACCGCGACGACCTCGCCCGCGAACGGCGCGTAGACGGTGCCGGCGGTCGGCGCGATGCCGACGCCGCGGCCCAGGGCACCCGAGGCGAAGACGGTGTCGCCGACCTCGTCGAGCGGCACGATGGTGCCGTCGAGGGGGCTGCGCACGTCGAGGTCGACGTCGTCCGCCGACTCGGCGGCGGCGGGAGCGGCGGCCTCGGGCTCCTTGAAGCCGAAGACCATCGTGAGGGTGAAGGCGATCGCCACGGCGACCGCGATGCCGATGAAGAGCGTCGCGACGTTGCCGATGCCGAGCAGCGAGGGGATGCCGAGCAGCGACGGGAAGACGAAGGCGCTGGCCGCCGAGCCGCCGGCCGCGATGATCGCGCCGCCGACGACGCCGCCGACGATGCCGAAGACGAACGGCTTCTTGAGCGGCAGGTTGACGCCGTAGATGGCCGGCTCGGTGATGCCCGCGAGGAAGCCGGAGAACGCGGCCGGACCGGCGAGCTGCTTGAGCGCGGCGGAGCGGGCGCGGATGAGCACCGCGAGGGTGGCGGCCGACTGCGCGAGCACGGCGGCGAAGACCGGGGCGAGCAGGTCGCTGCCGTTGCCGGCCGCGATCTCCACGAGCATGATCGGCACGAGGCCCCAGTGCAGGCCGAACATGACGAGCACCTGCCAGACGCCGCCCATGATGGCGCCGCCGAGCCACGGCACGGTGTCGAAGACCCACGAGATTCCGTCGCCGATGCCGCTCGAGAGCAGGTTGGAGATCGGCCCGACCACCAGCAGCGTCAGCGGCACCGCGAGGGTGACGACGATCAGCGGGGTGAGGAAGCGGCGCACGGAGGAGTGCAGCACCTTCAGCAGGAAGCGCTCGGCGTAGCCCTGCAGCCACACGATGATGATCACGGGGATCACGCTCGAGACGTAGCTGACCATGACCAGCGGGATGCCGAAGAAGGTGAGGTCGGGAGCGCCGTTGAGCGCCACGATCGCCGGGTAGACCAGCGCGCCGGCGATGGCCAGCGAGGTGAACTGGTTGGCGTTGAAGTACTTCGCCGCGGTGATGGCGATCGCCAGCGGCAGGAAGTTGATGAACGCGTCGCCCGCGGCGTTGAGCACCGTGTAGGTGGTCGTGGTCGCGTCGAGCCAGCCGAAGGTGGTGGCCGCGGCGAGGAACGCCTTGAGCAGTCCGGTGCCCGCGAGCACCCACACGAAGGGCAGGAAGATCGCCGAGATCATCGCGATGAAGCGGTTGAGGATGTTGCCCTTCGGGCCGTCCTCGGTCGCCGTCGCGGTCTCGGTGCCGGCCGGCGCGAGGCGGGGCGCCGCCGCGGTGATCGCAGCGAAGACCTCGGGCACCTCGTTGCCGATGACGACCTGGTACTGGCCGCCGGCCTCGGCGGTGGTGATGACGCCGGGGGTGGCGCGCACCGCGGCGGTGTCGGCCTTGGCGGTGTCCTTGAGCACGAAGCGGAGGCGGGTGGCGCAGTGCACGAGCGACTGCACGTTCTCCTCGCCGCCGACGGACTTCAGCACGCCGGCTGCGGTCTTCGGGTAATCCATGTGGGGTGGGGGATCCTTTCGCCGCTGCGATGCGGCCTGCTTCTCGCGGAGCCCCTCCGACCGGCTTTCGGGCAACAAAAAAACCTGAGCTCGTGACGAGGGTCTGTCGACCTTCGTGAGCTCAGGTTTCGCCTGCCGTGCAGTAACGATCCGAGTGGAATCCGGCGGAACTGCAGCGTTCCGCAGCGGTCACGTTAGCACAGCGGATGCGCGGTGCCGGGCGGGGTGCGACCGGTCAGGCGGGCGGTGACGGCGGTTCCGCATCCGCTCGCTCGCCGGGGGGCGGGGTGGGCGCATCCGCTTCGGCGACGCGCTGCGTGAGGCGCTCGATGTGCACGATGAGGTAGAGCATCTCCTCGTCGGTGAGGGTCGAGCCGGTGGAGGCGAGCACGTAGTCGCGCACGTCGACCGCGCAGGCGTGGGCCTCGGGGTAGCGCTGCACCGCGAAGTCGTAGAAGGAGCTGTCGCCGCCGCGCAGCATCGTCTGCGAGACGAGCCGCTGCAGCAGGAACTTGACGTGCAGGATGAAGCGCGCGTAGTCGGCGCCCTGCGTGTCGAGCTCGATGCCGTAGCGGCTCTCGATCGTCGACACCACGTGCTGCACGCGGCGGAACAGCAGCGCCGCGGTGCCGTTCGGCTCGTCGCGCGTGGCATTCAGCAGGTGGGTGGTGAGGAACACCGACTCCTCGGTCGGGAAGCGCACGTCGAGCCGCTGCTCCAGGTAGGCGGCGAGCGCCTGGGCGGCGCCGAACTCCTCGGGGTAGAGCACGCCCAGCTCGGGCATCGAGGCGGCGGGGATGCGCACGCCTTTCCGCAGCCGCTCGAGCACGAAGCCGACGTGGTCGATGATCGCGACCGCCACGTGCCGCCCGAGATCGCGGCCGAGGGCGCGCTCCGCCTGCTCGATGCCCTCGGTGACCGCCTCGACGACCGGGTACGGGGTGGCCGTCAGCACCGCGGCGGCGTGCGCCGGATCGGCGCCGGCGTCGAGCACGAAGGTCTTCTCGACCTTCGCGAAGTCGATCACCGAGTCGGGCCGCAGCTGGAAGCCCAGGCCGCGGCCCATCAGCACGCGCTCGCGGCCCTGCGGGTCGACGGTGATGACGACGTTGTTGTTGAGCACCTTGTGCGCCCCGCCGCGCTGCGGGGGCGCGGACTCGGCGGCGGGCATGCGGCGATTCTACGGCGGGGCGGGGCGGGTGGTCGGGGGTGCCGGAGCTGGGCGCGGGGCGGGCGGGGCGGACTTCGGCGGGCGCGGGCCGGCGC
>JASCOA010000089.1 GCA_029959365.1 Microbacteriaceae bacterium PS02343 | reverse complement strand
CGCGGGCCTGCGGTGGTGGGGTGGGCGTCGTGAACGTTCACGACGCGAGCAGCCGTGAACGTTCACGGCCGAGGTGAACGTATCAGTATCCTGAGGCCGTGACAACGCATCCGAGCCCGCCGCCAGAGGAGTCCGCGGCGCCCTCGGAGGCCGCTGCGAAGGCCCGGCCCGCCGCCTCCGCGAAGCCCGCGACGATCCTCGACGTGGCCGCCGCGGCCGGCGTCTCGCGCCAGACGGTGACCCGCGCGATGAACGACCTGCCGGGGGTGAACGCCGCCACCCGCGAGCGCGTGCTCGAGGTCGCCCGCGGTCTCAACTACCGGCCCAATCGCGCCGCGCAGGGGCTGGTGCGCGGCCGCGAGGTGACCGTCGGACTCGTCGTCGACGACCTGCGCAACCCCTACTACCCGGAGCTCGCCAGCGAGTTCTCGCGCGCCGCCGCGGGTCGCGGCTGGGGCGTGCTGCTCAGCGATCTCGGCGACGACCCGGTCGTCGCGGCCACCCACCTGGCGTCGCTGGCGCTGCGGGTCGACGCCGTGGTCTCGCTCATGCCGCTCGGCGAGCTCCGCTCCGCGCTCGGCGGCATCCCCGTCGTGCAGGTCGGCGTCGGCCATCGCAAGCCGCCGGCGGATGAGCGGGACGCCTCGATCGGCATCGACGACGCCGCCGCCATCCGTGCCGCCATCGAGCACCTGCTGCGCGCCGGGCGCCGCCGCATCGGCATGATCGACGCCGGTCCGAGCCGCACTGGCCGGGCGGAGACCTACGCGGGGGTGCTGGGGGAGCACGGGATGCATCCGCTCGTCATCGCCGCCGACCACGACTCGGCCGGCGGCGTCGGTGCGGCCGAGGCGCTGCTCGACGCGGCCCCCGACGTCGATGCCGTGCTCGTCTTCAACGACGTGCTGGCGATCGGCGCCCTGCGCGGGCTGCGGGCGCGCGGCGTGCGGGTGCCCGACGACGTCGCCGTCATCGGCATGGACGGCCTCGACGTGAGCGCCCTCGTCACCCCCTCGCTCAGCACCCTCGCCATCGACCTCGCCGATCTCGCCGCGCAGGCCGTCGAGCTCGCGGAGGCCCTGCTGCGCGGCGACCGGCCCGAGCCGCGGGCGGTGACCCGCACGCTGGTGCTGCGCGAGTCGGCGTAGCGCCTTCGGAACGTCGAACGGCGGCGCGCCTCGCGAGGAGGAGCGCCGCCGTACGAGCGGATGCGGTGGCCTAGGCCCAGAGGAACGGCACCACGAAGAGCGCCAGCGTGATTACCGGCCCGACGACCACCATGGTGAGGCCCCAGATGGTGAGGTGCCGGTAGACCATCGGTCGGTCGGACTCGTGCGTCGAGGCGACGATCGTCGCGCCGGTGGTGCCGAAGGGCGCGCAGTCGACGAGCGAGGCCGAGATGGCCAGGGCGTAGAGGAAGCCGGTCATCTCGAGCCCGCCGCCGGGGATCAGCAGCGGCACGGCCAGCGGCACGAGGGCGCCGATGATGCCGATGGTCGAGGCGAAGGCCGACACGAGCGCGGCGATGACGCACATGACGAACGCGGCGATGAGCGGCTCGTCCACCGAGCGCGCGAACTCGCCGAGCTGGTCGATCGCGCCGAGGCGGGTGAGCACGCCGACGTAGGTGATGATGCCGCCGAGCAGCAGGATCGTGTTCCAGTCGACCTTGCCGAGCGCCTCCTTGCCGACCTTCGGGTTGATGAAGGCGAGCAGCACGGCCAGGGTGAGCGCGACGGCGCCGAGGTTGAGGTCGACGTCGTTGAGCGTGAGCGTGAAGAACAGCACCACGAGCACGGGGATCGCCACGAGCGTCAGCGCACCGTAGCCGGTGAGCTTGACCGGGGCGGTCTCGGTGAGCACGGCGGTGGAGCCGGTGCCCCCGCCGTTGCCGAGCGGGCCGCTCTCCGCAGCGTTCCGCTTCGCGGCCCGGCCGCGCGCGATGAGCTCGCGTCCGCCGAAGAGGAAGAAGGCGACGAGCACGACGAGCGCGTTGACGCCCACCGAGAGGGCGAACATGAGCGCCGGGTTGTAGGGGATGCCGGCCGTGTTGGCGACCGTCATGACCGTGATGCCGACGATGCTCGTCGGGGCGAGCGCGCCGCCGACGATGGCCGAGCTCATGACGAGGCCCATCATCGTCGAGTGGATGCGGTGCTTGTGCGCCAGGCTCATCGCGATCGGCACGATCGTGAAGGCCGCGTGCGAGGTGCCGAGGCAGGCCACGAGGGTGCCGACGATCCACATGGCCCAGGGGATGAGCGCGACCCGGTCGCCGATCAGGCGCACCGAGCGGTCGACCAGCCAGTCGACGGCGCCGACCGTGCGGGCGATGCCGAACAGGTAGGTGATGCCGAGCAGGATGAGCAGGGCGTCGACGGGGAAGCCGCCGAGCACGTCGTCGAGCGGCTCGCCGACGAGCAGCACGCCGACCAGGAGCGCGGCGACGAACGCCAGGGCGCCCATGTGCACGTTGCGGATCGCCGAGATCGCGAAGACGGCGACCAGCACGACGAGGGCGACGATCTCGACGTTCACGGGCGGGCCCCCATCCGCTCGGTCATGGGGTGGTGGTGAAGGTGCATCGTCGTCGATCTCCTGTGTCGGGGTGAGGGGTCAGCGCGTGAGCGCGAGTCCGGAGCGGTAGGCGGCGAGGGCCGCCTCGGGTGCTCCCTCGAGGTCGTCGAGGGTCACGAGCGAGCCCGCGGCGACCGGCCGGCGCAGGGTGGCGCCGGAGAGCAGGTAGTACGGGGCGATCTCGCCGGCGTCTGGGTCGACGATGACCGGGGCGACGCCCGCGATCTCGTGGTGGTGGCCCTCGACGCGGAAGGCGGTGCCGGGCTCGAGGTCGCCGATCGCGCGGGCGGCCAGGATCGTGTGCTGGCGCGGCTCGGGCGTGGTGGCGGTGCCGTCGACCGCGGCGGCGATCGTCAACGGCGTCTCGATGCCCATGTAGTGGTACGGCCAGTAGATGGCGGCGTAACGGCCGTCGCGGCTGACCACGTGGCCCTTGCCGCGCAGGATCTCCCAGGTGACCGGGTCGCCGGTGCGCACGATGGCGAAGACGCCGCCGGCGAAGCTCGCCTCGCCGGGCAGGCGCAGCATCGAGAAGACGTCCACGGCACCGGTGCGGCCGATGAGCCCGCCGTGCTCGCGCTCGGCGTAGAGGTCGGCGAGCTCGTCGGGGCGTGCGACGGGGTAGTGCATGCCCTCCACGTCGGCGACGCCGCCCGTGTAGAGCGACACCACGTTCATCTCGCAGTAGTCGGCGGCCGCGCTGCGCTTGAGCGACGCGACGGCGTCGGCGCGGGCGGCGAGAGTCGCGTGCTGGTCGTCGCCGAGGGCGAGCAGGCCGGCGAGCGCGGGGGCGTCGATCTCGATGCCGTTCTGGTTCACGACGCCGGTCGCCGGGTCGAAGTTCAGGTCGTACTCGCTCGACTTGCCGAGGGCGACGATGTCGAAACCGCAGTCGAGCACCCAGGCGACGAGGCGGATGAGGTCGGCCGGCTGGTCGCCGTCGCCCGGCAGGTAGCGCAGCCCCTTCGCGCGGGCCTTGGCGGCGAGCGCGACGCCAGCCACCGACTCGATCTCCTTGCTGACCATGACGACGTGGGCGCCCCGCTCGAGCGCGGTGTCGGCGTAGGCGTGGCCGGCCTCGACGCGGCCGGTGGCCTCGACGAGCACGTCGACGGCGCTCCAGTCGATCGCGTCGCCACTCGCGACGGCCGCGACCTTGCCGGCGGCGAGGGCCGCGGCGGTCTCGGCCGCGGTAGCGGGCGTCGCGATGCCGCTCTCGGGCGTGCCGAGCTCGAGCAGCATACGGGTGACGCCGGCGATGTCGGGATCGACCAGCTGGGTGGCGGTCATGTCGGGCAGCCGGCGCAGCTGGTCGAGCAGCGTGCGGCCGTAGCCGCCGTTGGCGCCCGTGAGGAGCACGCGGATGGGTGCGCTGCGGCGCGGCTTCGGGCTCTGGATCACCGTTGTTCCTGTTCGTTCATGGGCCCTGCGGCGGAGCGAGGGCGAGCGCAGCAACTGTATCCGTCATTCACAGAAAGTCAAAGATCGCACCAAATCGTCACATATGCTGTGATGGTCCGGCCCGCATCATCCCGGGCGCACCGCAGACACGAAGAGGTCCACCATGCACATCGGCGCCGTCGCCGACGACTTCACGGGCGCGACCGATCTCGCCACCACGCTCACCACGCGCGGCTTCAGCGCCGCCGTCGTGATCGAGGACCGCCCCGTCGATCCCGTCCTGCTCGAGGGCCTCGACGCGGTCGTCGTCGCCCTCAAGACCCGCACCGCGCCGGTCGCGCAGGCCGTCGCCGAGAGCGAGGCCGCGATCGACCGCCTGCTCGGCTGGGGCGCCGAGCGCCTCTACGTCAAGTACTGCTCCACCTTCGACTCCACCGATGAGGGCAACATCGGCCCCGTGCTCGACGCGGCCGCGGCGCGACTCGGCGTCGACCGCACGGTCGTCGTGCCCGCCTTCCCCGCCAACGGCCGCACGGTCGAGGGCGGCCTGCTCTTCGTGAACGGGCAGCTGCTCGAGCAGTCGCCGATGCGGCAGCACCCGCTCACGCCCATGACCCGCTCGCGTCTGGCCGAGCTGCTGACGCCCCAGACGCGAGCGGCCCTCTCCGAGATCCCGCTCGCCACCGTGCGCTCCGGCGTCGAGGCCCTCCGCGCGGCCATCGCGGCGGCCCCCGCCGGCTACCTCGTGGTCGACGCGGTCGACGACGACGACCTGCGCACCATCGCGGCGGCCTCCGCCGACCTGCGCCTGCTCTCCGGCGGCGCCGGGCTCGCGATCGGGCTGACGCCCGCATCGAGCGGACGAGCGGATGCGTTCCCCCGCTTCGCCGGCCGCCGTCTCGTCGTCTGCGGCTCCGCCTCCGCCGCCACCCGCGGCCAGGTCGCCGATGCGCGCGAGCAGGGCCACCCGCTGCGCAAGGTCGACGTCGCGAGCGCGCTCGCCGACCCCGCCGCCGAGGTCGCGGCGCTCGCCGCGTGGGTGCGCGGCCTCGACGCCGACGCCGTGCCCGTCGTCTACTCGGTCGGCGAGCTCGCCGACGTGACCGCCGACGGCGGCGCCTCGGCGGAGGCCGTCGAGCTGGTGCTCTCGACGCTCGTCGCCACGCTGGCCGGCGAGGTCGACCGCGTCATCGTCGCCGGCGGTGAGACCAGCGGCGCCGTCGTCAAGGCGCTCGGCGTCGATCTGCTGCGCATCGGGCCGCAGCTCGCGCCCGGCGTGTGCTGGAGCGCGGCGGTCGCCGAGGGCGGCCGCGAGCTCGCGATCGTGCTGAAGAGCGGCAACTTCGGTGCGGTCGACCTGTTCTCGAGCGCGTGGGAGCAGCTGCCGTGAGCGCCGTGCACAGGCTCATCGCCGCGGGTCGCGCCCTCGTCGACGCGGGTCTCAGCCCCGGCAGCTCGGGCAACCTCAGCGTGCGCGAGGGCGACAGCATCCTCATGACGGGCACCGGCACGCAGCTCGGCGCGCTGCAGCTGCCCGACCTGGCCGTGCTCGGCCTCGACGGCGAGCGCATCGAGGGCGCGAAGCCCTCGAAGGAGGTGTCGCTGCACCTCGCGCTCTACGCCAAGAACCCCTCGCACACGGCGGTCGTGCACGTGCATTCGCCCTCCGCGGTGGCGCTCTCCTGCCTCGCTCCGTGGGCCGAGCACTCGGCGGTGCCGCCGCTCACGCCCTACTCGCTCATGCGGGTGGGCCAGGTGCCGCTGCTCCCCTTCGCGGCGCCCGGTGATCCCGCGATGGGCGCGCTGATCACCGACAGCCCGCATCCGTTCCACGCGGCCCTGCTCGCCAACCACGGCGCGGTCGTCAGCGGCGAGACCGTCGAGCGGGCGGTCGACAGCGCCATCGAGCTGGAGGAGGCCTGCCGCATCGCGCTGCTCACGCAGGGCCTCGAGCGCAACCTCATCCCCGCCGAGCAGGTGCTCGCCATCACCGAGCGCTGGGGCACCCCGTGGACGCCCGCGCCAGTAGGCTGACCGACGCGAGGAAGGCAGGGTCGATGTCGCAGACGGCGCCGATGATCCCCGAGCAGCGCCGCGAGACCATCGTCCGCCACCTGCAGCGGGAGCGCGTGCTCAGCTACCGGCAGCTCACCGAGCTGCTCGGCGTGAGCTCCATGACCGTGCGCCGCGATGTCGCCGTGCTCGAGGAGCAGGGTCGCGTCAGCGCCACCCCGGGCGGCGCCAAGCTCGTCTCGCGGCTGCTCGCCGAGCCCAGCCGGGCCGAGAAGCAGGAGGCGGATGTGGCCGAGAAGGCCGCCATCGCCCGTCTCGCCGCCGGGATGGTGCGCGACGCGATGACCGTCTACCTGGATGCGGGCACGACCGTGCAGGCGATGCGCCCCTTCCTCGAGGAGGTCGCCGACCTCACCGTCGTCACCAACGACCTCGCCACAGTGCAGGCCTTCCTCGACCACCCGGGCGTCGACCTCATCTGCATCGGCGGCCGCGTCGAGAAGGCGAACCTGTCGACGATGGGCCGGCTCGCCGGCCTCGCCCTCGCCGAGCTCTCGCTCGATCTGGCCTTCATCTCCTCGAGCTCCTGGGACCTCCAGCACGGCGTCACGACACCGGTCGAGGCCAAGATCGAGGCGAAGCGCGCCGCGGTCGCCGCCGCCGAGCGATCGGTGCTGCTCGCCGACAGCACCAAGTTCGGCCGCTTCGGCAAGTACCGCGCGCTGCGCCTCGACGAGCTCGACGCCGTCGTCACCGACGCCGCGCTGCCCGCCGACGCCGCGGCCGCGCTCGGCGACGCGGGGCTCGAGCTGCTGCTCGCCTGAGGCCTCAGCGCCGCGAGAGCTCGGCCACTACGGGCCGGTGATCGCTGCCGGCGTCGTCGAGCCCCTCGATCACCCGCAGCGACTCGACCTTCCACGCCGCGGCCGCGAGCACGTGATCGATCGGCGCGCCCAGGGCTGCCGGGGCACCGGTCGGCCAGGTGCCCGCGGCCGAGGCCGCGCCACGGCAGCCGCCGAGCCCGGTGCCGAAGTGGTCGACCGTGGCGTTGAGGTCGCCCGCCACGACGGCCTGCGCATCGGCGCACTGCTCCGCCACCCAGTCGAGCCCGGCCGACCAGAGCGGCATCGACCAGGGCATCGGAGGGGAGGGATGCGCGGCGACGATCACCGGTCCCTCGCCGTCGACCGGGCGCCAGACCCCGGAGGCGATCGCGGGCGTCGTCCCGGCGGCGACGTCCTGGCGGTACTCGCCGAGCGACGCGGCGATGAGCACGGAGGTCGGGTCGGCGGTGCTGACGGCGGGCTCGAGCGCGGTGCCGGCGGCCATCGGACGACCCGCGGCCGAGACGATGCGGGCGGCCGCCTCGGCGACCGCCGCCGACGTCTCGGGCAGCACCAGCGCATCCGCTCGCTCGTCCAGCGCGAGCCGCGCGATGGTCTCCGCGTCGACGGCCCCGCCGAGGGTGTTCCAGCTCGCGACCACGAGCTCGCCGTGCGTCGTCTCGGCCTGGACGCCGCGGCTCAGCACGACGCCGGCGTTCGCGGCGGCGCCCGCGCCGAGCAGCAGCGCCAGCGCGGCGGCCAGCACCGAGCGCCGCGCGACGGCGATCACCACGAGTGCGAGGCCGGCGATCCCGAGCATCGCGGCGAGCGGCGCGCGGAACGCGATCAGCTGCGCCACCACGGGCAGCCGCTGCGCTCCGAGCGCCTGCGGCCAGCTCAGCAGCAGGCAGAGCGCAGCGATCGGCAGGACGACGAGCATGCGGCGCAGAGTCATGGTCCCCAGCCAAGCGCCGCGCCCGCGCCGTCGCGTCGCCCGCAGGTCGCGTCAGCGGTCGCCGAGCGGGTGATCCTGGCCGGGACGCGCCGCGCCGCGAGGCGGGCGCGCAGCCGGGCGGGGCTGCGAGGCGGCGTCATGCCGGCGCCGCCCGAGGCGCACCACCGCATCGGTCCCGTCGCCGCCGCTCAGCGGTTCCTCGAGGGCCCCGCCTCGAGGCTCTGCGCCGGACTAGAAGTCGACCAGCTCCACCTCGACGCCCTCGACGAGGTCGCCCAGCAGCAGCCCCTCCGCGTCGCGCACGGCCTTCTTGACGGGCAGCAGGTATGTGCCGCTCTCGCCGCCCGGGAAGATCGAGGTGCGGAACTCCGAGCCGCCGATGCGGGCGTCCACGCGCACCGAGCCCCAGCCGCCGGTCTGGTCGCCCACGACCTCGCGGATCATGTCCGCCGCGTCCTCGGGCAGGTCCACGAAGGTCCAGAGCTCCTTGCGGGCGGCCCAGCGGTAGAGCTCGGCGTCGAAGGTGAAGCGCATGCGCCCATCCTGCCGCCCGCGGCCGACACCGGCGAGCCCTAGATTCGACGGATGAGCGGATGGATGGAGCGGCACCAGGCACCGCTCCTGCTGGCCGCCGTGGCCGCGGGCGCGCTGCTCGGCCTGCTGCTGCCGCAGAGCGCGGGCCTCGCCCCCGCCATCACCCCGCTGCTCGGCCTCGTGCTGCTGGCCACGTTCCTGGCGGTGCCGTTCCGTCGCCTCGCGGAGGCGCTCCGGGACTGGAGGCTGCTGGCGCTGCTCGGCGGCGTGAACTTCGTGCTGATCCCGGTGCTCGTCTGGGCGCTGACCCGCTTCGTCGCGCACGACCCGGCGGTGCTGCTGGGCGCCGCGCTCGTGCTGCTGACGCCCTGCATCGACTACGTCATCGTCTTCACCCGCCTGGCCGGCGGCGCTGCCGACCGCCTGCTCGCGGCGGCGCCGCTGCTGCTCGTCGGGCAGGCTGTACTGCTGCCGGTGCTGCTGCCGCTCGTCACCGGGCGGCGGATCGGGATCGAGCCCGCGCCCTTCCTCGAGGCGCTGCTGCTGCTCATCGTGCTGCCGCTCGTCGTGGCCGCGGCGCTGCAGGCCGCCGCCGTGCGCTGGCGTCCGGCCCGCGCGGCGGGCGAGGGACTGGGCGCCGCGATGGTGCCGCTCATGATGGCGACCCTGATCGTCGTGGTCGCCTCGCAGCTCGCCGCCATCGGCGATGCGCTCGCGCGACTGCTGCCGGCCGCGCTGCTCTTCGGGGTCTTCGCCGTGCTGGCGACGGCACTGACGGCGCTCGTGGCCCGGACCGCTCGCCTGGACGCGCCCCGAGGCCGCGCCCTGGTGTTGAGCGCCGTCACCCGCAACTCGCTCGTGGTACTGCCGCTCGCCCTCGCGCTGCCCGAGCCTCTCGTGCCGCTGGTCGTCGTCACGCAGACGGTCGTCGAGCTGGCCGCCCTCGCCCTGCTCGTCCGCCTGCTGCCGCTCGCGCTCCCCACACCCCGGGCGTAGCGTCGGCGCCATGGCCGAGATCGTGTACGCGATGCTGATGTCCGCCGACGGCTACATCAACGACGTCGACGGGCGCTACGACTTCGCCATGCCGAGCGACGAGGTCTTCGCCGAGACCCTCGTGCTGGCGCGCGAGGTGACCCTCGACATCATGGGTCGCCGCATCTACGACGAGATGGCGGTCTGGGACGAGTGGGTCGACCACGAGCAGCAGGACCTGCGCGACTACGCCCGGGCCTGGGCCGACGGCGACAAGATCGTCGTCTCGCGCACGCTCGAGCAGCCGCGCACCCTGCGCACCAGGGTCGTGCCCGAGCTCGACCTGGCGGAGATCGCGCGGCTCAAGCGCGAGGTCGACGGCATCATCGCGATCTCCGGTCCGACCCTGGCGGCGTCGATCATCCGCGCCGGCCTGGTCGACGAGTTCCGGCTCTGGGCCGCGCCCGTGCTGGTCGGCGGCGGCACCCGCGCGCTGCCCGACGGGGTGCGGCTGAACCTCGAGCTGCGCGAGTCGAAGGCCTACGCCGACGGCATGACCTACGCCCGCTACCGCCCGCGCGGCTGAGCGGATCGGCGCGCCGCCCTTGCGGTGCGCACATGCACGTGGTTACTGTGAATCCGCCGAACACAACGAAAGGAGCTGGCAATGATCGATTTCCGAACCACCCGAGCGGACGCGTTCCGCACCGCCGGCTTCTTCCGCGGCTTCACCTCCTGACCGGTTGACGTTCTCCGTCACCGAGTCACGGTGACGTTGCAGAAGAAGCCCCCGATCCCGGCCTGAGCCAGCACCACGCGGCCCACGCCGGACGGACGTCCCGTCACGGGTCCCCGGCGCATCCGCCGTCCCGACGCCTCGCGTCGCGCGGCCGGTGCGGCCATCGGACCCGTCCCGTCACGGCCCTGCGCCGCTGCGGAACCTCGTCGCCCGACCGCTCGGGCCAGTCTCGTCGCGCCTCCGTGCGCGCCGCATCCACAAGGAATCCATCACCATGAACGCCGCAGCGACGTCGCTCGTCGCCACCACCCATCCGCCCAGTACCGGTGCGCTCCGCCGCGCCGCTCGCGCGCTCGGCCTCGCCCTGCTCGCCTGGAGCCGCCGCCCGGAGCGCCACGCGCCCACCCGGGAAGAGCTGCAGCACCTGCACCGCGAGCGCCAGCGCATCGAACGCGAGCTGCTGCTCGCCCAGTGCGCACTGCACACCATCGCCGGCCGCCGCTGAGCCGGCACGGAAGCAGGATGGGCCGAGTCGCGATCGCGACCCGGCCCATCCGCTCGTCCGAGTGGTCGGCTACAGCACGCCCGGGATCGCCGAGAGCAGCTGGTAGCCGCCGAGCACGACGAAGAGCGCCGCGCAGACGCCCAGCACGAGGTTGGCGAACCAGCCGTTGCGCCACTGCTTCGGCACCCGCTTCGAGTTGAGCAGCACGAGCAGCGTGATCGCGAGGAACGGCATGAACAGCGCGCCCAGCACGCCGTAGGCCACGATCAACCCGATCGGCTGGTCGAGGAAGAGCAGCGGGATGGGCGGCACCGTCAGCAGCACGATGAAGATGCGGTAGTACAGGCCGCCGATGCGACGGCGCGGGTCCTCCTTGTCGAGGCCGCGCAGCTCGCCCACGAAGTCGGCGAACATCAGCGAGACGCCGTTCCAGACTCCGAGGATCGACGAGAACGAGGTGGCCACGAAGCCGATGAGGAAGAAGGTCGCCATGAAGGCGCCGTAGCGCTCGCCGAGCACGTCGGCCAGATCGAGCAGGCCGCGCTCGCCGTCGGCGAGCGTGATGCCGGCGCTGTAGAGCAGCTCGGCGCCGACGATGAGCATCGAGACGACGAAGACGCCGCTCATCACGTAGGCCACGCCGTTGTCGAGGCGCATGACCTTCATCCAGCGCGGCGCCACCCAGCCCTTCTCGCGCAGCCAGTAGCCGTAGGCCGCCAGCGTGATGGTGCCGCCGACGCCGCCGGCGATGCCGAGCGTGTAGAACAGACCGCCCTCGGGGATGACCGGCACGAGCCCGCTCACCACGTCGCCGAGGTTCGGCAGGGTCACGATCGCGGCGCCGACGACCGTGACGAACATGATGCCGACGAAGACGGCGATGAGCTTCTCGAAGACCTGGTACTTGCCGAACCAGACGGTGGCCGCGCCGAGCACGCCGGCGCTGATCGCGAAGACGCGCAGGTCGACCTCGGGGAAGAGGGCGACCAGTGGCAGCGCGGTGCTCGACATCGCGGCGGCGCCGTAGACGAAGCCCCAGATGACGATGTAGGGAGCGAAGTAGACGGTGGTCCAGAGCCCCAGCGAGCGCCAGCCCTCGAAGATGCTCTTGCCGGTGGCCAGCGTCCAGCGGCCGGCGCCCTCGACGAGCGCGATCTTGATGATCACGCCGAGCACGGCCGCCCAGAGCAGGCCGTAGCCGAAGCGGCTGCCCGCCACGAGTGTGGCGACGAGGTCGCCGGCGCCGATGCCGGTGGCCGCGACCACCAGGCCCGGCCCGATGATGCGCCACTTGCGGGTGGACTCCATGGCGCCGTCGATCGGCACATCCTCGTGTCGTGTCATACCCAGACGCTAGCAAAGCGGCGAGTAGTCACCGACAATCGTCGGTTAAAACGAACTCGCGCGCCCTGCTGCGGGGCAGCGGTCGCGCGGGTTCGGGCCGATCAGAAGACGGCGGGGGTCGGCGTGCTGGCGTAGCGGATGGAGACGTCGGCGTGACGGTCGAAGCGGTAGCCGAGGCCGCGCACCGTGCGCACGATCTCCTCGTAGGCGCCGAGCTTCGAGCGCAGGCGGCGCACGTGCACGTCGATGGTGCGCTCGTTGGGCACCTCGTCCTCGCCGTCCGACCAGAGGCCGTCGATGATCTCGGCGCGCTCGACGGTGCGGCCCTCGCGCAGCACGAGGAACTGCAGCAGCTCGAACTCCTTGTAGGTGAGCGGCGCGGTCTCCTCGTCGATCACGACGCGCTTGCGCGAGATGTCGATGACGACGCCCTGGCGGGCCTCGGAGACGGGCTCGGGGGCCGGGCGGTGCTTGGCGAGCGCGGCCGGGTCCTGCAGGGCCAGGCGCACGACGTCGACGTCGCGGCCGCCGGCGCCCTCGGGAGCCAGCGCGACGGCGGCGTAGCTCTCGGCGCCGGGGGCGAAGCGGGCGACCGTCTCCTTGAGCGCCTGCACGAGCGCGCCGAGGTCGGTGCCGGCCGCGGCGGCCTTGGCCTCGTCGATACCGACGTAGAGGGCGAATCCGCGGGCCTCGGTGCCCGGCGGCACGGAGCGGAGGCGGCGCGGCGCGGCGGTCTCGGCGGGGGTGGTGGTCTGGGCGGTGGTGCTGATGTCGAACTGCACGAGCGTCATCGGAGTGTCCTCACGATCATCGGGAGCAGCGGCGGATGCGCCGGACCTGCTCACCGGAGTGGTGTTGCTGCTGGGGGAGACGGGGTCGGCACCGTTACGGTGCTGCGACTCCGGGAGTTCGGAACCCGTGGACGGGTGAACTCGGCGCGATCGGTGGATCAAGCGCACATTCGGCAACACATGACCGAGCGCACCGGCATCATCATGCCGGCGTCCCCAGAAGCCTCGAAGGAGGTCAGGGCGAGCGCGTGGGTGGTCATAGCTCGCAAGTAAACGCGAAACGTCTCGCCGGTGTCAACAACCCGTCGCGGCGAGCGACAGCGCTCCGCAACACTGCGTAACGGAAGCGCGACGCGGACGTCGGGCGGACGCAGCTGCGAAGCCGGTGCGTCCGCCGTGCTCCGGGGCAGCAGCTCAGGCGTCGATCGACCGACCCCGGGTGTGCGCCCCCCGGGGGGGGGGGGGCCGGCGCGCACACACCCCCTGGGGG
>JASCOA010000088.1 GCA_029959365.1 Microbacteriaceae bacterium PS02343 | reverse complement strand
GGGGGGGGGGGGGGGGGGGGGGGGGGGGCGGCGCGGGGGGGGGGGCGGGGGGGGGGGGGGGGGGGGGGGGGGGGGGGGCCCCCCCCCCCCCCCCCCACGGCGGCCTACTGGCCGCCCTCGGTGAGGGTCACGTCGATCGGGGTGTAGGCGCCGTCGACGACCACGCCCTCGTCGGCGAGCTCGGCGAGCGCCGCCTCGATGTACTCGTTCGAGTACGCCGAGTCGGCGGGCTCGCCGGTGATGAGCTCGAGGCCGTCCTGGTTGAGCGCGGAGAGCGCGCCGGCGACGGTCGCGTCCCACGCTGCCGAGTCGACGACGCCGAACTCGCCGCCCGTCCAGATGAGCTTGTTGACCTCGTTCATCTGCCAGAGCTGGTGGGTCGGCCCGACCGGGAAGGCGGCCTCGGCGTTCACGGCGATGTCGTAGACGATTGTCGCGGCCTCCTCGGGGTTGTCGCGGGCGAAGACCCAGCCCTTCGTGACGGCCTTGAGGAAGCGCACGGCGGCGTCGGCGTAGGCCGGGTCGCTCTCCAGGCGCTCCGTGTCGGCCCACAGCGCGTCCTGCAGCATGGCGCCCGCGGTGTCCTCGTAGGAGATCACGTTGAAGTCGTCCTCGGTGTAGAGCTCGCCCGTCTCCGGGTCGACCGTCTCGAGCACCTGCGCCCACTCGTTGTAGGTCATCGCCTGCGCCGCGTCGACGTCGCCGTCGAGCAGTGCGTTCATGCTGAAGTCCTGCGTGACGATCGAGGTCGTCGTCGAGTCGAGGCCCTCGTCGGCCATGGCGGCGAAGATCTCCCACTCGTTGCCGAAGCCCCACGAGCCGATGCGCTGACCCTCGAAGTCGGCCACGCTCTCGATGCCGCTGTCCGCCCAGGAGACCTGCAGGGTGCCCGAGGCCTGGTAGACCTGCGCGATGTCGGTGAGCTCGACGCCGCTCGCCTCCATCGTGCCGAGCACCTTCGGTACCCAGGCCACGGCGAAGTCGGCGTCGCCGGCGACGAGCGCGTCCTGGGGCACGATGTCGCCGCCGGAGGGCACGATGTCGACGTTCTCGAAGCCCTCCTCCTCGAAGTAGCCCTGCTCGAGGGCGACGTAGTAGCCGGCGAACTGCGCCTGGGGCAGCCATTGCAGCTGCAGGGTGATGTCGGTGAGCGGCTCGAACTCCCCGTCATCGCCGGTCGTGGCCTCGCCGCCGCTCGAGCAGGCGGCGAGGGCGACCGTGGCGGTGAGGGCTGACGCGACCGCGAGGCCGCGTCGGATGCTGTGACTCATGCTGTTCCTTCCGTCGGGTGGTGCCGGGGTGGTGCAGTCGGTGCGCTGCCCGCCGCTCACTGCGGCGAGCGCCTCGTCGCGAGCCGCTCCAGCAGCGCCGTGACGAGGAAGAACACGAGCCCGATGGCGATGCCGCCGGCCACGTAGGCCCAGGCGAGGGAGGCCCGACCGGACTTCGCGTAGGTGGCGATGGCCGTGCCGATGCCGTCGGCCGGGCCGCCGAAGTACTCGGCGACGAGCGCCGAGATGACCGCGAGCGAGCCGGCGATGCGGAGTCCGGTGGTCAGGTACGGAAGCGCCGTCGGCAGGGTCAGCACGCGGAAGCGCTGCCAGCCGGTCGCGGCCGAGGCGCGCAGCAGGTCGCGGTGCACGGGCCGGGTCTGGCGGAGGCCCCGCAGCACATTGACGAAGATCGGCACGAAGGCGGCGAGCGCGGCGACCGCGACGCGGCCGAACTGGCTCGACGCCCCGAACATGGTGTTGAGGATGGGGGTGACCGCCACGATCGGGACGACCGCGATCGCCGCGACGATCGGCGCGAGCATGCCGTCCACGGGGCGCGAGGCCATCGCGAGGCCCGCGAGCACCAGCGCGGCGACCGCTCCGACGCCGAGCCCCAGCAGGGCGTTCGTCGCGGTCACCGCCATGTCCTCGGCGATGATGCCGCTGCGCAGCACCAGCTCCTCGGCGATCGCGATCGGGCTAGGCAGCATACGGGGCGCCGCCTCGAGCACGTCGACGACGAGGAACCAGAGCAGCAGGCCGAGCACGCCGACCGCGACGGGCGCAGCGACCCGCAGCCATCCGTCCCGGGCTCCCGCCGTCACGGCGCTCATCGCTCGTTCGCCCGCTCGACCGGAGCGCCGTGCAGCGCCTCGCGCACCGCGGTGACGCGCTCGAAGTAGGCGGGCGACTCGCGCAGCGCCTCGTCGCGCTCCCCCGCGAAGGGCATCTCGACGATGTCGGTGATCCTGCCCGGCCGCGGGCTCATGACGACCACGCGGTCGGAGAGGAACACCGCCTCGGGGATGGAGTGGGTGACGAAGACGACGGCGGCGCCCGTCTCGGCCGCGATGCGGGTGAGCTCGGACTGCAGGTACTCGCGGGTCATCTCGTCGAGCGCGCCGAAGGGCTCGTCCATGAGCAGCAGCTTCGGGCTCGCCGCGAGCGCCCGGGCGATGGCCACCCGCTGCTGCATGCCGCCGGAGAGCTGATCGGGGTGGCGGTCGACGAAGTCGCCCAGGTGCACGAGCTCGGCGAGCTCGGCCACCCGCGCCCGGCGCTGCTCCTTGCCCACCCGATGCAGCTCGAGCGGCAGCGCGATGTTCTCGGCCACAGTGCGCCAAGGCAGGAGCCCCGCCTGCTGGAAGGCGATGCCGTAGTCCTGGTCGAGCCGCGCCTGATGCGCGGGCTTGCCGAACACGGTCAGGGCGCCGCTCGAGGCGCCGTCGAGGTCGGCGATGAGCCGCAGCAGCGTCGACTTGCCGCAGCCGGAGGGGCCGATGAGCGAGACGAACTCGCCCGCCCGCACCGTGAGGTCCACGTCGGTGAGCGCCACGACCTCGCCGGAGCGGCCGGCGAAGACCTTGCCGACCCCGCTCGCCTCGACCGCGTGCACCGCATCCGCTCGTCCGTGCTCCATCAGGCCGTCTCCTCGCCTCTGCGGTAGTTCCGGAGCCCCAGCGCCATGAGCGCCACGGAGCCGGCGGCGACGAGCCCGAGGGCGATCGCGCCGAAGGTCGGCCCCCAGGGGGCCGCGGGGTCGCTCGACGCCTGCCCGGCGAGCTGGATGAGCATGCGGCCGATGCCGCCGCGCAGCCCGATCGACACCTCGGCGACGACGGCGCCGAGCACGGCGTTCGCGGCCGCGAGGCGCAGCGCCGGCAGCAGGTGCGGCACGGCGGCGGGCAGGCGCAGGCGGATGAGGGTCTGCCAGTAGCCGGCGGCGTAGCTGCGCATGAGGTCGCGGTGGATCGCATCCGGCGAGCGGAGCCCCTGCAGCAGCCCGATGGCCACGGGGAAGAAGGCCAGGTAGGAGGCGATGACCGCCACCGAGAACCACTGCGGCCAGACGCCGCCGCCGCGCTCGAGCTGCGTGCCGATGCTGTTGACCACCGGGGCGAAGGCGATGAGCGGCACGGTCTGGCTGACGACGATCCAGGGCAGCAGCCCCAGCTCGGCGAGCCTGGAGCGCTGCATGAGCATGGCCAGCAGCCCCCCGACGAGCACGCCGAGCAGCCAGCCGACCGCGGCCGTGCCGAGCGTGGTGACCGCGGCGCCGGCGACGGTGACGATCAGCGGCGGGGTGTCGCCGCCGCTCGTCGGGGCGAGCAGGCGCGCGCCCATCTCCCAGAGGTGCGGCATCGCGCGGTCGTGCGTGCGCGGCAGCAGCAGGAGCTCGGAGCCCTCCGCGCCCACGACGAGCCCCTGCGCCGGGCCGAGCAGCTTGTAGAGCTCCCAGGCCGCGGCGAGGACGAGGATGCCGACGGCGCCCCATCCCGCCGCGCGCCAGCGCCTCACGACGTCGCCGTCACCGTGCTGCGCAGCGCCGGGATGACCGTCTCGCCGTAGACGCGGAGGGTCTCCTCCTTGCTGTCATGCTGCAGGTAGCCGGCGAACTGGTCGATGCCGAGCGCCTCGAGGGCGCGCAGCTTCTCGATGTGCTCCTCGGCGGTGCCGAGCACGCAGAAGCGGTCGACGATCTCATCCGGCACGAAGTCGACGTGGTCGTTGCCGGCCTTGCCGTGCGAGTTGTAGTCGTAGCCCTCGCGGCCGGCGATGTAGTCGGTGAGCGCCTGGGGCACGGCGCCGCCGCTGCCGTACTTGGCGACGATGTCGGCCACGTGGTTGCCGACCATGCCGCCGAACCACCGTGTCTGCGCGCGCATGTGCTCGCGATCCGTACCGATGTACATGGGCGCCGCGACGCAGATCTTGACGCTCATCGGATCGCGCCCGGCGTTCGACGCCGCGGTGCGCACGGTCTCGATCATCCACTTCGCGATGTCGAGGTCGGCGAGCTGGAGGATGAAGCCGTCGCCCACCTCGCCGGCGAGCTTGAGCGCGAGCGGACCGTAGGCGGCCACCCAGACGTCGAGCTCGCTGCCGGTGGACCAGGGGAAGCGGATGGTGGTGCCGTGGTGCTCGACGCTGCGCGAGTTCGCGAGCTCGCGGATGACGTGGATCGACTCCCGCAGGTCGCGCAGCGTCGTCGGCTTGCCGCCCAGGGTGCGCACCGCGCTGTCGCCGCGGCCGATGCCGCAGATGGTGCGGTTGCCGTACATCTGGTTGAGCGTCGCGTAGACGGATGCGGTGACCGTCCAGTCCCGCGTCGCCGGGTTCGTGACGAAGGGGCCGACCGTGATCCTGCGGGTCTCCGCGAGGATCGCGCTGTGCACGACGTACGGCTCCTGCCAGAGCAGGTGCGAGTCGAAGGTCCACACGTGGCTGAAGCCGTGCTGCTCGGCGAGCTTGGCGAGCGCGATGGTGCGGCTGGCGGGCGGGTCGGTCTGGAGGACTGCTCCGAAATCCATGCTGTGGTCGCCTCTCAGATCAGGTACTGGCTCAGGCCGCGCTTGAGGTAGCGGCCGTCGCCCTTGCGGCCGAGGTAGGCGCCGTCGTCGACGAGCACCTTGCCGCGGGAGATGACGGTGTCGACGTGGCCGTCGATCTGGAAGCCCTCCCACGCGGAGTGGTCCATGTTCATGTGGTGGGTCGCGGCGCTGATCGTGGTGCGGCCGTTCGGGTCGTAGATCACGACGTCGCCGTCGGCGCCGGGCTGGATGACGCCCTTGCGCCCGTGGAGCCCGAACATGCGCGCCGGTGTGGTGCTGGTCAGCTCCACCCAGCGCTCGAGGCTGATCTGGCCGGTGACGACGCCCTGGTACATGAGGTCCATGCGGTGCTCGACGCTGCCGATGCCGTTCGGGATGGCGCGGAAGTCGTTCGCGCCGAGCTCCTTCTGGCCCTTCATGCAGAAGGGGCAGTGGTCGGTGGAGACCATCTGGATGTCGTTCGTGCGCAGCGCCTGCCACATGTGGTGCTGGTGGCCCTCGTGCTTCGAGCGCAGCGGCGTCGAGCAGACCCACTTGGCCCCCTCGAACTCGCCCCACTCCTCGCTGACCGCGCCGAGCTGGTCCTCGAGCGACAGGTAGAGGTACTGCGGGCAGGTCTCGCCGAAGACGTTCTGCCCGTCGTCGCGCGCCCAGGCGAGCTGCTCGACGGCCTGCTTGGCGCTGACGTGCACGACGTAGAGCGGGGCGCCGGTGAGGTTGCCGAGCATGATCGCGCGGTGGGTCGCCTCCTCCTCGAGCTGCCAGGCCCGGGCAACGCCGTGGAAGTACGGGCTCGTCTTCGCCTGCTTCGCGAGCTGCTCGGCGAGCACGTCGATGGCCGGGCCGTTCTCCGCGTGCATCATCGTGAGCAGCCCGGTCTCGGCGGACTTCTGCATGGCCTTGAGGATCTGCGCGTCGTCCGAGTAGAAGACGCCCGGGTAGGCCATGAAGAGCTTGAAGCTCGTGATGCCCTCGTCGACCAGGGTGTCCATCGCGGCGAGCGAGGCGTCGTCGACGCCGCCGATGATCTGGTGGAAGCCGTAGTCGACCGCGCACTCGCCGGCCGCCTTCTCGTGCCAGGCGGCGAGCCCGTCCTGCACCCGCTCGCCGGTCCTCTGCACGGCGAAGTCGATGATGCTCGTCGTGCCGCCCCAGGCCGCGGCGCGGGTGCCGGTCTCGAAGGTGTCGCTCGCGGCGGTGCCGCCGAAGGGCAGCTCCATGTGGGTGTGCGCGTCGATGCCGCCGGGGATCACGTACTTGCCCCGTGCGTCGATGACGCGGTCGACGGATGCGGCGAGGTCGTGACCGAGCAGCACGCTGCCGGGCGCGAGCACGGCGGCGATGGTCTCGCCGTCGATGAGCACGTCGGCCTGCGATCGGCCGGTCGCGCTGACGACGGTGCCGTTGATGATGAGCGTCTTCATCCGTCCGCCCCTTACGGCGCCGTGATCTCGCCGTAGCTGTCCGGCCGGCGGTCGCGGTAGAACTGCCAGTCGTCGCGCATCTCGCGCACCAGGCCCATCTCGAGGTCGCGGATGAGCAGCTCCTCGTCGCTGCTCGAGCCGCGCTCGCCCACGAAGTTGCCGCGGGGGTCGATGATCTGGCTCGTGCCGTAGAAGTCGACGGCCTCGTCGCCGTACTCGTTGTCCTCGCGGGCGACGCGGTTCGGCTGCAGCACGAAGTAGCCGTTGGCCACGGCGGCGGCGGGGCCCTCGACCTCCCAGAGCCGGTTGGAGAGGCCGGGCTTGGTGGCGTTGGGGTTGAAGGCGAGGTGGGCGCCGTTCAGGCCCAGCTCGCGCCACGCCTCCGGGAAGTGCCGGTCGTAGCAGATGATGACGCCGACCTTGCCGACGGCGGTGTCGAAGACCGGGTAGCCGAGGTTGCCCGGGCGGAAGTAGAACTTCTCCCAGAACTTCTCGACGTGCGGGATGTGGTGCTTGCGGTACGAGCCCAGGATCGTGCCGTCCGCGTCGACCACGACGGCGGTGTTGTAGTACACGCCGGTCTGCTGCTCCTCGTAGATCGGCAGCACCATCACCAGGTTCAGCTCCTTCGCGAGCGCCGCGAAGCGCTGCACGATCGGGCCGTCGGCCGGCTCGGCGTAGTCGTAGTACTTCTTCTCCTGCGTGATGCCGAAGTAGGGGCCGTAGAACAGCTCCTGGAAGCAGATGACCTGCGCCCCCTGCGCGGCGGCCTCGCGGGCGAAGCCCTCGTGCTTGGCCAGCATGGACTCCTTGTCGCCGGTCCAGGTGGTCTGGGTGATGGCTGCGCGCACTACGGTCATGGTCGCCCTTCGTCCGTTCGGGTCTCCGGCTGCTCCGCCGTTTTGTTATCTTCGAGGCTGAACATTTCGCGGCGGTTTCTCACGATGACGCGGGGGTAAAAGGTGGGGCGATCGATCGCCGCCGTCGTGGCGGCCGCAGCGGAGGAGCGCACGCCGCACGGCATCGCCGCGGGAATCGCGCGGCTCATCAACGCCGGCGAGCTCGCCCCGGGCGACCGGCTGCCCACCGTGCGCGAGCTCGCCACCGAGCTCGGCGTGAGCCCGGCCACGGTCAGCGGGGCGTGGCAGTCGCTCGCCGGTGTGGGGCTCATCGTCTCGCGGGGCCGCAGCGGCAGCTTCGTGCGCGCCGGCGACCGGCAGTGGCTGCCGCCGCGCTTCCGCCCGCTCGCCCGGCAGGTCGGCGCGACCCGGCTCGACCTCTCGACCGGCACCCCCGATCCGCTGCTGCTGCCGCCCCTCGGCCCCGCGCTCGCCCGGCTCTCGAGCGGCGCCGCGACGGCGAGCTACCTCGACCGCCCCGTCATCCCCGAGCTCGAGGCGCTGCTGCGGGCCACCTGGCCGGCGCCCGTCGAGTCGGTCACCGTGCTCGACGGCGCGCTCGACGGCATCTCGCGCACCCTCGACCTGCTGCTGCGCTACGGCGACCGCGTCGTGGTCGAGGACCCGGGGTTCCCGCCCGTGCTCGACCTGCTCGACGCCGTCGGCGCCGAGCGCGTGCCCGTGCCGCTCGACGAGCACGGCCTGCGCCCCGACCTGCTCGCCGCCGCGCTGCTGCGCTCCCCCGTCGCGATCGTGCTGCAGCCGCGGGCGCACAACCCGACCGGGGTGTCGATGACGGCGGAGCGGGCCGCCGAGCTCGCCCGGGTGATCCGGCAGTCCCGGCACGCCGAGGCGACGATCATCATCGAGGACGACCACTCCGGCGCCATCGCGCACGCCCCCGACGTCACCCTCGCCGCCTGGTTGCCCGAGCGCGTCGTGCACCTGCGCAGCTTCTCGAAGTCGCACGGGCCCGACCTGCGCATCGCCGCCCTCGGCGGGCCCGCCCGGCTCGTCGACGCGATCGTGGCGCGGCGCATCCTCGGCCCGGGCTGGACCAGCCGCATGACCCAGACGATGCTGCACCACCTGCTCACCGACGACGACGCCGTCGAGCACGTCCAGGGCGCCCGTGAGGAGTACGCGCGACGGCAGGCGGCGCTGGCTGCCGCAGTGCGGGCGGCGGGCGGACGAGCGGATGCGGGCGACGGCATCAACGCCTGGCTCCCGGTCGCGGACGAGCGCACCGCGATCGTGCGCCTCGCCGCGAGCGGCATCCGCGTGGCCGCGGGCACGCCCTTCCAGGCCACCGGAGCGCCGGACCGCGGCGCCTTCGTGCGGGTGAGCCTCGGCGCGCTGCCCGGCCCGGCCCGCTCCCCGCAGCCCGGCGAGCCGGGCGTCGGGGAGATCGGCGCGCTGCTCGCCGCCGCGGCGGTGCCCTAGGCTGATGCGATCCCCGCTCCCCGGCACCTCGGAGCGCACGCGCGGCCGATCTGCCGAGCTGGGAGCCCGCAGCCCACCGTGCTCGCGAACCGTCATCCGCCCCGACCGTTCCAGCGAGGTCCCGCCATGCCCGCACGCCAGCTCCTGCTCCCCCCGCTCGCCGCCGCCGCGGCCGTCCTGCTGCTCGCCGGCTGCGCCGCCGCCGCCGACGCCGACGCCGAGGCGCCCGACGCGAGCGCCGAGGCCGTCAGCCTCGACAACTGCGGCACCGAGGTGACCCTCGACGCCCCGCCCGAGCGCATCGTCACGATCAAGTCGACCGCTACGGAGCTCGTGCTGAGCCTCGGCCTCGGCGACCGCCTCGTCGGCACCGCCTTCGCCGACGGCCCGCTGCCCGAGGCGCTCGCCGGCGCGGAGCCGCCGGTGCTCTCGACGAACGTGCCGAACCAGGAGAGCGTGCTCGAGCTGCGCCCCGACCTCGTCTTCGGCGGCTGGGAGTCGAACTTCAGCGCCGACGGCGCGGGCGAGCGAACCGAGCTCGCCGACCTCGGCGTCGCCACCTACGTGGCCCCCTCCGCCTGCCAGGAGCCCGGCTACCAGCCCGACCCGCTCACCTTCGAGGTGCTCTTCGACCAGATCCGCGAGGCCGGCAGCCTGCTCGGCGCCGAGGCCGCGGCCGAGGGTCTCGTGCTCGGCCAGCAGGAGCGGCTCGCCGAGATCGAGCCGCTGGGCGGCGACCTCACCGCGCTCTGGTGGTCGTCGGGCGCCGACACGCCCTACGTCGGCGCCGGCATCGGCGCCCCGCAGATGATGCTCGACGCCGCCGGCCTCACGAACATCGCCGCCGACGTCGACGCCACCTGGAGCCCGCTCGGCTGGGAGGCGATCGCCGCCGCCGACCCCGACGTCATCGTGCTCGTCGACGCGACGTGGAACACCGCGGCCGACAAGATCGCCGCCCTCGAGGCCGACCCCGCGCTCGCCCAGCTCACCGCGGTGCGCGAGCAGCGCTACGCGATCGTGCCCTTCGCCGCGGGCGAGGGCGGCGTGCGCAACGTCGAGGCCGTCGAGAGCATCGTCGCGCAGCTGCAGGGCTGAGCGGATGCGCGCAGCCGGCAGGACGGGCACGGTCGCCCTCGCGATCGTGCTCGCCGTCGTGCTGTGCGCGACCCTCGCCGTCGCCGCCGTGCTCGGCACGGCGGGCCTGGCGCCCACGGCCGTGCTCGACGCGGTGCTCGCCCGGCTCACCGGTGCCGCATCGGGACTGGACCCGTTGGATGAGGCGATCGTGTGGCAGCTGCGGCTGCCGCGCATCCTCACCGCCGCCGCGGTCGGCGCCGGGCTCGCCCTCGCGGGCGCGGTGATGCAGGCCGTCACCCGCAACCGGCTCGCCGACCCCTACCTGCTCGGCCTCTCCTCCGGCGCCTCGGTCGGCGCGGTCGGCGTGCTGCTGCTCGGCGTCGGCCTGCTGCTGCCGGTGGCGGCCTTCGCCGGTGCGCTCGCCGCGCTCGCGCTCACCCTGGTCATCGCTTCGGCGGGCGGCCGCGGGCTCGAGCCGGGGCGCATGATCCTGGCCGGCGTCGCGGTGAGCGCCTTCGGCTCGGCGCTGACCAGCCTCGTGATCTTCTGGACCGCCACCGGCGACTCCTACCGCGAGATCGTGAGCTGGCTGCTCGGCTCGCTCGCCGGCGCCCGCTGGCCCGCCGTCGCCATCGCGGCCGGGGCGCTGCTCGTCGTCGGGCTGCCGCTGCTGCGCTCCGCGCGCACCCTCGACGCCTTCGCCTTCGGCGACACCGCCGCCGCTGCGCTCGGCGTGCCGGTGGTGCGCACCCGCTGGCTGCTCATGGTCGCCACCGCGCTGCTCACCGGCGCGATGGTCTCGGTCAGCGGCGCGATCGGATTCATCGGCCTGGTCGTGCCGCACGCCGTGCGCCTCGTCGTCGGCGCCCGGCACCGCCGCCTGCTGCCGCTCGCCGCGCTCACCGGCGCCATCGTGCTCGTCTGGGCCGACACCGCCGCGCGCACGCTGCTCGATCCTCGCGAGCTGCCCGTCGGCATCGTCACCGCGGTGCTCGGCACCCCCGTCTTCGTCGCGCTGCTGCTGCGCCGCCGGGGTCGCGCATGAGCGCCGCGGCGGTCGTCCGCGGGCTCAGCGTGCGGCTCGGCGGCGCCGAGGTGCTGCGCGGCATCGACCTCGCGATCGAGCAGGGGGCCGTCACCGCGCTGCTCGGCCCGAACGGCGCCGGCAAGTCGACTCTGGTGCGCGCGCTCGCCGGGCTGCACGCGCCGAGCGCCGGCGGCATCGAGCTGCTCGGGCGCCCCCTCGGCGGCTACGGCCGCCGGGAGCGAGCCCGACTCGTCGCGCTGCTGGAGCAGGAGAGCCGCAGCGAGCTGCCGCTCACCGTGCGCGAGGCCGCGGCGCTCGGCCGCACGCCGCACCACGACCGTTTCGCCGCGCCCGGCACCGGTCACGAGGCCGCCGTCGAGGCTGCGCTCGCCCGGGCCGGTGCCGCCGAGCTCGCCGACCGGCCGCTCGACGAGCTGAGCGGCGGGCAGCGCCAGCGCGCCCACCTGGCCCGCGCGCTCGCACAGCAGCCGCGGCTGCTGCTGCTCGACGAGCCGACCAATCATCTCGATGTGGCCGCGCAGCTCGCCACGCTGCGACTCGCCCGCGAGCTCGCCGCCGAGGGCGTCTCGGTCGTCGCGGCGCTGCACGACCTGACGCTCGCTGCGGCGCACGCCGACGCGGTCGCCGTGCTCGACCGCGGGCGGCTCGTCGCGAGCGGCGCGCCGGCCGAGGTGCTCGTGCCGGCCGTCATCGACCCGGTCTGGGGCGTGCGCGCGACCGTGCTCGCGCATCCGTCCACCGGCCGCCCGATCATCGCCTACGAAGCAGCGGGCACCGAGGAGTCGTCATGAGGATCACCGTGCTGGCCGGCGGCGTGGGCGGCGCCCGCTTCCTGCGGGGCGTGCGCGCCGCCGCGGGCCCCGACGACGCGATCACCGCGATCGTCAACACCGGCGACGACCTCACGCTCGCCGGCCTGCGCGTCTGCCCCGACCTCGACTCGATCCTCTACGCCCTCGCCGGGGTGAACGACGTCGAGCGCGGCTGGGGTCGTCGCGACGAGTCCGAGCGGGCGTCCGAGGAGATGGCCGCCTGGGGCGTCGGCTGGCCCTGGTTCACGCTCGGCGACCGCGACCTGGGCACCTGCATCACCCGCTCGCACTGGCTGGCCGAGGGCGTCGGCCTCGCCGAGGTCGTGCGCCGCCTCGCGAGCCGCTGGGAGCTCGGCGTGGAGCTGCTGCCCATGAGCGAGCAGTCGGTCGAGACCCACGTGCACACGGCGGAGCACGGGCGGATGCACTTCCAGGAGTGGTGGGTCCGGCACCGCGCGAGCGTGCCGGCCGAGCGCTTTGAGCTCGCCGGCATCGAGACCGCGACGCCCGCGCCCGGCGTGCTCGCGGCCATCGCCGAGGCCGACATCGTGCTGCTCGCCCCCTCGAACCCGGTCGTCTCGATCGGCCCGATCCTCGCCGTGCCCGGCATTGGCGAGGCGCTGCGCGCCACCGCGGCGCCGGTCGTCGGGCTCTCGCCGATCATCGGGGGCCGGGTCGTGCGCGGCATGGCGGACGCTTGCCTCAGCGCGATCGGCGTCGCGACGAGCGCCGAGGCGGTCGCCCGGCACTACGGTGCGGAGCTGCTCGACGGCTGGCTCGTCGACCCCGCGGACGCCGGCGCCGCGGCCGAGGGCGTGCGCGTGCTCGCGAGGCCGCTGCTCTTCACCTCGGTCGACGAGACCGCGGCGATCGCGCGCGACGCGATCGCGCTGGGGCTCGGGCGCGGCTGAGCGCCCGTCGCTCCGGCCGCTCGGCACCGCGCCGACGGGATCAGGTCGCGAGCACGGCCCGGGTCGCCGCCCCGAGCAGCCCCTCCGCGGCGAGGGCGGCGAGGTCCGCGGCAGTGTCCACGTCGCGCCGCAGCGTGCTCGATGCCGGCAGCGCGAGTTCGACGTAGCCGGCTGCCGCGTGCCGTGCGTTCGATCCGGCGCCGAAGGCGGGCCGGTGCTCCGTGCCGCGCAGCGCTGCGATCAGCGTCGTGCCGGTGCCCTCGTGGTCCGGAACGCGGGCGAGCGGATGCGCCTCCGCGCCCGCCAGCGCCGCCGCCAGGTCCGCGGTCCGCAGCCCCGGCAGGTCGCCCAGCAGCACCGCGACCGGGCCGGCTCCGGCGGCGACGATCCCCTCCGCGACGGCCGCCCCGAGTCCGCCGCCGCGCTGCAGCAGCACCTCGCCGGGCAGGCCCGAGGTCCAGTCGTCCGCATCCGTCACCAGCAGCAGGCGCGCCGCGCAGGGCGCCGCGGCGACGAGCGTGTCGGCCGCGATGGCCCGGGCGACCGCGGCGCCGGCGCCGAGGCGGCTCTTGCCGCGCTCGGGGTGCCGCACGGGCACGACGAGGGTCCAGGAGACGGGCATCGCACCATCCTGGCGCAACGACGACGGCCCCCGGCCGCGGCCCGGGGCCGGGGGGGGCCGGGGGGGGGGGAGATGTGGGCCGCCCG
>JASCOA010000087.1 GCA_029959365.1 Microbacteriaceae bacterium PS02343 | reverse complement strand
GAGTTCCGGAGGAACGTCGTCATGCTGCTCGCTTGACGACGTTTCGCCGGAACTCGATGCAGCGGAGGGGGCCGCTGCATCGCAGCGGCCCCCTTCGTCGTGCCCGGCGTCAGGCCGGCAGGCGCTCGTCGCGCACGCCCGACTTGCGCTGGAAGTACGCGCCGATCTGGTCGCGCCACTCGGCGGCCGAGCGCACCTGCTCGACGAGACGCTCGGCGATCCGCTCGTGTAGGGCGTCGTCCACCGAGCCGTGCACGCCCTGCCAGGCACGCTGCATCCGCTCGGTCTCGGCGGCGCCCTCGACGTGCGTGTCGTAGATGTGCTCGATCACCGTGGAACCGCTGTGCAGGCGGTGGCCGTAGGGCACGTGGTGGAAGAAGAGCAGCAGCTCGTCGGGGCAGGTCTCGAGCCGCTCGTAGGTGCTGCGCCACGGCTCGGGGTACTGCCCCGTGTAGCCCGTGCCGGTGGCGACGGTGCGGTCGACGCCGATGCCGTCGCGGTCGGCGAAGTGGTACGTGCCCCAGCGGGAGTACTCGTAGCCGTCGACGTCGGGACCGTAGTGCCCGCGCAGCGGCGAGACCATGAAGCCGACGCCGAGCGGCGCCGTGTAGCGCTCGTAGGTGCGCCAGGAATCGGCCATGAGGTCGCGCACCACGTCGACGGCCTCGGCCTCGACACCCGCGAAGGTGAGGGCGAGCCACTCCTCGAGCAGGTCGCCCGTGGCGCCCCAGGCGAGCCGCGCGAAGGCGTAGAGGTTGGCCTGGGCGAGCGGATGCCCGGTCCAGTACCGGTCGGTGCCCACGTTGGCGACGGCCACCACGTCGTCGACGAGCTCGGCCGTGGTCGCGCCGTCGTCCCCCGCGAAGCGGAAGCCGAGCACCTCGCGCCACATCGGCTCGAGGTAGCAGACGTGCTTCTGGTGACCGGTGTACTCCTGCGTCACCTGCAGCTCGATGGCCACGCGCGTAGTCGGCATGGCGGCGAGCACGGGCGAGACGGGCTCGCGCACCTGGAAGTCCATGGGCCCGTGCTTCGCCTGCAGCACGACGTTGGCGGCGAAGCGCCCGTCGAGCGGGGCGAAGTGGTCGTAGGCGGCACGGGCGCGGTCGGTGCCGCGGTCGCGCCAGTCCTGGTGGTGGTTGTAGACGAAGGCCCGCCAGTGCACGACGCCGCCATGCGGCTCGAGTGCGGCCGCGAGCAGGTTCGCGCCGTCGGCGTGGTCGCGGCCGTAGGCGAACGGCCCGGGCTGCCCCTCCGAGTCGGCCTTGACGAGGTAGCCGCCGAAGTCGGGGATGGCCGCGTAGACCGTCTCGGTGGCGGTGCGCCACCACTGCTGCACGTCGGCATCGAGCGGATCGGAGGTGCTCAGCCGGCCGAGCAGGATCGGCGCCGCGAAGGAGACGGAGAGGTGCAGCCGGATGCCCCAGGGCCGCAGCACGTCGGCGACGCGCGCCACGTCGCCGAGGTCGTCGGTGAGCAGCCGCGCCTCGCGGGCGTGCACGTTGACGTTGTTGATGGCGATGGCGCTGATGCCGACCGAGGCGAGCAGCCGCGCGTAGGCGTCGATGCGGCTCAGGTCGGGGCGCACGCCATGCTCGTCGAAGAAGAGGGAGTCGCCGGCGTAGCCGCGCTCGACGGTGCCCATCACGGGGTGGGTGCCGATGTTGTCCCAGTGGTCGAGCATGCGGGTGGCGCGCACCGGCGCCTCGCGCACGAGCTCGGCATCGGCCGGCGTGCGCAGCAGCGCGAAGAGGCCGGTGAGCAGGCCGCGCTCCCCCGCGCCGACCACGGCCGTGCTGCCGTCCCGACGGGCGATGACGTAGCCGTCGTCCGCGATCGGGCCGGCTTCCAGCGCGGCGCGGTGGGCCTCGTTGGCGGCCACGGCCTCGGTGTCGGCGAGCACGAGGTCGGGCTGCTCCGTCACGAGCGACCCGCCATGGAGAGCGATCGCGCGCTCCACCTCGGCGCGGATCGTGGCCGCGAGCGGGCCCGTCGTGAGCACTGCCACGCGGACCGAGCCGAGCGGAGCGAGCGCCGCGTCGGGCAGCCAGGCGGGATGGAGGTCGGTCGTCATCGTCGTTCCTTCCGCCGCGGAGCCGGTGCTCACGCGGGCGCGTCGTTGCGTCCCGTCCAGTATGGCAACCGGTTGACAACGGGATCGGGAATTGCGCAAACGAGCGACGCGACGCTGGTGATCAGCCGCCGAAGGTGTTGAGCACGCCCGCCGCGAGCGGTGAGGCAACGGCCACGACGATCGCGGCCACGCCCATCCGCCGCCCGCGGTCGCGGATGATCGGGTCGAGCGCGACGATGATCGCGCTGATCACCAGGATGACCCCGGCCATGAGCCCGAAGGTCGACAGCAGCACCGCGACTCCCCCGGCCCCGCCACCGCCCGTGGCGGTCTGCGCGAGCTCAGAGTCGCCCGCGATCGTGCTGCCCATCAGCGCGAGCACGACGAAGCCGCCGATCGCGAGCCCGAGTGCGACGCGCGGGCGGATGAAGGGGCGGGGCTTCGGGGCTGGGGCGGAGGACATCGAGTCCAGGCTATCGATGCGGCGCTGCGCGATCGGTGATGTCAGTCGGTCCCTATTGGCAGTTCCGCTCAGAAGTGTCAATAAGCGGCCTCACGAGCATCAGATGCACTCCGAACGCTGCACGTCGGCGCGAGTCGATAGCCGTTCGGTCTCCGGTGATGCTCTGAGATGAAGGCGTCGATCAGCTCGGCACGGAGCGGACGGTCGTGCGCCAGGAGACGCGGAGCTCTGCAGCGCCCTCAAGCTGCCAGACGTGCCGTCCGCCCCCGTGCGACCGGCTCGCCAGCGCCGAAACGTTGCAGCAGACCGATCCTCTGCCGCAGGTCGTCGCCCTTGCCGACGTAGAGCACGTCGGCGCCGTCGACCCAGGCGGCTTCGAGCTCCTCGATGTCGACGTTCGGGTCACGGTCTCGGAACCGTCCCGCCGAGCCGACGGCGCGGAACGCGACCGCTTCCTCGCCCCGACAAATCAAGACGATGTAGACGCCCGCCTCCCGGGGAACCCTCGCCAGGTCGAGATTCGCGATCCGGTGCGCGCTCCCGAAGCCCACAGCCACGAGTCCAAGTTCGTTCCAGGTCACCGGGGTCTCGGTGTCACCACTCATCGAAGTGAAGGTATCGATGAGCGGCGCCACCGAAAGCGATCAGCGCGCGTTGTACCCGGGGTCGACGTGCAGCATGGTGACAGTGACGCACGACGGCTGCTCGTTCGCGATTCGCCGGGAGGCCTGCGCAACCTCGTGGCCCGGCTATACCCTGGAGCCGAAAGCGACGTGACGTCAGGTTCCGTCGCTCGCACGGTCGATGTACTCGGCTCGCAAATCCGCCAACGTCCGCCCGTTGACCGATCCGACACCCCAGAAGTACCAACCTGCCACGGCGCCACCGCCCTGAACATGCCGCGCACCTCCGCTGAGGGTCGCGAACGTCTGCCCCTCGATGATGAGGGTGCCGTCGTCTCCGACCACTGCAGTTCTGCCGCGATTCGCCTGCGGACGAGCGTGCAAGGTGACCCCTGCTTCCAGCAGGCCCACTCGGATCAGGTCGAGCACACTTGTGGTGTACTGCGTACGTTCGGATGAGGTGCTCACCTGAGAGCGATGGCCTTCCGGCACGGGCCAGATCTCGAGAATTGCTTCGATCAGCTCCTCGGTCCGATCGACGATGTGCGCGTCCGTCCACCGCTCACCTCCGTCTCGCACCACACGGCGCGTGAGCAGCAGCGTGTCGTGCTCAGCGAGCGCCTCTCGTTTCCCTGATGCGCCCAGCCAAGCGGCGTTGGACAACCGGCTGTTGAGTGCTCGAGTGACCAAGGTGAGGTTTCCGAGCGTGTGTACGAGATCGTCGCGCGAGTTCTCGTCGCTATCGAGCTCACGCCAGTTCGCACGCCATTCCTGAGGAAGGATGTGCTCGATGGTGGCAGTGCCACGCACGATCGGACCGAGACTCCGTCCGCCACGCATCGCGTCTTCCACGGCTTCGAGGAGCATTCGCAAGCGGCCTCGACGCAGACGCTTGTAGGCGTGCAGGCGGCTCAGCTCCCGCCGTACCTCGGCATCATCGGGCCAGCAGCCCGTTGTCGTCGGCTGGTTGGCTAGGAAGGTGGTCGCTGCTTCGGTCAGCGATCGGTCACCGCGCTTTCGGAGCTGGACGAGTAGATCGATGATGAACCGGTTCGCGCCCTGCGAGGGGACACGCACTAGTGCTCGGCGAACAAACCAGCTCTCGAGCACGGCGAGGAAGGCTTCTCGGTCGTGACCTTCGATCGCTGCTTGGTCTGGCTCTCCGAGCCAAATCAGTAGCGGCTTCGCAAGCTCGGAATCGAGTGTGGAGACTCGATAGACGAACATCGCGAGGCGGTCCAGAGGGCCATCGACGATCTCCGACGCGGCCGTGAACGCTTCGTATCGCATCGCGCTGTTGTGAAGAGCCTCGAGGAGCACCTCGGCCGGTTCGGACTGCAGTTGCACGAAAGCCTTGAACCGAGCAAAGACCTCCCTGGCCGGGACGTCTTCGAGCGTCCTCGCCGTCAACCACTGCGTCAAGAACAACGAACTGCGCGAGTGCCGGATGCGACCGGAACTGACTTCCTTTTCCCAGAACGGGGTTTCGAACTGCGACCAATGCCGAAGGTAAGCGGACTCGATCTGTGCAGGATCGGCGTCGATGCGCTGGAAGATGAAGTTCTTGATCAGATCTGCCGCGGTAAGCGGCGTTCCCCGAGCGTTGAGGGTTTCAAAGATCTCCTGGGCATCTTCAGTGGCCTCGAGCTGAATTGAGACCAGCTGGAGACGTGTCGTCACGACCGGGACGAGAAGATCGGCTCGTGCTGACGTCAGCGAAGGATCTCCTTCGAGCCAGTCTCGGATGGCCGCCGTGAAGTAGGCATACGCCTCTTCAAATCTTGGCTGGTCCTGTGCGGCGATCGGATTCGGTTCGCCACTCATCACTGCAGCGAACGCTGCTCGATCTCGGTTCGTCGGCCAGAGCTTGAAGGCGTCTTCGGGCACCCGGCGATAAGAAGCGTCGTTCATGATGAGCTTCGCCACCTGTTCGCTCGGGCCGTCGCGACCCAGCTCGACAAGTTGAGTGTGCAGCGCTCGAAGGAATATCTGCAGCGTGGTGATCCGCTGCTGCCCATCGATAACCGTGTGCTGCGCCATGGCGCCGATCGGCACCGGCTGGTTCTGCAGCACCACCGCCCCCAAGAAGTGCGTTGCTGCGTTGTCGCCAGCTTCAATACGCTCGACGAGGCGACGTACATCGTTCCAGAGCGGTTCCCACTGCGCATCCTTCGACCAGACATATGGCCGTTGGAAGAGTGGAACGACGAGCCTCTGCGGAACGTAGAAGACTGTTTGCGGATTGGTGACCTGAGTAAGCAAGAGATCCCCTCGATCTCGTCGGGCTGCAATGCTCGATCAGCGTAGGACACTCAAGGTGCCGGGAGGAGGACGCGACGCGTCCAACTTGTCAGGCCCGCTACCCCACGCGCTCGTCCGCGAACCGCGACGCCATCGACTCCATCTGTTCCATGACGAGCTTGATCGCCCCAGGCTGCTTGTCCGGCGGGTACTTGTACTTGACGAGCAGTCGCTTGATGGACGAGCGCAGCTTCGCGCGCACGTCGTCGCGCACGGTCCAATCAGTGCGCACGTCGCGGCGCATCACTGCGACGAGGTCTCGGGCGATCTGCGCAAGGACGTCCCCGCCCTGCACGTCGACGGCAGACTCGTTGGTCGCGACCGCGTCGTAGAACGCGAGCTCGTCGTCCGACAACGGTGGTGTGAACGTCGCGCCTCGCGCCGCTTCGGTCGCAACTTCTCGGGCGAGTTCGACGAGCTCGGCGATGACCTCCGCAGAGGTGAGCTGCTGGTTCGTGTAGCGGTTCATGATCTCGGCGATCCGCTCTGAGAACACGCGCTGGCGCACCAGATTGCCGCGGGTGGCTGTGGCGCCGACGTCGGTCAGTGACTTGCGCAGCGCCTCGATCGCCAGATGCGCGTTCGGTGCTTCCTGGGCCTTGGCGAGGTACTCCGAGCCGAGATCGTCCAGCGAGAGTCGTGGAAGTCCCGCTGCCTCGTAGATGTCGAGAACCGCCCCGGGGGCGATCGACTCGGCGACGAGCGTTCCGAGCAGACGCGCGATCTCCTCCGGAATGGGTTCATCGCGCGACTGGCGTTCGGCCGCGTCGAACTTGGCCATCCAGACCCGCACCTCTTCGTAGAAGGCGATCTCGTCATGCAGTTCGGCGAGTCCGTCGCGCCCGGAGGCGAGCGCCCAGGCTCGTGCCAACCGTCCCGTCGCCGCGCGGTAGCGAGCGGACAGCTTCTCGGCACCGAGCTCCTCGGCGTTGAGCGGATTCGACACGTCGCGCAGGTAGTTGGTCGCGGTGGTGGCGGCGGTGCGCCAGGCCCGCGATCCACCGGCGAGTGTGAGCGTTCGCCAGTCGCACCCGGCGAGCATCTCGCGGATTTGCGCGACGAGCTCGGTGGCAATACCCACGGCTTCGTCGACGTCGCGGCCGATCGGTTTGTTGTCCTGATCGGAAGCCGTGTACTCGGAGAGTGCCTTGGCCAGGTTGTCAGCGAGCGGCGCGTAGGCGACCAGCAGTCCATCCTGCTTGCCCTTGAACGTGCGGTTGACGCGGGCCAGCGTCTGCATGAGCAGCGCTCCCTTGAGCGGACGGTCGAGGTACAGGGTGTGCAGCGGCGGGGCGTCGAAGCCGGTGAGCATCATGTCCTTGACGATCACGAGTTCGAGCTCATCGTCGGCGTTCTTGAGACGAGCCTTGATCGTCTTGTTCTCAGAGTCACGCCGAACGTGCTCGCTCACCGGAGGCTGATCCGAGGCTGAGCCGGAGTACACGACCTTGATCCGGCCGCTGTCCAGGGCGTCGGAATGCCAGTCGGGCCGAAGCGCGATGATCGCGGAGTACAGGCGCGCACAGATCTCACGCGTGCCACCGACGATGAGCGCTTTGCCCGGCGATTCGAGGAATGGCTTCATCCGCTCACGTCGCTCTTCCCAGTGCCGAACCAGGTCGGCGGCCAGCGTCTCGATGCGGTCCGGTGCCCCGTAGACGGCGTTGACGACGGCGACGGATGCCTCGAGTCGCGCCCGCTCCGAGTCGTCGAGGCCCAGCGTGTACTCGTCGGCGGCGCGGTCGATGTCTTCCTCGGTCGCGTCGTCGGCGAAGGCGACCTTGATGAGTCGCGGCTCGAAGAACACCGGAACGGTCGCGCCGTCGTCCACCGCGCGCGAGAGGTCGTAGATGTCGATGTAGTCGCCGAACACCGCCCGGGTGTCGCGCTCGGCAAACGAGATCGGCGTGCCGGTGAAGGCGATGAGGGTCGCGTTGGGCAGCGCGTCGCGCAGATGCCGCGCGTAACCATCGAGGTCGTCGTAGTGGCTGCGGTGCGCCTCGTCCACGACGACGATTACGTTGCGGCGGTCGGTGAGCAGCGGATGCTGTGTGCCTCGCTGTTTCTCTGCGTCGGTGAGTCCGAACTTCTGCAGGGTCGTGAAGTAGATGCCGCCGGTGATCCGATTGCGGAGCTCGTCGCGCAGCTGTGCGCGCTCTCGAACTTGCACGGGCTTCTCGGCGAGCAGCAGGCTCTCGTCGAAGGTCTGGAAGAGCTGACCGTCGAGCTCGGTGCGATCGGTGACGACCACGATGGTGGGGTTCTTGAGCTTCGGATGGCGCGACGCGAGATTGGCGTACAGCTCCATCTCCATCGACTTGCCGGATCCCTGAGTGTGCCAGACGACCCCGGCCTTGCCGTTGGTCTCGACGGCCTGCACGGTGCTGCCGACCGCCTTGGTGACGGCGAAATATTGGTGCGGTTTGGCGATGCGCTTGGTGAGGCCGTCGGCGTTCTCATCGAAGGCGGTGAAGTTGCGCACGAGCTGCAGGAAGCGTTCCTGGTTGTACAGCCCGGCTAGCGCGTCGTCGATGGGCTCGACCGAAGTGCCCTCTTCGATGCGCGGCTGCTGCAGCGGCGCGCCGTCGTCGTCGACGTTCCACGGGGCGAAGTGGTTGAGCGGCGTGAACGGCGTGCCGTATTTCGCGTCGATGCCGTCGGTGGCGAGCGTCAGCACGCAGAACCGGAAGGCCATCGGAAACTCGCGAAGGTAGGTCTGCAGCTGCGCGTGCGCAGGAGCGACGCCGGTCGAGGCGGAGCCGGCGCGCTTGAGCTCGAGGATGCTCAGCGGCATGCCGTTGATGTAGAGCACGATGTCGAAGCGACGGTGCAGATCGCCCTGCCGGATCGTCACCTGGTTGACGGCGAGCCAGTCGTTCTCGGCAGGGTCGGCGCTGAGCAGTCGCAAGCGCGGGTTTTGCTCGACGCCGTCGAGGTCGATGTAGCTCAGCGGATAGCCGCCGACGAGGTACTCATGCAAGCGGTGGTTCTCAGTGATCGCATCTTGCGACTTCGGTGCGGCAATCTCGGCCGTGGCCTGCTGCAGGTACTCCCCTGGCACTCCCGGATTGAGGCGCCGCAGTGCCTCGAGCAATCGAGGGCGGATGAGCGGATCGTCCCAGCTGTCGCGTTCATCGGTGCCCGGGGCGATGTCCTCCCCACGAGTCAGCTGCCAACCCAGCGGCTCGGCGAGCGTGTCGAGAGCATCCTGCTCCCAATCGGATTCGGTGAAGACTGACATGGCGACGCCCTCAGGCCTTCACGGCGCGCTGCTCGAGCATCTTGCGCACCACGTCGATCAGGCCGGGCGCGTACTGGCTCCACGACTGCTGCACCTTGGCGAGGTCGATCTTGCCGGTGTGCACCTGCTCGCACAGCCGCATCCATCCTTCTCCCGTGGCTGCCGTGATCGCGGCGGCGACGCCGGCGTTGATCACGCTACCGATACCGGGAATGAGGTTGAGCACGCTGCGTGCGAGCGCTCGTCCGGCGAATTGCACGCCGAGCTGCGCGAGCCCACCCGCCGACATCATGGTCTTCACATCGAGGTCGTAGATGGCGGCGATGCGACCCATCATTCCGAGCTGGATCGGCGCCAGAACCACGGCGCCGGCAATCGGGATCGGGACCGCTGCGGCGCCGGCGGCAGCGACGGTTGCGGCCGCGATGACGGGGCGGGCGAGTTCGCGCTTCCAGGGGAGGTTGAGTCGCTGCGCGATGCGAAAGGCGTCCTTCTCGTTCTCCGGCGCGAGCGCGAGCGTTTCCTCGACGAGCTCGCCCAGGCCGTGCGCGACCGACTTGCCGGAGCGATCACGCGTCGCCGTCAACAGGTAGCGGTTGAAGGGCACGCTGATGGGCTGACCGCCGTTGTCGACGGGGTTGTCGAGCCAGTTGCAGAACTCCTGCAGTCCGACGGGCAGCGTGCGCTTGCCGGTGACCGGATGCTTGGCCCAGTCGACCTTGGTCAGCACGAGGATGACGGGCAGACCAGGTCGCTCGAGCTCACGGAGCACTTCGATCTCCGCCGGCTGCAGCTTGGCGGCGTGGGAATTGATGCAGTACCAGACGACCGAGATCTGCTCGAGCTGGGGACGGGCGGCGATGGCAGCGAGATGCTCGTGCATCAGCTGCACCGGAGTCTTCTCGCCCATCTCGAAGCCCTCGAGGTCCCAGATGCCGAGTACGCCATCGTGGTAGTAGTTCGCGCCGCGCGTCACCGGGAGGCCAATGCCGACCGCAGCGTCGTCACGGCCGAAGACGCCGTTGACCAGCGAGGACTTCCCCACTCCGGTGCCGCCCATGATGGCCAGATTGAAGCGCCCGAAGCGCGTCTTCGCCTCCTCCTTTGCGGCCGTGAACGCCTGTGCGTCGAGCTCTGGCCGCTCGTTGCTCTCGGTCATGATGTCGTCCCCCTGCTGAATGTTGTCGTTGGTCATTGCGTGAACTCGAAGGTCACTTGGGCGGTCGGCTCGATGCCGGTGATGATGCCGCGGTAGAAGGTCTCGGCTTGGCTGCGCAGAGCGTCGACGTTCTGGTCGACGTACTGCTGCTGGTTGGAATCGCTGAGGATCGTGTTGATCATCGCGGTTTCGTCGATCTCGGGGGTGAGCCAGCTGACCGCGCCGTTGCTCTCGATGGGGTCTTCGAAACGCGGCTCGCTGAAGCCGATGAAGATGAAGCGCGGGATCGTGACGAGGTACTCGCCGTCCTCGCCGCCGTCGATGATCACGTCCCGACCATCGATGCCGACCTTGCCGGTGAACTCGTACTGGATCAGCGTGGTGCGGTCACCCGCGGGCACCTCCACGCCGAAGATCTCGCCCTTCGAGTCACTGCGCGCGACGCCCTGAATGCCGAGCGCGAGCAGCGCCACCTCCTCCTGCTCCGTGACGGAGGTGATGACCTGCGAGTCGCTCGTCTCAGTGCTCGTGTTGAAAAGGCCCGCGGCCGGGATCACATTCGTCACCGCCAACACCCCTACGACAACGATGATGGCGGCAACGCCGACGACCACGGCCCGCAACACCTTGAGGATCTTCATCGGCTTCCGTTTCATATCGCTGTTCAGAGCCCGGCGTCGGATGCGATGCGCTCGGCATTGCGAACGCGGAGTTGGCCGGACATTAGCCGGGGCAGAAGGGCGTCGCGAGTTGCGGCGAGGGTGCGGTTCTCGGCACTCTGCGCGGCGACCGTCTTGAAAATGCTCTCCGCTCGAATGCCAAACTCTGCCAGCCAGTTGCGATCGGGCGTGGGCATCGCAAAGTTGGCTAGATCGGATGCAGCGACACGCTGACGTCCTGATGTGCCGGTCATGTGCTGTATCGCGTGGTCCCGAAAACGCGGAGCAGTGGCTAGCAAGAACGAGATCGAAGCGGCGATCCCATCACGCGAACGCAACACGATGAATTCCGTCGAACCAAGTCCGATCTGTCCGTTCTCGAGATTGTCCACGAAGCCCGTCTTCCTATTCTCGAGGCACGGTGTGATGCGCGCCAATAGAGTGTCACCGTTCTGAAAACGAGCTCCCCCTTTTGGTTCTCTGTAGTCAAAACCATCGACAGACCAGCCAGACTCGGGCAACCTTTTCATGTCGATGTAAATCGCCGATTCAGTGCGCGGCGGCGCGACCTTTGGGTTGATTTCTACGAAGTCAGACAGCTCTGCGCTGAGGAGGTCCTTTCCTAACCAAGCTGCGTCGATCTCCGTCCGAAGGAACTTTTCAGCGGTGAGCGCCAGTGCGGTGTTCGCGGCGATCTTGTCATCAAGGGCACCCAGCACCTCGGCGATCGCTTGCTGCTCCCGAATGGAGGGAAGCGGCGGCAGGTCGAATGACTTCAGATCAGCCACTCGGAGATGAGCAACCGTGGAACCCATAGATCGATTAACGAGTCGTTCCTGAGTCTCGGGCGCGGCAAGCAGGTAGTACAGAAAGCGGAAATGAGCCTTCGTTGGGTTCACCCGAAGATGAGTTGTACGCTGACCTGCACCTATTCGTCCGCCTTCAGGAATAATCACGACCGGTCCAACTGGCGCCTCCCGCGCGAGTAGCAGGTCGCCCGCACGGGGCGCAAGTCGTCGAGTCCATGCTGCGAAAGTCTCCGCCGAAACTCGCCGACTTCTGCTGAAATCGATGACGTTTCGCCGCATAGCAGGAGTGCCGACAAGCAGATACTCTCCGTCAATCGTTTCCGGAGCAGTTCGGTTGACGCAGTCGACGATGATCTCGCACACAGAGTCCAAAGTTTCAGACATCAATACGCCTCAGCTGCTCCCGAACGACCTCGGCCAGCCGCGCCGACTCCGCGAACTGCGTCTCGAGTTCTACGCGCAATCGCGCGAGCTTCTCCTCGATCGGCTCGCCGTCATCCTCGACGTCGGCCGCACCGACGTACCGGCCGGGCGTCAGCGCGTAGTCCGCGGCCTTGATCTCAGCCAGCGACGCCGAGTAAGCGAAGCCCGCGACGTCGACGTACTCGTCGAGCGCAGCATCCGACTCGACCCCGCGCCACGCGTGGAACGTGCCGGCGATCCTCGCGATGTCCTCATCCGACAGCGAGCGCTCGGCGCGGTCGACCATGTGACCCAAGTTGCGGGCGTCGATGAAGAGCACCTCGCCAGCGCGCTTGCCCTTGTCCTTCGCGAAGAACCAGACGCACACCGGGATGCCGGTCGAGCGGAAGAGCTGCGTGGGCAGCGCCACCATGCACGAGACGAGGTCGGCCTCCACGATCTCGGCGCGGATCTTGCCCTCGCCGCCCGAGTTCGACGACATCGAGCCGTTGGCCATCACGACACCCGCCTGTCCACCCGGGGCGAGCTTCGACAGGATGTGCTCGATCCACGCGTAGTTCGCGTTGCCTGCCGGAGGCACACCAAAACGCCAGCGCGGGTCATCCTCGCTGCGCGCCCAGTCCTTGATGTTGAAGGGCGGGTTGGCCATCACGAAGTCAGCCTGCAGGTCGGGGTGCAGGTCGCGCCCGAAAGTGTCGCCCCAACGAGGGCCGAGGTTGCCCGAGAGCCCGTGGATGGCCAGGTTCATCTTCGCCATGCGCCAGGTGCGCTCGTTGAGCTCCTGCCCGTAGACGGAGATGTCGCTGCCCTCGCCATGGTGGGCGTCGATGAACTTCTCGGCCTGGACGAACATGCCACCAGATCCGCAGGCCGGGTCGTAGATGCGCCCGCGGGTGGGCTGCAGCACCTCGACGAGTACCCGCACCACGCTGGCCGGGGTGTAGAACTCGCCGCCGCGCTTGCCCTCGGCGGCTGCGAACTTCTCGAGGAAGTACTCGTAGACCTCGCCGAGCAGGTCGCGCGCGCGGCGACCCTCCGATCCGCTCTGGCCCTGCGAGGCGAACCGCGCCGAGTTGAAGAGGTCGACGAGCTCGCCGAGCCTGCGCTGGTCGACGCTGTCGCGGTTAAAGATGCGCGGCAGCGTGCCCGAGAGCTGCGGGTTGGCTTGCATGACCGCATCCATCGCCTCGTCGACCAGCACGCCGATCGACTTGTCGATGCCCTCGACCGAGGCGCCCTTCGCGCTCTCGGCGAGGAAGCCCCAGCGGGCATTCGCCGGCACCCAGAAGACGCCGCGGCCGGTGTACTCGTCGACATCGTCGATGAGATCGGCCACCTGCTCGTTGTCATACCCGTCCGCCGCGAGCTCGGCACGGATGCCGGCCCGGCGCTCGTCGAAGGCGTCGGAGACGTACTTGAGGAAGACCAGCCCGAGGATCACGTCCTTGTACTGCGAGGCATCCATTGAGCCACGCAGCTTGTCGGCAGCCTTCCAGAGCGTGTCCTTCAGCTCTTTCATGGTCGACGGCGCCAGCGGGGCGGCGGTTTTCGGGGCGCGGGGCATGAGGTTCCTTACTGCGTTGCTGCCGCGTCCGCGGCGGGGTTCGAATCGATGAAGGCAATAGCGCCTGACGTCGTTCCTGCGACGACGAGGCGGGCGTAGTGGTCGAGGCTGGCGGCACGCGCCTCGAGGTCGGCTCGGGCAGCACCGATGTCAGCCAGTGCTTGGCGTAGAGGAGCGACAACGGGTGGCGCGACGCGGCGCAGCATCCACCGTCTCCACGCAGCCGGGCCCGCGGGGCCCCCCGGGGTGTGGGGGGGGGCGCCGTGAGGGGGCACCCCCCCCCGGGGGCCCGGCGTGTTGGGCCCCCCCCCGG
>JASCOA010000086.1 GCA_029959365.1 Microbacteriaceae bacterium PS02343 | reverse complement strand
TGTATACGAGACCGGGGGCGCGCGCGGGCGCGGCCGGGCGCCGGGCGCGTGGGCGGCGGGCCCGACGACCGCAGCGAGCAGTACCGGCTCGGCCTCGACTGGCATCCGGGCGACGCCACCTCGGTGCTGCTCGTCGGCGACGAGACGGCCGTGCCCGCCGTGGCCGGCATCCTCGAGTCGCTGCCCGAGGGCATCACCGCCCGCGTGCTGCTCGAGGTGCCCGACGCCGGCTTCCCGCTCGAGTTGACGACGCGCGCGGATGCCCGCATCACCTGGCTGACCCGGGACGGCGGCGTGCACGGCAGCCGCCTGGAGCCCGCGCTGCGCGAGTGGCTCGCGAGCGACAGGGCCGCGTACGCGCCGGCGCTCACCAGCGCACGGCAGACCATCGACGAGATCGACGTCGACGCCGAGATCCTGTGGGACAGCGTCGAGGACGGCCCCGGCGCCTTCTACGCGTGGCTCGCGGGCGAGTCGGCGGCCATCAAGACCCTCCGTCGCGTGCTCGTGACCGAGGCCGGCATCGACCGCAAGCGGGTGGCCTTCATGGGCTACTGGCGGCACGGCGTCGCCGAGCGGACCGGCTGAGGTGGCGACGGCGCTCGAGAGCGCGCCCGCCGCATCCGCCGCACGCATCGGGCTGGGACGCAGGACGCTCGTGCTCGTCATCGCGGCCGTCGTGCTGGTGCTCGCGCTGCTCGCCTCACTGGCGCTCGGCGCCCGCGACGTGGCGCCCGGCACCGTGCTGCAGGCGCTGCTCGACCCCGTGGCCGGCGACAACGACCACACCGTCGTGCGCGACCTGCGGGTGCCGCGCACGGTGATCGGACTGCTGGCCGGCGCGGCCTTCGCGCTCGCCGGCGCGGTCATGCAGGGCCTGACCCGCAACCCGCTCGCCGAGCCCGGCCTGCTCGGCGTCAACACGGGTGCCTCGCTCTTCGTGGTGCTCGGCATCTCGCTGCTCGGCGTCTCGTCGAGCCTCGGCTACCTCTGGTGCGCGCTGCTCGGCGCCGCGGTGGCGACCGCCGTCGTCTACCTGATCGGCCGCGGGGGCGAGGGCGGCACCTCCCCCGCACGGCTCGTGCTCTCGGGCGCCGCGCTCACCGCGGGTCTCACCGGCGTGATCAACCTGGTGCTGCTCACCGATCAGCAGGCGCTCGACCGCTTCCGCTTCTGGCAGGTCGGCTCGCTCGTGGGCCGCGATCTCGAGAACGTCGCCGCGATCTGGCCGTTCCTCGCCGCCGGCGTCGCGGTCGCACTGCTGAGCGGGCGCACGCTGAACACGCTGGCCCTCGGCGAGGAGCTGGCGCGCGGTCTGGGCCAGCGCACCGGTGTCGTGCGCGTGGCGCTGCTCGCCGTGATCGTGCTGCTCGCGGGCGGCGGCACCGCGCTCGCCGGCCCGCTGCTGTTCATCGGCCTCGTCGTGCCGCACCTGGCCCGCGGCCTCGTCGGCAGCGACTACCGCTGGATCGTGCCGCTGTCGGCACTGCTCGGCCCGGCGCTCGTGCTGCTGGCGGATGTGGTCGGCCGGCTCGTCGCCCGTCCTTCGGAGATCGAGGTGGGCATCGTCGCGGCCTTCATCGGCGCACCCGTCATGATCCTGCTGCTGCGCCGCGTGCGGACGGAGGGCCTGTGAGCACCACCGCTCCGAGGCTCGGCGCAGGCCGCCGCGCCCGCGCCCGGATCGCCACCGGCGTCATGGTCGCGCTGCTGCTCGTCGCCGGCGTGCTGACGCTCTGCCTCGGCGACTTCGGCCTGACCCCGGGCGACGTCGCGCAGGTGCTGCTCGGCGGCGGCGAGCGGCTCGACCGCTTCATCGTCACGGAGGTGCGGCTGCCGCGCCTCGTGCTCGCCGTGCTCGTCGGCGCCGCCTTCGGCCTCTCCGGCGGGCTCTTCCAGAGCGTGCTGCGCAACCCGCTCGCGAGCCCGGATGTGATCGGCGTCACCTCGGGCGCGAGCGTCGCCGCGCTCGCCGCGCTGCTGGGCGGGGCCTCCCCCTGGATCGTCTCCGCCTCGGCGTTCGGCGGCGCGCTGCTCGTCTCGGGGGTCATCGCGGCGCTCTCCACGCGCGGGGGTCACGGCATCAGCGGCTACCGCTTCGTGCTCATCGGCATCGCCGTCGCGCTCATGGGCCGCGCCGTGCTCGAGTGGGTGCTCACGCGCAGCGACGTGCGCGACGCCTCCACGGCGCTGTCCTGGCTCGTCGGCAGCGTGGGCAACTCGCGCTGGCCCGAGATCCTGGTGCTCGCGATCGCGATGGCGGTGCTGCTACCGCTCGTGGCCGCATCCGCTCGTCCGCTCGGCCTGCTCGAATCGGGCGACGAGCTCGCCACCGGGCTCGGCGCTCCGGCACGGCGGCTGCGGCCGCTGCTGCTGGCGCTCGCCGTCGCGCTCGCCGCGGCCGCCACCGCTGCTGCGGGGCCGATGGCCTTCGTGGCGCTCATCGCGGCGCCGGTGGCACGCGGCGTGCTGCGCCTCGGCCGGCCGTCGCTCGGCGCGACGGCGCTGGTCGGCGCGCTCATCGTGGCCTGGGCCGACATCGTCGCCCAGCACGCGCTGCCCGAGACCATCGCGGTGCCCGCGGGCATCGTGACCGGCGCGATCGGCGCCGCCTACCTCCTGTGGCTGCTCGCCACGGGCCGCGACCGCGAGAGGAGCCGCTGATGCGCGACGTGCAGGACCGGACCGTGCGGGCCGAGAGGCTGAGCCTCGGCTACCGCGACCGCACCATCGTCGAATCGCTCGACCTCGAGCTGCTCGCCGGCGGCGTCACCGTAATCGTGGGAGCGAACGGCTGCGGCAAGTCCACGCTGCTCAAGGGCCTCGGCCGGCTGCTCGCCCCCGCGGGCGGAGCGGTGACCCTCGACGGCCGCGCGCTCACCGAGGTGCCCGCGCGCGAGCTGGCCCGCGCGATCGGCGTGCTGCCCCAGCAGCCGATCGCCCCGGACGGCATCACCGTCGGCGACCTCATCGGCCGCGGCCGCTACCCGCACCAGGGCCTCTTCCGCCGTTGGAGCGCCCAGGACGACGCCGCGGTGCAGGAGGCCCTGCGCCTCACCGGCACGACCGAGCTCGCCGAGCGCGCGGTCGGCGAGCTCTCGGGCGGCCAGCGCCAGCGCGTCTGGATCGCGCTCGCGCTCGCGCAGGATGCCGACGTGATGCTGCTCGACGAGCCCACCACCTTCCTCGACGTGGCCCACCAGCTCGAGGTGCTCGACCTGCTGCTACAGCTCAACCGCGAGCACGGGCGCACCGTCGTCATGGTGCTGCACGACCTCAACCTCGCCGCGCGCTACGCCGATCGCCTCGTCGTGATGCACGAGGGGCGGATCGTCGCGGAGGGCGCGCCTGCCGACGTCGTGACGCCCGAGACCATCGAGCTGGCCTTCGGCCTGCCGTCCCGGGTCGTCGCCGATCCCGTGTGCGGCTCGCCGATGGTCGTGCCGATCGGGCGCTTCCACGGCGCTTGACGGCACCTGCAGCTTCCGACGTCCGGCTCGATGCCGTACCGTGAGGTTAGGCAATCCTTGCCTGCATTCCACAGCACCCCCGAACGCACAGGAGCACTCCGCGTGACCAACCGCTTCCGCACGATCGCCGCCCTCGGCGCGATCGCCGCACTGACCCTGACCGGATGCGCCACCGGTTCCGACGACGCCGGCACCGACGGCGCGAGCGCCGAGACGGTGATCATCGAGCACGCCCTCGGCACCGCCGAGATCCCGGCGGACGTCGAGCGCGTCGTCACGCTCGGCTGGGGCAGCACCGAGGCGGTGCTCGCCCTCGGCATCGTGCCGGTCGGCATCTCGTACCAGTCGTACGGGGCGAACGCGGACGGCATCGAGCCGTGGGTCGCCGACGAGCTCGAGGCCCTCGGCGGCGAGACGACCGTGCTGCCGAACAGCACCGAGACCCCGATCGAGGCGATCGCGGACCTCGAGCCCGACCTCATCCTGGCCACCTACTCGGGCGTCACCGAGGACGAGTACGCGCTGCTCGACGCGATCGCGCCGACCGTCGCCTACCCGGAGACCGAGTGGTCCACCCCGTGGCAGGAGGTCATCACGACCGCCGGCACCGCGCTCCAGAAGGAGGACGAGGCCGACGCGGTCATCGACGGCATCGCCGACGAGCTCGCGACCGTCGCCGAGGAGCACCCTCAGTTCGCCGGCAAGACGATCATCGCGGCGGCCGACTTCGAGGGCACCTTCTACGGCTACACGCCGGCCGACCCGCGCGTCGAGGTGCTCTTCGAGCTCGGGTTCGAGAACGCGCCGGCCGTCGAGGGCTTCGACCCGGGCGACGGCTCGTTCTTCTTCACCGCCAGCAACGAGCAGCTCGACCAGCTCGAGAGCGACGTGCTGCTGCTCTACTTCGCGGACCAGGCCACGGCCGACGCCTACCTTGCCAGCAGCACCGCCGCCACCCTGCCGCAGGTGGACGCCGGAACGGTCGCTCCGCTGATCGGCTCGTCCTACGTGGCCGCGGTCTCGCCGCCCACCGCGCTCAGCGTGAGCTGGGGTCTCGACGCGCTCGTCGACGCGCTCGAGCAGGCCGCGCCCGCCGAGTAGGCGGTCCGCACGCCCGACGGCGCCGGCCCTGGCTCAGGGTCGGCGCCGCCGTCGTCTCAGGGCCCGCCTCGGGGTGCGGTAGTCCCTCCGGCTGATGGCGGATGGCACCGTCGCCCGACGCGCGCACGGCCCCCGCGCGGTGGACTGGTCGCATGACCACCGCACCGAACCGCACCCGTTCCGGAGACCTGCCCGCCTGGCGCCACCTGCTGCTCACGTTCGGACTGATCGCGGGGTCGGGCGCGGCGATCGTCTTCTTCGGGTTCTACACCTGGGGCGAGATCCAGCGGGTGGCCGAGGCCTTCGGCTTCTGAGGCCGACGGTCGCTCAGACCGCGCGCAGCTCCGGGCCGTGCTCGTCGCGCTGATCGCGACGCTCGGCCTCGAGGCCGAAGAGGGCCTGCACGCCGTCGATGAAGCGCTCCGGCTCGCCCTCGCGGGCCAGCTCACGGGCGCGCACGCTCGGCTCGTGCAGCAGCACGCCGACGAGGTGGCGCATGGCGGCCTCGGTCTCCGGGTCGCCGCCGCGACGGCGGAGCCGGGCGATCTCCTCCTCGAGCACCCCGTGCACGTGCTGGCGCAGGGCGCTGACGGCGGGGGCGAGCGCCTGCTCGGCACGCGCGTCCGCGTACTCGTCGACGGCCCGGCGCACGAGCTGCTGCGCGTCCTCGGTGGCGTTGAGCTCCTCGAGCGGCGCGTGCAGGCGGATGATCTCGAGGTCGAGCAGCTCGAGCAGCTCGAGACCGCGCACGTCGGGGTTGACGTTGCGGGGCATGCCGAGGTCGATGACGAGCTGGCGGCGCGCGGCGTGCTGTAGGCGGCCCGACTCGAAGAGCGCACGGTCGATGACCTGCACCGAGGAGGTGCAGGTGATCACGAGGTCGGCCTGCGCCAGCTCGGCGGCCAGCTCGGCGGCGGGCACGTCGCGCAGGCCGCGGGGCAGCGCGAAGCGCGCGCCGTTGCCGGAGGGCGAGTGCACGGCGACGTCCACCGCGCCCCGGTCGCGCAGCGCGGCGAGGGTGGCGCGGGCGTAGGAGCCGGTGCCGACGAGCAGCACGCGCACGGCCGACCAGTCCTCGACGCGGCTGGCGGCGAGCTCGAGCGAGAGGCGCACGAGCGAGCGGCCGGCATGGGCGAGGGCGGTGGTCTTGCGGATGCCGCGGTTGGTCTGCGACGCGTGCTGGAAGGCGCGCTCCAGCTCGGGCGAGGTGGTGCCGCGGGTACGGGCGCCCTCGAGCGAGCGGCGCACCTGGCCGGCGATCTCGCCCTCGCCGACGACGACCGAGTCGAGGCCGGCGGTCACGGTGAAGAGGTGCTCCACGGCCTCGGGGCCGGTGCGCACGTCGAGCAGCTCGGCGATCTCGAGCTCGTCGAGGCCGAAGCTGCGGTGCATCTCGTTCGCCGTGGCCTCGAGTGCGACGGCGCGCGCCGAGGTCACCGGGTCGTCGAGCTCGAGGTAGACCTCGAAGCGGTTGCAGGTGGCCACGACGACGGCACCGCTGACGGCCTCGCTCGACTCGACCAGTCGCCCCGCGAAGTCCTCCGACGTGACCGACAGGCGCTCGAGCGTCTCGAACGGCGTGCGGCGGTGCGTGGCGGACAGGGAGACGAGCACCGGAAGAGTCTAAACCTTCTACGACATGTCGATGTACCCTGGGACCCATGCCGCTCTCCCCTCTCGGCGATGCTCATCCGCTCCACCGCTCCGCCACCGGCGACTCGGCGCTCCTGCGCGCCCTGCGCGGTGAGCGGCCCGAGCACCCGCCCGTCTGGTTCATGCGCCAGGCCGGCCGCTCGCTGCCCGAGTACCGCGAGCTGCGCATCGGCACCGACATGCTCGACGCCTGCCTCGACCCCGCGATGTCGAGCGAGATCACGCTGCAGCCGATCCGCCGGCACGGCGTGGACGCGGGCATCTTCTTCAGCGACATCGTCGTGCCGATCAAGCTCGCCGGCGTCGACGTGACCATCGAGCCGGGCCGCGGCCCGGTCTTCGCCGAGCGGATCACCACCGCCGCACAGGTCGCCGCGCTGCCCGACCCCGAGGCCGCCGACTTCTCGGCCGTCGCGGAGGGCGTGCGCCGCACCGTCGCCGAGCTCGGCTCGACCCCGCTCATCGGCTTCGCGGGCGCGCCGTTCACGCTCGCCGCGTACCTCACCGCCGGCGGCCCCTCTAAGGACCAGCTGCCCGCACGCACGCTCATGCACGGCGACCCCGAGGCCTGGGACGCGCTGCTCACCTGGACCGCCCGGCTCACCGGCGCCTTCCTGCGCGCGCAGGTCCTGGCCGGCGCGAGCGCCGCCCAGCTCTTCGACTCCTGGGCCGGCTCGCTCGGCGTCGCCGACTACACCCGCTCGGTCGCCCGCTACTCGGCGCTCGCGCTCGAGCCGGTGCGCGATCTCGGTGTGCCCGTGATCCACTTCGGCGTCGGCACGGCCGAGTTGCTGCCCGCGATGCGCTCGATCGGCGTCGACGCGCTCGGCGTCGACTGGCGCCTGCCGCTCGACGAGGCCGCGCGCCGCGTCGGGCAGGACGTCACGCTGCAGGGCAACATCGACCCCGCTCTGCTCGGCGCGCCCTGGCCGGCGATCGAGGCGCACGTGCGCGAGGTCGTCGAGCGCGGCCGCGCCGCCCGAGCCCACGTCGTCAACCTCGGCCACGGCGTGCCGCCCGAGACCGACCCGACCGTGCTCACCCGGATCGTCGAGCTGGTGCACTCCCTGTGACCCGCACGGCCGCCGTCGCCGGCGGCGGCATCGCAGGGCTCGTCGCGGCGCGCGACCTCGCCCTCGCGGGCTGGCGGGTGCACCTGCATGAGCGGACGGACCGCCTCGGCGGCACCGTCGCATCCGCTCGCCTCGACGACGGCGCGGGCGGTTCCATCGCGCTCGACGTCGGCGCGGAGAGCTTCGCGACGCGCACGGACGCGGTGGCCGGTCTGGCCGAGGAGCTCGGTCTCGAGCGCGTCGCCCCCCTCGCGCAGGGCGCGTGGCTCGTCGGGCCGGCGGGCGCGCATCCGCTGCCCCGCACCGGGCTGCTGGGCATCCCCGGCGACCTGAGCGAGCCCGGCGTGCGCGCCGTGCTCGGACGCGCCGGGGTGCTGCGCGCGCGCCTCGACCGGCGCCTGCCCGTGCAGGTGGACGACGACGCGAGCCTCGCGGAGGTCGTGATCGCCCGGATGGGGCACCGCGTGCTCGACCGCCTCGTCGCGCCGGTCGCGGGGGGCGTCTACTCGACCCCTCCTGAGCGGATGCCGTTGGCGGTCGCCGCCCCCGGCCTCGCCCAGGCCATGCGCGAGACCGGCTCGCTCGGCGCGGCCGTCGCCCGGCAGCGCGCGGCGGCGGCCGGCACGGCGGTCGCCGGCCTGCGCGGCGGCATGCACACGCTCGTGGACGCGCTGGCCGCCGATCTCGAGCGCCTCGGCGCGACCGTGCACCTCGGCTCGGAGCTGCCCGGCCCCGGCTCCGCCGACCTCACGGTGCTCGCCGGAGCCCCGGTCGTCGAAGGCACCGGTTCGCTCGTGATCGTCACCCTGCTGCTCGACGCGCCGCAGCTCGACGCCCACCCGCGCGGCACCGGCGTGCTCGTGGCCCGCGGGCTGACCGCGGCCAAGGCCCTGACCCACTCGAGCGCCAAGTGGCCGTGGCTCGCCGAGACGCTGCCCGCCGGGCGGCACGTCGTGCGGCTGAGCTACCCCTCGCCCGCGCTCGAAGGCGAGGAGCTGATCGATCTCGCGCTCGCCGAGGGCGGGCGGCTGCTGGGCGCGAGCCTCGATCGTGCGGCGCTCGTGAGCGCCCACCTGCAGACCTGGGCGGCGCCCGCGGCGAGCGCCGCGCATCCGCTCGCCCCGGCGCCCGACGTGCGCGACGACGTCCTCCGCATCGGCACCACCGTGGCCGGCACCGGGCTCGCCCGGGTCGTCGCCCACGCCCGCTCGACGTTGGCCGAGCGCGGGCTCACCTCACAAGAACGCAGTGGAAGAATGGACGACCGATGAACGACATCGACACCTCCGCCGGCCCCTTCACCCTGTGGGCTGTCTACCGCCGCCCCACAGGCTTCCGACTCGGCAGCGCCTCGGAGGGCGAGGTGCTGCAGGCGGCCATCGACGCGCTCGACGGCGCGACCGTGCGCGGCATCTACGACGTGAGCGGCCTGCGGGCCGACGCCGATCTGATGATCTGGCTGCACGGGCCGACCGCCGAGGGCCTGCAGGCGGCGCTGCGCGAGCTGCGCCGCGCCACCGTGCTCGACCGCCTCGAGCTGAGCTGGAGCGCCATGGGCGTGCACCGCGACGCCGAGTTCAACAAGCAGCACGTGCCCGGCTACATGCGCGGCATCGAGCCGCGCGGCTGGCTCTGCCTCTACCCCTTCGTGCGCAGCTTCGAGTGGTACCTGCTCGACCCGGCGGAGCGCGGGCGGATGCTCGCCGAGCACGGTCGCAAGGGCGCCGCCTTTAAGGACGTCATCGCCAACACCGTCTCCTCCTTCGCGCTCGGCGACTGGGAGTGGCTGCTGCCGCTCGAGGCCGACGAGCTCACCGATCTGGTCGACCTCATGCGCGATCTGCGGGCCACGGATGCGCGCCGCCACGTGCGCGAGGAGATCCCGTTCTACACGGGCCGGCGCATCCCCGCCGCCGATGTGGCCGAGGTGCTCGCGTGAGCGGCATCACCAACGGGCAGGCCGTGCTGGCCGCCACCGAGCCGGCCCTCTGCGGCCCGGCGCACGTGAGCGAGGGCGTCGCCTACGACGCGATCCTGCTCGCCGGCTTCGGCGGGCCCGAGGGGCAGGACGACGTGATCCCGTTCCTCAGGAACGTGACCGCCGGCCGCGGCATCCCCGACGAGCGGCTCGAGGAGGTGGCGCACCACTATCGCCACTACGGCGGCGTGAGCCCCATCAACGAGCACAACCGCCAGCTCAAGGCGGCCCTCGAGGCCGAGCTCGAGCGGCGCGGCATCGACCTGCCCGTGCTCTGGGGCAACCGCAACTGGGACCCGTACCTCAAGGACGCGCTGCAGGACGCGCACGACCGCGGCTTCCGCAGCGTCATCGCCCTCGCCACGAGCGCCTACTCGAGCTACTCGGGCTGCCGCCAGTACCGCGAGGACTTCGCGATGGCGCTCGACGCCACGGGGCTGCACGGCGAGCTGCGCATCGACAAGGTGCGGCAGTTCTTCGACCACCCCGGCTTCGTCACCCCTTTCGCCGAGGGCGTCCGCGACGCGCTCGCGACCTTCGCCGAACGCGGCATCCCCGTCTCGCGCACCCGCGTGCTGTTCGCGACCCACTCGATCCCGACCGGCGACGCCCTGAACAGCGGACCGCGGGATCAGGACTTCGGCGACGAGGGGGCCTACGGCGCGCAGCACCGCGCGGTGGCCGGGCACATCATGACCGCGCTCGGCGCCGACGTGACCTGGAAGCTCGTCTACCAGTCGCGCAGCGGCCCGCCGACCCAGCCCTGGCTCGAGCCCGACGTCAACGACGAGATCGCCGAGCTGTCGCAGGAGGGCGTCGAGGCGGTCGTCATCGTGCCGCTCGGTTTCGTGAGCGACCACATGGAGGTGCTCTGGGACCTCGACACCGAGGCCGTGCAGACCGCCCAGGAGCACGGCATGCAGGCGCTGCGCACCCCCACCCCGGGCATCCATCCGGCGTACGTCGCCGGCCTCGTCGACCTCGTGCTCGAGCGCGTCAACGGCACCCCCGCCGCCGAGCGCCCGGCCCTGACCGGCCTCGGCCCCTGGTACGACGTGTGCCGCCCGGGCTGCTGCGAGAACGCGCGGCTCGGCTTCAAGCCAGCCGTCTCGGGGGTGGCCCCGTGATCCGCGTCGGCACCCGCGGCAGCGCCCTCGCGCTCGCCCAGACCCAGACCATCGCCGACTCGATCGCCGCCCGCACGGGCGAGGAGATCGAGATCGTGCGCGTCGTGACCGAGGGCGACACCAGTCGCGCCTCGCTCGCGAGCCTCGGCGGCACCGGCGTCTTCGCCTCCGCCCTGCGCAACGCGCTGCTGGCCGAGGAGTGCGACGTCGTCGTGCACTCGCTCAAGGACCTGCCGACCGCGCCGCACCCCGGTCTCGAGATCGGCGCCGTGCCGAAGCGGGCGGATGCGCGCGACGCCCTGTGCGCCCGCGACGGGCTCACGCTGGAGACCCTGCCCGAGGGGGCGAAGGTGGGCACCGGCTCGCCGCGCCGCGTGGCGCAGCTCAAGCGCGCACGCCCCGACCTCGAGGTCGTCGACATCCGCGGCAACATCGACACCCGCCTGGGCCGCGCGCTCGGCGAGGACGCCGACCTCGACGCCGTGCTGCTCGCCGCCGCCGGCCTCGGCCGGCTCGGCCGCGAGTCGGCGATCACCGAGCTGCTCGAGCTCGGGCCGTGGCCGACCGCGCCCGGCCAGGGCGCGCTCGCCATCGAGGTGCGCGAGGGCGCGAAGGGCCCGCTGCGCGTCGCGCTCAAGGGCCTCGACCACTTCTCGACGCGCCTCGCCGTCGAGGCCGAGCGCACCGTGCTCGCCCGCCTCGAGGCCGGCTGCGCGGCGCCCGTCGCCGCCGCGGCCTTCATCGACGACGGCCTCCTCTTCCTCTCGGCCCGCGTCTACGCGGTCGACGGCAGCGAGCAGCTGACCGCCTCGCACGCGCAGTACGTGGCCGACTCCGAGCACCCCGCGATCGAGATCGCGGAGCGGGCGGCCGAGGAGCTGCTCGCGAACGGCGCGCGGGACATCGCGCCGCTCGGCGACTGACCACCCTGCGAACGGAGCGCACCATGACCGCACCGATCATCCGACCCCGTCGCCTGCGCACCTCGCCGGCGATGCGCCGGCTCGTCCGCGAGACCCGGGTGCACCCCGCCCAGCTCGTGCTGCCGATGTTCGTGCGCGAGGGCCTCGCCGAGCCGCAGCCGATCGGCTCGATGCCCGGCGTGCTGCAGCACACGGAGGACTCCTTCCGCGCAGCCCTGCACGAGGCCGCGAGCGCCGGCGTCGGCGGGGTGATGCTCTTCGGCGTGCCCGCCGAGCGCGACGCCGTCGGCTCGGGCGCGCTCGACCCCGAGGGCGTGCTCAACCGCGCCATCCGCATCGCCGCCGAGGAGGTGGGCGACGCGCTCGTCGTGCAGGCCGACCTGTGCCTCGACGAGTTCACCGACCACGGTCACTGCGGCGTGCTGGATGCGCAGGGCCGGGTCGACAACGACGCCTCGCTCATGGTCTACCAGCGCATGGCCGTGGCCCAAGCCGAGGCCGGCGCCCCGCTGCTCGGCCTCAGCGGCATGATGGACGGCCAGACCGCCGCCGTGCGCGAGGCCCTCGACGCCCACGGCTTCTCGGACGTGGCGCTGCTCGCCTACTCGGCGAAGTACGCCACCGCGCTCTACGGCCCCTTCCGCGAGGCCGTCGACTCGCAGCTGCAGGGCGACCGCCGCACCTACCAGCTCGACCCCGGCAACGGGCGCGAGGGGCTGCGAGAGGCCGAGCTCGACGAGCTCGAGGCCGCCGACGTCGTCATGGTCAAGCCGGCCACCTTCTACCTCGACGTGCTCGCCGAGATCGCCGCCGCCGCCCGGGTGCCCGTCTGGGCCTACCAGGTGAGCGGCGAGTACGCGATGCTCGAGGCCGCTGCGGGCCACGGCTGGATCGACCGGCGCCGCGCCGTGCTCGAGTCGCTCACCTCGATCCGTCGTGCCGGTGCCGACGCGATCCTCACCTACCACGCGGTCGAGGCCGCGAACTGGATCAAGGAGGACGGATGAAGTCCACGGTCAACGAGGGGCTGTACCGGCGCGCACGCGCCGTCATCCCCGGTGGTGTCAACTCTCCCGTGCGGGCGTTCGGCTCCGTCGGCGGCACGCCCGCCTTCATCCGCTCGGCGAAGGGCGCCTGGATCACGGACTCGGACGGCAACGAGTACGCCGACCTGGTCGGCTCGTGGGGCCCCGCGATCCTGGGCCACGCCCACCCCGAGGTCGTCGCCGCCGTGCAGGAGGCCGCGACCCGCGGGCTCTCCTTCGGCGCGCCCACCGAGGCCGAGGTGGAGCTGGCCGAGCTCATCCGCTCGCGCTTCGCCGTCGACTCGCTGGCACCGATCGAGCGGGTGCGCCTGCTCTCCACCGGCACCGAGGCGACCATGACCGCGATCCGGCTCGCGCGCGGCGCGACCGGCCGCAGCCTGCTCGTGAAGTTCGCCGGGCACTACCACGGCCACTCCGACGGCCTGCTCGCCGAGGCCGGCTCGGGCCTGGCGACCCAGGCCATGCCCGGCTCGGCCGGCGTGACCCCCGAGGTCGCCGCGCAGACCATCGTGCTGCCCTACAACGACCCCGTCGCGGTCGAGACCCTCTTCGCCGCCCGCGGCTCGGAGATCGCCGCGGTGATCGTCGAGTCGGCCGCCGCCAACATGGGCGTCGTGCCGCCGCTGCCCGGCTTCAACGCAGCGCTCAGCCGCATCGCCCACGAGCACGGCGCGCTGCTCGTCGTCGACGAGGTGCTCACCGGCTTCCGCGCCGGGCCCGCCGGTTTCTGGGGCCTCGAGGCCGACTACTCACCCGACCTCGTGACCTTCGGCAAGGTCGTCGGCGGCGGTCTGCCCGTCGCGGCGCTCGCCGGTCGCGCCGAGCTCATGGACCTGCTCGCGCCGCTCGGCCCCGTCTACCAAGCGGGCACCCTCAGCGGGAACCCGGTGGCGGTCGCGGCCGGCCTCACGACGCTCCGCCTCGCGGACGGCGCCGTGTACGACGCTCTGGCCGCCACCGCCCGCACCGTCGCCGACGGCGTCTCCGCCGCGCTGGCGGCGGAGGGCGTCGCGCACACGGTGCAGTGGGCCGGCACGCTCTTCTCCTTCGCCTTCGCCGAGCACGCGCCCATCGACTACGCGAGCGTCAAGCAGCAGCGGCAGGAGGCCTACCCGGCCCTGTTCCACGCCTTCCTCGAGTCGGGCGTGCACCTGCCGCCGAGCGTGTTCGAGGCGTGGTTCGTCTCGGCCGCGCACGACGAGCGGGCGATCGGGCGCATCCTCGAGGCGGCGCCCGGCGCCGCGAAGGCCGCGGCCGCGATCCTGGGCTGATCCGCCCGGTGCGCCGCGGTCCCGCGGCGCACCCCCGCCGGGTATCCGCCCCGACACACGCCCCGGGCGTCCGCCCGCGGCCCCGCACC
>JASCOA010000085.1 GCA_029959365.1 Microbacteriaceae bacterium PS02343 | reverse complement strand
TTTGCCCGCGGCGGTCCTACCCCCCGCCCAACCCCAGCTTTCTCCACCCGGCGCGGGGCGCCGGCCCCGCGGACGGGGTGCTTGCTACTCGGCGTCCTTGCGCTTGGCCTCGGCCTGGTCGGCCTCCGGCTTGGCGTCGAAGTCGATCACGGGCTCGGCGGCGACGGGGCGCTGCTCGAGGTCGGCGTCCTCGGCGACGACGTCCTCGGTGGCGTCCTCATCCTCGGCGACCGTGGGCTCGATGACGCGGGCCAGCGTCTGGCGGTAGACCTTGAGCTCGACGCCGGGCGCGACCTCGACGACGGCCGTGTGCGTCTCGTCGTCGACGGAGATCAGGGTGCCGAACACGCCGAAGCTCGTCATGATCTCGGCGCCGGGCACCATCTTGTCCTGGAGGACCTGCTGCTCCCTCTTGCGCTTCCGGCTGCTGAAGAACATGAAGACGACAAGGATGGCCGCGAAGCCGAGGAGGATGAGTTCCATGAGGAGGGGTGATGCCTTTCGAGAGCACGGGCGAACCCGAGCAGTCTAGTGGTGGTGGGAAGCGGTGCCGGTGCCAGGACGACCCGGCCGGCGAGCTCTAGGGAGTATAGGTCACGCCTCGAACAGCGATCCCTCGGCACGTCTCGCGAGGCCGAAGTGCTCGTAGGCAGCGTTCGTCGCCACCCGGCCGCGCGGCGTGCGGCCGAGCATGCCGATGCGCACGAGGAAGGGCTCGACGACCGACTCGATCGTCTCCGCTTCCTCCCCCACCGAGACGGCCAGGGTGCTGAGCCCGACGGGCCCGCCGTCGAAGCGCAGCAGGATCATCTCGAGCACGGCGCGGTCGAGGCGGTCGAGGCCGATCGGATCGACGTCGTAGAGCTCGAGCGCGGCGCGCACGGCGGGCAGGTCGGCGTCGGTGCCGTGCACGAGCGCGTAGTCGCGCACCCGGCGCAGCAGGCGGTTCGCGATGCGCGGGGTGCCGCGGCTGCGGCTCGCGATCTCCGCCAGCGCGGCGGGCACCACCTCGAGGCCGAGCAGCCGGGCGGCGCGCTCAAGCACGCGCTCGAGCTCGGCGCTCTCGTAGAACTCCAGGTGCGCGGTGAACCCGAAGCGGTCGCGCAGCGGGTTCGGCAGCAGTCCGGACCGCGTGGTGGCGCCGACCAGGGTGAACGGCGCGAGGTCGAGCGGGATGCTCGTGGCGCCGGCGCCCTTGCCCACCATGATGTCGATGCGGAAGTCCTCCATCGCGAGGTAGAGCATCTCCTCGGCGCTGCGCGCCATCCGGTGGATCTCGTCGATGAAGAGCACCTCGCCGGGCACGAGGCTCGACAGGAGCGCGGCGAGGTCGCCCGCGTGCTGGATGGCCGGTCCGCTCGAGAGCCGCAGCGGCCGGCCGCCCTCCTCCGCGACGATCATCGCGAGGGTGGTCTTGCCGAGACCGGGCGGGCCGGCGAAGAGGATGTGGTCGGGCGTGCGGTGCTGCAGCGTCGCGGCGCTGAGCAGCAGCTGCAGCTGCCCGCGCACCTTCTGCTGCCCCACGAACTCGCCGAGGCTCTTGGGCCGCAGCGCGCCCTCGAAGGCGAGCTCCGCGTCGTTCTCGGGTCGCGGGTCGACCGTCTCGTCGCTCATCGACCGACGCCCGCCGGGCCGAGCTGGGCGAGTGCCAGGCGCAGCAGCGCGGGCACGGTGGCGGTCTCCTCGGGCGCGCCCGCGGCGAGCAGCTCGTCGACGGTCTGCACGGCCACCTTCTCCGACCAGCCGAGGCCGATGAGCGCGTTGCGCACGCTGTCGCCCACGGCAGGCGCCGAGACGGTGGAGCGGGTCGCCGCGGGCGGCGCGACGCGCAGCTTGCCCGCGAGCGAGACCGTGATGAGCTTGGCGGTCTTCGGCCCGATGCCGCTCACCTTGCGGAAGACCGCGTCGTCCTCGTCGGCGATGGCCTGGGCGATCTGCCCCGGGGCGAGGTGGCCGAGCACGCCGAGCGCCGACTTGGGCCCGACGCCCGTGACGCCGATGAGCAGCTCGAAGATCTGCAGCCCCTCCTCGTCCTCGAAGCCGAAGAGCGCGAGGTCGTCCTCGCGGACGATGAGCTTGGTGCGCAGCGCGGCCTCCTGGCCGGGCGCGAGCAGCAGCGCGTGCTGCGGTGTCACCGCCACCGCGAAGCCGACGCCGCCGACCTCCAGCACCACCGTGGAACCGTTCGAGGACAGCACGGTGCCGCGCAGGGAGGAGATCATGAGCCCAGCCTACGAGCGGCCGCCGACTTCTCCGCCGCCCGCCACGCGCGCTGCGCCGGGGTCTCGCCGACGGAAGCGGCGGCCGCCGCTCCCCCGCCGCTCCAGGCGTGGCAAAGCGCGATCGCGAGCGCGTCCGCGGCGTCGGCCGGCTTCGGCGCCTCCGCGAGACCGAGGATGCGGGTGACCATCGCGGTCACCTGCGCCTTGTCGGCCGCGCCGTACCCCGTCACCGCGGCCTTGACCTCGGAGGGCGTGTGCAGCGCCACGGAGAGCCCGCGCCGCGCGGCCTCGTGCATCGCGACGCCGCTGATCTGGGCGACGCCCATGACCGAGCGCACGTTGTGCTGGGCGAAGACGCGCTCGAGCGCCACCCGGTCGGGGCGGTGCTCGTCGAGCAGCGCGGCGATGCCCTCGCCGATGCTCAGCAGCCGGCGCTCGATCGCGAGATCGGGCGGCGTGCGCAGCACGGCGACGTGGACCAGCCGGCCGCGCCGCCGCTCGTCGACGTCGACGATGCCGACGCCGCACCGGGTGAGCCCGGGGTCGATCCCGAGCACCCGGAGCGGCACGCGCGCCTAGTCCTCGTCCTGGTCGAGCTCGGCCTGCACGTCGGCCGGGATCGAGAAGTTCGAGAAGATGTTCTGCACGTCGTCCGAGTCCTCGAGCGCGTCGATGAGCTTGAAGATCTTCCGCGCGGTCTCGGCGTCGATGTCGATATTGAGGCCGGGCACGAACTCCGCCTCGGCGGAGTCGTAGTCGATGCCGGCCTCCTGCAGCGCGGTGCGCGCCGCCACCAGGTCGCTCGGCTCGGTGATGACCTCGAAGCCGGCTCCGCGGTCGTTGACCTCGTCGGCTCCGGCGTCGAGCACGGCCAGCAGGATGTCGTCCTCGGTGACCCCATCCGTCTTCTCGATCGAGATGACGCCCTTGCGCGCGAAGTTGTAGGCGACGCTGCCCGGGTCGGCCATGGTGCCGCCGTTGCGGGTCATCGCCGTGCGCACCTCGGCCGCGGCGCGGTTCTTGTTGTCGGTGAGGCACTCGATGAGCAGCGCGACGCCGTTGGGGCCGTAGCCCTCGTACATGATCGTCGTGTAGTCGATGACCTCGCCGGTGAGACCGGCGCCGCGCTTGATCGCGCGGTCGATGTTGTCGTTGGGCACCGAGGTCTTCTTGGCCTTCTGCACGGCGTCCACGAGCGTGGGGTTGCCGGAGAGGTCGGCACCGCCGATCTTGGCTGCGACCTCGATGTTCTTGATGAGCTTGGCGAAGGACTTCGCACGGCGCTGGTCGATGACCGCCTTCTTGTGCTTGGTCGTCGCCCACTTGGAGTGACCGGACATGCGGGCAAGTCTACCGAGACCGGAGCGACCAGTCCGATCAGCGACCCGCGCCCGGTGCGTGCGCGTCGCCCTCGTGCCGCCACCCCACGAGCTCGCGCAGGAAGTAGGCGTGCATCCGGTGGTCGGCGGTGACCTCCGGATGGAAGGACGTGCCGAGCAGGCGTCCCTGCCGCACGGCCACGATCTCGCCGTCGGGCAGTGCGCCGAGCACCTCGACGTCGGCGCCCACCGCGAGCACGACGGGGGCGCGGATGAACACGGCGCGGACCGGCTGCTCCGACACCGCGGGCATCACCAGGTCGGTCTCGAAGGAGTCGCGCTGGCCGCCGAAGGCGTTGCGACGCACCGTCGCGTCCAGCCCGCCGAAGCTGCGCTGACCCGGTGCAGCGTCCTCGAGCCGGTCGGCCAGCAGGATGAGGCCGGCGCAGGTGCCGTACACCGGCAGCCCGCCCGCGATGGCGGCGCGCAGCGGATCCGCCAGCCCGAAGTGCCTGCTGAGCTTGTCGACGACGCTCGACTCGCCGCCGGGGATCACCAGGCCGTCGAGGCCCCGCAGCTCCTGCGCCCGCCGCACCGGCGCGGCGTCGGCGCCGAGGCCGCGCAGCACGTCGAGGTGCTCGCGCACGCCGCCCTGCAGCGCGAGCACGCCGATCCGGGGCGCGGCGGTCACCAGCCGCGCTCGGCCAGCCGGTGCGGCGCCGGGAGGTCGGCGACGTTGATGCCGACCATCGCCTCGCCGAGTCCGCGCGAGGCCTCCGCGATCACGGCGGGGTCGTCGAAGACGGCCGGGGCCTTGACGAGCGCCGCGGCCCGGCGCGCCGGAGCGCCGGACTTGAAGATGCCCGAGCCGACGAACACGCCGTCCGCGCCGAGCTGCATCATGAGCGCGGCGTCGGCCGGGGTCGCGACGCCGCCCGCAGTGAAGAGCACGACCGGCAGCGCACCGGTCTCCGCGACCTCGGCGACGAGCTCGTAGGGCGCCTGCAGCTCCTTCGCCGCGACGTAGAGCTCGTCCTTCGACATCGACGCGAGCGCGTTGATCTGCGAGCGGATGGTGCGGATGTGCTTCACCGCCTCCGAGACGTCGCCGGTGCCGGCCTCGCCCTTCGACCGGATCATCGCCGCGCCCTCGGTGATGCGGCGCAGCGCCTCGCCGAGGTTCGTGGCGCCGCACACGAAGGGCACCTCGAAGCCGCGCTTGTCGATGTGATTGACGTAGTCGGCGGGGCTGAGCACCTCGGACTCGTCGATGTAGTCGACGCCGAGCGACTGCAGCACCTGCGCCTCGACGAGGTGGCCGATGCGGGCCTTCGCCATGACCGGGATCGAGACCGTCGCGATGATCGCGTCGATGAGGTCGGGGTCGCTCATCCGCGCGACGCCGCCCTGCGCGCGGATGTCGGCGGGCACGCGCTCGAGCGCCATGACGGCGACGGCACCGGCGTCCTCCGCGATGCGGGCTTGCTCGGCGGTGACGACGTCCATGATGACGCCGCCCTTCAGCATCTCGGCGAGGCCGCGCTGGACGCGGCTCGTTCCGGTGACGGCTTCGCTCACGGTCTGCTCCTGGGTTCGCTGGCGATCGTTTTGACCTAGGTCGAAACGTAGCACGGCCCGGGACATATGATCGGAGGATGACGGAGGCCCTGAGGATCGCCGGCGGCACCGCTGCCGAGATCGCCGACAGCGTGCGCGACCTCATCGAACGCGGCGCCCTCGGGCCCGGCGACGCCCTGCCGCCCGTGCGGACCCTCGCCGACACGCTCGGCGTCAACCGGAACACCGTCGTCGCCGCGTACCGGCTGCTCGCCCAGGGCGGCGTCGTCACCGGCCACGGTCGCGGCGGCACGCGCGTCGCCGACCGCTCCCCCGTCGCCCAGGAGGGCTACGCGGGTGACAGCCTGCTGCGCGACGTCGGCACGGGCAACCCCGATCCGGCGCGCATCCCCGACCCGTCGCGAGCGCTCGCCCGGGTGACCGGCAGGCCCGTGCTCTACGGCGAGCCCGTCATCGACGCCGGCCTCGAGGCCTGGGCTCGGGACTGGTTCGCCGAGGCGCTCGACCCGGCGCTCGAGGCGCGGCTCACGGTCACCGGCGGCGCGGTCGACGCGGTCGAGCGGCTGCTCGCGCAGGCGCTCACCCGCGATGACGCCGTCGCGCTCGAGGACCCCTGCTTCCTGGCCAGCATCCAGACCGCCCGGCTGGGCGGGTACCGCACCGTCCCGGTGCCGGTCGACGACGAGGGTATGACCGTCGAGGGGCTGCGCGCCGCGCTCAACGCCGGCATCCGGGCCATCGTCTGCACGCCACGTGCCCAGAATCCGACCGGCAACGGTCTCGGCGCCGAGCGGGCCGCGGAGCTGCGCGCGGTGCTCGCCGGGCACCCCTACGTGCTCGTCATCGAGGACGACCACTTCTCGATGCTCTCGCGGCAGCCCTACCACTCGCTCATCGGCCCCGCGCACCGGCGCTGGGCGCTCGTGCGCTCGGTGTCCAAGTTCCTCGGCCCGGACATGTGCCTCGCGCTGGCCGCGACCGACGCCGAGACCGCCGACCGTCTGGCGCTGCGCCTCAGCCCGGGCACGACCTGGGTCAGCCACCTGCTGCAACGGCTGACCCATGCGCTCGTCACCGATCCTGAGTCGCTCGCGCGCATCGACGAGGCGAGCAGGCACTACGCGGAGCGCAACGCCGCCTTCGCCGGGCTGCTCGCCGAGCGGGGCCTGCGCTCGACCGCGGCCGACGGCCTCAACGTCTGGGTGCGCCTGCCGATCCGCGGCCGCGAGGCGGCGAACCGGCTCATGCGCCGCGGCTGGCTCGCCCGCACCGGCGACGAGTTCGTGCTCGCCGACCCGGCCGCGGCCGACCACCTCCGGCTCACCGTCCACGACCTCCCCGACGCCGATGCCGTGCGCCTCGCCGACGACCTCGCCGCCGCGGCGGCGCCCGCCCCGAACCGAAAGTGAACCGACGCCCATGAAGGTCCTCTCCATCCAGTCCGCCGTCGCCTACGGCCACGTCGGCAACTCCGCCGCGGTCTTCCCGCTGCAGCGCATCGGCGTGGAGGTGCTGCCCGTCAACACGGTCAACTTCTCCAACCACACCGGCTACGGCGCCTGGCGCGGCCCGATGATCAGCCCCGACGACGTTCGCGACGTGATCACCGGCATCGAGGAGCGCGGCGTGCTCGGCGAGATCGACGTGGTGCTCTCGGGTTACCAGGGCGGCGAGGGCATCGGCGACGTCATCCTCGACGCGGTCGCCCGCGTCAAGGCGGCGAACCCCTCCGCGATCTACGCCTGCGACCCGGTGATGGGCAACGCCAAGTCGGGCTGCTTCGTCGCCCCGGCGATCCCCGTGCTGCTGCGCGAGCGGGTCGTGCCGGCCGCCGACCTCATCACCCCGAACCAGTTCGAGCTCGGCGAGCTCACCGGCACCAGGCCGTTCACGCTCGAGGAGACCCTCGAGTCGGTGGAGCTGATCCGCGCCCGCGGGCCCCGCAGCGTGCTCGTCACGAGCGTCGAGCGCCCCGACCGCGAGGACGGCACGCTCGAGATGCTGGCCGTCACCGACGAGGGTGCCTGGATCGTCCAGACCCCGCGCCTGCCGTTCAAAGCCAACGGCTCCGGTGACGTCACCGCCGCGCTCTTCACGGCCCACTACCGCCGCACGGGCGACGCCGCCGATGCGCTCGCCCGCGCCACCTCGAGCGTGTACGACCTGCTCGAGCGCACCCACCGGTCCGGCGCGCGCGAGCTGCAGCTCGTCGAGTCGCAGGACGCCTACGCGAACCCGCGCATGCAGTTCAGCGTGACGTCGCTGTAGACGGCACCGCGGAGAGCGCTGACGAGCGGATGCGGACTGCGGCCCGCATCCGCTCGTCGCGTCTCAGCGCCCTCGGGCCGGCCAGGCGTCCGCGAGCGACTGCCGCACGTCGCCGAGCAGCTGCGGCATCGCCTTGGTCCTCGCGATGATGGGCAGGAAGTTCGAGTCGAGGTTCCACCGCGGCACGATGTGCTGGTGCAGGTGGTCGGGGATGCCGGCGCCGGCGAGGCGGCCCTGGTTCATGCCGATGTTGAAGCCGTCGACGCGCATGACCTCGGTGATGACCCGCATCGCCGTCTGGGTCAGCTCGCCGATCTCGAGGATCTCCTCCGGCGACGCCAGGTCGTAGGTGCCGATGTGCCGGTAGGGGCAGACCAGCACGTGGCCCGTGTTGTACGGGTAGAGGTTCATGAGCACGAAGGCGTGCTCGCCCCGCGCGACGATCAGCCCCTCCTCGTCGCCCATGCCCGGCTGGGCGCAGAACGGGCAGTGCGCCCGCTCGGGCTCCTGGCCGGACTCGATGTAGACCATCCGGTGCGGGGTCCACAGCCGCTGCATCCCGTCGGGGGCTCCCCCGAAGTCGTCGGACGACTCGAGCGGGCCGCCCTCGACGGGATCGCGGCGGGTCATCAGACCTGCGCCCGGCTCTCGATGGCCTCGAGGATGCGCGCCACGGCCTCGTCGACCGGCACGCCGTTGTCCTGGCGCCCGTCGCGGAACCGGAAGCTCACCGCGCCCGCGGCCTGGTCGTCGCCGCCGGCGATGAGCTGGAACGGCACCTTGGCCTTGGTGTGGTTGCGGATCTTCTTCTGCATGCGGTCGTCGGAGTCGTCGAGCTCGGCCCGCACGCCGTGACGTCGCAGGCGGTCGACGATCTCGCCGAGGTACGGGGCGAAGTCGCCCGCGACGGGGATGCCGACGACCTGCACGGGGGCCAGCCAGGCCGGGAAGGCGCCGGCGTGGTGCTCGAGCAGGATCGCGAAGAAGCGCTCGATCGAGCCGAAGAGCGCCCGGTGGATCATGATCGGGCGCTGCTTGGTGCCGTCGGCCGCCATGTACTCGAGCTCGAATCGCTCGGGCAGGTTCGGGTCGACCTGCACGGTCGACAGCTGCCAGGTGCGGCCGATCGCGTCGCGCACCTTGAGGTCGATCTTCGGGCCGTAGAACGCGGCCTCGCCGGCGACCTCGGTGAGCTTGAGACCGCTCGCGACGGCGACCTTGCGCAGCGCGTCGGTCGACGACTCCCAGAACTCGTCCGAGCCGATCCACTTCGACTTCTCGTCGTCGCGCATCGAGAGCTCGAGCTCGAAGTCGCTGAGGCCGAAGTCGCGCAGCATCGACAGCACGAACTCGATGACCTTGGTGACCTCCTCCTCGAGCTGCTCCGGGGCGACGAAGAGGTGGGCGTCGTCCTGGGTGAAGCCGCGCACGCGGGTGAGGCCGTGCAGCGCGCCCGAAAGCTCGTTGCGGTAGACGGTGCCGTTCTCGCTCATCCGCAGCGGCAGGTCGCGGTAGCTGCGCGCCCGCTCCTTGTAGATGAGGATGTGCATCGGGCAGTTCATGGGCTTGAGGTAGTAGTCGGCGCCCTGCTTGACGACGTTGCCCTCGTCGTCGGTCTCCTCGTCCATGCGGATCGGCGGCCAGATGCCGTCGGCGTAGGTCTGCAGGTGGCCGGAGATCGAGAAGAGGTCGGCCTTGGCGAGGTGCGGCGTGTAGACCACGTTGTAGCCCTCCGCGAGGTGGCGCTTGCGCGCGTGCGCCTCCATCTCGTGACGGATGATGCCGCCCTTCGGGTGCCACACCGACAGGCCGGATCCGATCTCCTCGGGGAAGGAGAAGAGGTCGAGCTCCTTGCCGAGACGGCGGTGGTCGCGCTTGGCGGCCTCCTCGAGGCGCTCCTGGTGGGCGCGCAGCTCGTCCTTGCTCGGCCAGGCGGTGCCGTAGACGCGCTGCAGCTGCGGGTTCTGCTCGCTGCCGCGCCAGTAGGCGGCGGCGATGCGGGTGAGTGCGAAGCCGTTGCCGATCAGCCGGGTGCTGGGCAGGTGCGGGCCTCGGCAGAGGTCCTTCCAGACCGTCTCACCGGTGCGCGGGTCGATGTTGTCGTAGATCGTCAGCACGCCGCCGCCGACCTCGACGGACTCGCCGTCCTTGCCGCCGCCCTTGAGTCCGATGAGCTCGAGCTTGTAGGGCTCGCCGGCGAGCTCGGCGCGCGCCTCCTCCTCGGTGACGACGCGACGGCTGAAGCGCTGGCCCTGGCGCACGATGCGCTCGGCCTGCTTGGCGATCGCCTTGACGTCCTCCGGGGTGAACGGGGTCTCGACGTCGAAGTCGTAGTAGAAGCCGTCGGTGATGGGCGGGCCGATGCCGAGCTTCGCCTCCGGGTTGATCGTCTGCACCGCCTGCGCGACGACGTGCGCGGTCGAGTGGCGCAGGATCGACAGGCCGTCGGGCGAGCCGATGGTGACGGGCTCGACGAGCTCGCCGGCCGCGACGGGCCCGTGCAGGTCGCGCAGCTCGCCCGCGACGCGGATGGCGACGACCGTCTTGTCGCTGAACAGGGCGTCGCCGGTCGTGGCCTCCGTGGCCTCGACCGGGGTGGGCTCGGATGCGGGGCTGACGGACGGCTCTGACACGGGGATTCGGCTCCTTGCGATGCTTGCTTCGGCCCGATCGGGCCGGCTCCCACTGTAGTCCCGGAGCCCTTCCGCATCCGTCCCCCGCGCGGGTCCGGCCCGCCGGTGCCCGGCGCGTCAGCGCGCGGCCAGGGCCGCGCCCATCCGCTGCACGATCTCGATGAGGATCGGCCGCGGCGTCGCGAAGACGATGCGCACGAAGCCCCGGCCCGCGGCCCCGCACAGCGCGCCGTCGGTCAGCGCCACGCCAGCGTGCTCCCGGAAGAAGGCGTCGAGCGGCCCGTCCACGCCGTAGGCGCGCAGATCGAGCCAGGCCAGGTAGGTCGCCTCGGGCGCGCTCCAGCGGGCGAGCGGCAGATGCTCGGCGACGAGCTGCGCGAGCAGCTCGCGGCTGGCCTGCAGGTACGCGACCTGCTCGGCGACCCATCCCCCGCCCGATTCGTACGCCGCCGACGCCGCGACCGCGCCCGGCGTCGAGGCGCCGTGCAGCACCGAGAACGCGAACTCGGCGTAGCGCCGCTCGTCGTCGTCGTTGGAGGTGATGAGCTGCGCGGTCTTCAGCCCGGGCACGTTCCAGGCCTTCGACGCCGAGGTCGCCGTGATCGTGTGCCCCGCCGTCGCCGCGGAGACGGCGGCGTAGGGCAGGTGCGCGACGCCGTCGAAGCGCAGCGGCGCGTGGATCTCGTCGGCGAAGACGCGGCCGCCGTGCCGCTCGACGACCTCGGCGATGCCCTCGAGCTCGGCGCGGTCAAGCACGCGCCCGGTCGGGTTGTGCGGGTTGCAGAGCACGAGCGTGCCGGCCCCGTCGGCGAAGGCGCGGTCGATGGCCTCGAGGTCGTGGCTCCAGCGGCCGTGCTCGTCGACGAGCCCGGGCACCTGCACGACCTCGCGGTCGATCGTCGGTGTGAAGCTCAGGAAGGGCATGTACGCCGGCGTCGGCACGATGACCGCCGAGCCCGGCCGCGAGTAGCGCTCGATCGCGACCGCGTAGGCCGACATGACGTCGGAGACCGGATGCACGCGCCGCCAGTCGAGGTCCCATCCGTACTCCGCGGCGTGCCAGGCGGCGGTGGCCCGCCCCATCCGCTCGCTCGTCGGCGTCGACAGGTAGCCGAGGTGGCCGGCCGCGATCGCCTGCTGGAGCGCCTCGGTCACGACGGGCGCGGTGCCGAAATCGGTCTCGGCGACCCAGGCGCCGATGGCGCCGGGATGCAGGCTCCACTTGCGGCTGTGCGGCACCGCGAGGTCCTCGCGACGGAGGTCGTCGTATCCGGCGGTCATGCGCCAACCCTAGGGACCGCCGGCGCATGACGCCCCGTGTCGTTACGCCGTGCGACGCCCGAAGTTGCTCGATACCGTCGAGCGGGTGAGCGAGCTCGACTTCGAAACCCGTCAGATCCACGCCGGCGCCGTCGTCGACGCCCAGGTCGGCGCCCGGGTGACCCCGATCTACCAGACCGCGGGCTACCTGTTCGACTCGCTGGAGGACGGTGAGGAGCGCTTCGCGGGGCGCAACCCGGCGCAGGCCTACTCGCGCAACGACAACCCCACCAACGGCGTCGCCGGCCGGCGCATCGCCGACCTCGAGGGCGGCGCGGCCGGCATCGTGGTGGGCAGCGGCCAGGCGGCCATCGTCGCCACGCTGTTCTCCCTCGCGGCGGCCGGCGACCACGTGCTCGCCACCGAGCGTCTCTACGAGGGCACCCGGCAGCTCTTCGAGGGCAGCCTCGCCCGTCAGGGCGTGGTCGTCGAGTACGTGCCCGAGGATGCGAGCGAGCAGCACTGGGCCTCGCGGGTCACGGAGCGCACCCGCGCCGTGTACACCGAGACGATCCCCAACCCCCGCAACGACGTCGTCGATCTCGAGCGCCTCGCCCGCATCGCGCACGCGGCAGGGGTGCCGCTCGTGGTGGACAACACCGTGGCGACGCCGTTCCTCTGCCGACCGATCGAGTGGGGCGCCGACATCGTCGTGCACTCCACCTCCAAGTGGCTCTCCGGCCACGGCTCCGTCATCGGCGGCGCCATCGTCGACGCCGGCCGCTTCGACTGGGCTGCGAACGCGGACCGCTTCCCGCACCTCGCCCGATCGCCGCGCCCGGGCGTCGCCTCCTTCGTCGAGCGCGCCGGTGCCCTCGCCTTCTTCGCGTACCTGCGCGGCGTGACCGTGCTCGACTACGGCCCCTCGGTGCCGCCGAGCAGCAGCTTCCTGCTGCTGCACGGCATCGAGACGCTCTCGCTCCGGATGGAGCGGCACGTCGAGAACGCGCAGCGCCTCGCCGAGTGGCTCGAGCAGCGCCCCGAGGTCGACGCCGTCGCCTACCCGGGACTCCCCTCGAACGGCTCGCACGAGCGCGCTCAACGCTTCCTGCCGCGCGGCGCGGGGTCCATCGTGACGATCGACCTCGCCGGTGGCCGCGAGGCGGCCGCACGCTTCCTCGGAGCGCTCGAGCTCATCAGCAACATGACCCACATCGGCGACGTGCGAACCCTCGCGCTGCACTCGGCCAGCACCATCCACGCCCGCCTCGACGAGGCGGAGCGGCAGCGCCTGGGCATCCTGCAGGGCACCATCCGGCTGTCGGTCGGCCTCGAGGGCGCCCGCGACCTCATCGCCGACCTGGAGCGCGGCCTCGCCGCGATCTGAGTCCTCCGCCGCGCGGTCACCGCGTTGACGACGAAACCCCCGCCGAAGCGGGGGTTCCAGATGGTGGGCGATACTGGGATCGAACCAGTGACCTCTTCCGTGTCAGGGAAGCGCGCTACCGCTGCGCCAATCGCCCATTCGGCTTGCACCGGATGGAGGTGGAGACGGGATTCGAACCCGCGTATACGGCTTTGCAGGCCGCTGCCTCGCCTCTCGGCCACTCCACCGCATGGGTCCTAACCGTAAGCTGGCCCCTCCTGAGAGGGGCCGACTTGAGCGGATGACGAGATTCGAACTCGCGACCCTCACCTTGGCAAGGTGATGCGCTACCACTGCGCCACATCCGCGTTTCGCATCGCTGCGAACAAGAGAGACTCTATGGGAGGTCCGCGCACGATTGCAAATCGAGGTCACCCCGGGCGTGGCGCGCAGGTGTCGGACAGGTGGATTCGGCGCATCCGACGCGATGGTCATCGGCGCAGTCCGAGTTATGGCAATATGGACTCATCACGGGCGATTGGCGCAGTTGGTAGCGCGCTTCGTTCACACCGAAGAGGTCATCAGTTCGAGTCTGGTATCGCCCACGTGAGAAACCCCCGCTCCGGCGGGGGTTTCGTCGTTAAGGCGGCGGCGCCCCTCACCAGGCGAAGCGCAGCGCCTCCATCCGCAGCTCCCCCAGGGCCACCGCCGCGGCCTCGTCGTCGAGCAGCTCGCGGTCCTTGCGGATGCGCACGAGCTCGTCGGTCAGCTCGGTGGAGCGGCAGATGCTGCGGCGCTCCAGAGTCGTGAGCGCCGATCGGGCGTCCTCCAACGCCGCCAGGGAGGCGGAGGAGCGGATGCGCGCGGTCATGGTCGTTCTCCCCTCGTGCCACCGTCGCAGGGACGCGACGGACCGGTTGAGCCGCTCTGCGGCCCCTGGGCGGCGCGCGTCGAACCCTGGGCCGGCACGCGCGTCACCCTCCGTCACCGGAGGATGCGGGAACGCCGAAGGGGGGGCCCCCCCCGGGGGGGCCCCCCCCGCCCCGGGGGGGGGGAGGGGAACACCCGATGGGGGGGCGGGGGGCCCACCACCC
>JASCOA010000084.1 GCA_029959365.1 Microbacteriaceae bacterium PS02343 | reverse complement strand
CCCCCCCCCCCCCGGGGCCCCCCCCCCCGGCGGGGGCCCCCCCCCCCCCCCCCCCCCCCCCCCCCCCCCCGGCTTCCGCGCGTTCCCCAGGAGCGCGCGGCCGAGAACTTCATCACCTCCGGCCGGGCCAGCCACCCGGCGTCATCGCCAAGTGTCATATAGCGGACACTTCGCCGAAAGGAATCACACAGTGCTCATCGCACAGCGCCCCTCTCTTGTCGAAGAGAACATCTCGGAGTTCCGTTCCCGCTTCATCATCGAGCCCCTCGAGCCCGGCTTCGGCTACACGCTCGGCAACTCGCTGCGTCGCACCCTGCTCTCGTCCATCCCGGGTGCCTCGGTCACGAGCATCCGCATCGACGGCGTGCTGCACGAGTTCAGCACCGTCGGCGGTGTCAAGGAGGACGTGACGGAGATCATCCTGAACGTCAAGAACCTCGTGGTCTCGAGCGAGCACGACGAGCCGATCACCGCGTACCTGCGCAAGCAGGGTGCGGGCCAGGTCACGGCCGCCGACATCTCGGCGCCGGCGGGTGTGGAGATCCACAACCCCGAGCTCGTCATCGCGACGCTCAACGACAAGGCGAAGTTCGAGCTCGAGCTCATCATCGAGCGCGGCCGCGGCTACGTCTCGGCGACCCAGAACCGCAGCGAGTTCAGCGAGGCCGGCCAGATCCCGGTCGACTCGATCTACTCGCCCGTGCTCAAGGTCACCTACAAGGTCGAGGCCACCCGTGCCGGCGAGCGCACCGACTTCGACCGCCTCGTGGTCGACGTCGAGACCAAGCAGGCCATCAGCCCGCGTGACGCGATCGCCTCGGCGGGCCGCACCCTCACCGAGCTGTTCGGTCTCGCCCGCGAGCTCAACACCGCCGCCGAGGGCATCGAGATCGGCCCCGCGCCGGTCGACGTGGTGGCCTCGAGCGAGCTCTCGACCCCCATCGAGGACCTCGACCTGTCGGTGCGCAGCTACAACTGCCTCAAGCGCGAGGGCATCAACACGGTCAGCGAGCTCGTTGCCCTGAACGAGACCCAGCTCATGAACATCCGCAACTTCGGTCAGAAGTCGGTGGATGAGGTCAAGGAGAAGCTGGTCGAGCTCGGTCTGTCGCTCAAGGACTCGGTGCCCGGCTTCGACGGCGCCCACTTCTACAGCGGCTACGACGACGCCAACAGCTGAGCCGTCGCTGACGACTTCCAAGCATTCTGAATACGGAGACAACTGATCATGCCTAAGCCCACCAAGGGTCCCCGCCTCGGAGGCGGTCCGGCGCACGAGCGCCTGATGCTCGCGAACCTCGCCGCGGCGCTGTTCACCCACAAGCGCATCGAGACCACCGAGACCAAGGCCAAGCGCCTGCGTCCGGTCGCCGAGCGGCTCATCACGTTCGCCAAGCGCGGCGACCTCCACGCGCGTCGTCGCGTGCTGGGCGTCATCGGCGACAAGAGCGTCGTGCACGAGCTCTTCACCGAGATCGCGCCCCTCGTCGCCGAGCGCGACGGCGGCTACACCCGCATCACGAAGACGCGCTTCCGCAAGGGCGACAACGCCCCCATGGCCGTCATCGAGCTCGTCCTCGAGCCCGTCGTGAAGAAGGCGTCGAACAAGAAGGCGGCCCCGGCCGCCGCCGCGCCCGTCGAGGAGGCCCCGGCCGCCGAGGAGAACGCCGCGGAGACCGAGGTCGTCGAGACCGAGGCCGTCGAGGAGACCACCACCGAGGACGCCGCCGAGGCGCCCGCGGAGGAGACCAAGTAAGGTCGCTCCCACCGCCGGAAGGCCCCGCACGCATCGCGTGCGGGGCTTTCCGCATTCCCGGCCGCCGGTAGGCTCGCTGGATGCACGACGAGCGCGCGACCACCCGCATCCGCCTCGACCTCGCCTACGACGGCACCGCCTTCGCGGGCTGGGCCCGCCAGCCGGGGCAGCGCACCGTGCAGGGCGTGCTCGAGGATGCGCTCGCGACGATCTTCCGCCGCCACGCACCCGCACCGCAGCTCACCGTCGCCGGTCGCACCGACGCCGGGGTGCACGCTCTGGGCCAGGTGGCGCACCTCGACCTCGACGACGAGCAGCTGGCCAGCCTCGACCTGCCGCACCGGCCCGAGGCGAAGCGCGGTCCCGGGGGAGCGGAGGCGTTGCGCCGCCGCATCAACGGCATCCTCGGCTCGGATGCGGATGCGCGCATCACCGCCGCGACGGTCGCCCCGGAGGGCTTCGACGCCCGCTTCTCGGCCGTCTGGCGCCGCTACGAGTACCGCGTCGCCGACGGCGCGACGCTGCTGAACCCCTTGCTGCGCGGGCACACCCTCGCCGTGGCGGACGCGCTCGACGCCGCGGTGATGGACCAGGCGGCCCGGGCGCTGCCCGGCCTGCACGACTGGGCGGGCTTCTGCAAGCCGCGCGACGGCGCCACGACGATCCGCACCCTGCTCGACTTCTCCTGGTGCAGGGGCGACGACGGGGTGCTGCGCGCCGAGGTGCTCGCCGACGCGTTCTGCCACAGCATGGTGCGCGCACTGGTGGGGGCGAGCCTCGCCGTCGGTCGCGGACGCCTGGGCCCGGCCGACCTGGTGCGCATCCGCGACGCCGCCGCGCGCGGCAACGAGTTCCCCGTCGCCGCGGCGAAGGGGCTCACGCTGCTGGAGGTGGGCTACCCGGAGGACGGCGCGCTGGCGCTGCGCGCCGCGCAGACACGAGGCGTCCGCCAGCTGCCTTGACCGCAGCACCCCCGTCGTCTAAGCTCGACCGTTGGTGTGCGTGCCGTTTCGGCGTGCAACCGAAGTGAGCCCTCCATCGCCGGGGTTCCGACGCAGAAGCCGAGGAACACGCAGCGGAGCGGGATACACGGACTCCTCATTTCCAGCAGAAAGCAGTTACTCCAGTGACGCGTACCTTCAGCCCGAAGCCCGCTGACATCCAGCGCGAGTGGATCGTCATCGACGCCGAGGACATCATCCTCGGCCGTCTGGCCAGCCACGCGGCGGTGCTCCTCCGCGGCAAGCACAAGCCCACCTTCGCCCCCCACATGGACATGGGCGACTTCGTCATCATCGTCAACGCCGAGAAGGTCGCCCTCACCGGAGCCAAGCTCGAGCAGAAGAAGGCCTACCGCCACTCGGGCTACCCGGGCGGCCTCACCGCCACCACCTACTCGGAGCTGCTCGAGAAGCACCCGACCCGCGCCGTCGAGAAGGCGATCCGCGGCATGCTGCCGAAGAACTCGATCGGCCGCGCCCAGCTGCGCAAGCTCAAGGTCTACGCCGGCCCGGCGCACCCCCACGCGGCACAGCAGCCCACCGCGTACGTCTTCGACCAGGTCGCCCAGTAAGCGCGCCGAGAACCTAGGAAAACAGATACTCATGGCGAACATCGCAGACTCCGTCGAGCCGCAGAGCTTCTCGACCGAAACCCCCGCCGACGCTACGGTCGCTTCGACCCCCCGCGCCGTCCTCAACGTCCCCGGCGCTGCCGTGGGCCGTCGCAAGCAGGCCATCGCCCGCGTGCGCCTCGTCCCCGGCTCGGGCACCATCACGGTGAACGGCCGCGAGTTCGCGGACTTCTTCCCGAACAAGCTCCACCAGCAGCTCATCACCGACCCGTTCACGGTGCTCGACCTGATCGGCAGCTACGACGTCATCGTCACCGTCAAGGGCGGCGGCCCCTCGGGCCAGGCCGGCGCTGTGCGCCTCGGCATCGCGCGCTCGCTCAACGTCATCGACGAGGAGCACAACCGCGCCACCCTGAAGAAGGCCGGCTTCCTCTCGCGCGACGCCCGCGTCAAGGAGCGCAAGAAGGCCGGTCTCAAGAAGGCCCGTAAGGCGCCTCAGTACTCCAAGCGCTGATCCCGACTCCGGGAACAGCGATGGGACGACTCTTCGGCACCGACGGCGTGCGGGGCCTGGCCAACGGCGACACCATCACGGTGGAGCTGTCGGTCGGGCTCGCGCAAGCCGCCGCGACGGTGCTCGGCGGGTCGGCCCGGGCGAACGGCCAGCGGCCGCTCGCCGTCGTGGCCCGCGACCCCCGCGTCTCCGGCGAGTTCATCGCCAGCGCGGTGGCCGCGGGCCTCGCCAGTTCCGGCGTGGACGTGTACGACGCGGGGGTCCTGCCGACCCCCGCGGCGGCGTTCCTCATCGCCGACATCGGCGCCGACTTCGGCGTCATGGTCTCCGCGTCGCACAACGCGGCGCCCGACAACGGCATCAAGTTCTTCGCGGCAGGAGGGCGCAAGCTCGCCGACGAGGTCGAGGACCGCATCGAGGCGGCCCTCGACGCACCGCACCTGCGGCCGATCGGTGCCGAGGTCGGTCGCATCCGGCGCTTCGCCGACGCCGAGGACCGTTACCTCGTGCACCTGCTCGGCGCGCTGCCGCACCGGCTCGACGGCCTGCACATCGTGCTCGACTGCGCCCACGGCGCGGCCGCGGGCGTCTCGCCCCAGGTCTTCACCGATGCCGGCGCGCGGGTCACGGTCATGGGCGCCGAACCCGACGGCATCAACATCAACGACGGGGTCGGCTCCACCCACCTCGACGGCCTCGCGGCCGCGGTGCTCGAGCACGGCGCCGACCTCGGCATCGCCCACGACGGCGATGCGGATCGCTGCCTCGCGGTCGACCACAACGGCCGCATCATCGACGGCGACCGCATCATGGCCGTGCTCGCGGTCGCGCTGCGCGCGCGCGGCGAGCTCGTCGACGACACGCTCGTCGCGACCGTCATGAGCAACCTCGGGCTGCGGCTCGCCATGGCCGAGCAGGGCATCCGCATGCTCGAGACCAAGGTCGGCGACCGCTACGTGCTCGAGGCCATCACCGAGCACGGGCTCTCGCTGGGCGGCGAGCAGTCCGGCCACATCATCTTCAGCCAGCACGCGACGACCGGCGACGGCATCCTCACCGGTCTGCAGCTCGCCGCGGAGGTCGCGCGCACCGGCAGGTCGCTCGCCGAGCTGGCGGACGTCATCACCGTGCTGCCGCAGCTGCTCGTCAACGTCAAGGGCGTGGACCGCGGCAAGCTCGACGGTGACGAGGGCGTCGCCGCGGCGGTCCGTCTCGCGGAGGCGGAGCTCGGCGACACCGGACGAGTGCTGCTGCGCCCCTCGGGCACCGAGCCGCTCGTGCGGGTCATGGTCGAGGCCGCCGACGAGGCGACCGCCCAGCGCATCGCGCACCACCTCGCCGACGTCGTCCGCGAGCGCCTCGCGCTCTGAGCGCCACCGCTCCGCCGAGGCGGAGCGGCGTCCGCTAGCCTCGGAGCACCGATCGGGGAGGTGCCCATGCGACCGCGCATGATCATGATCATCGGCGGAGCGACCATCGTCGGCGGCCTCGTGCTGCAGCAGATCGTGATGGTCTTCGCGAACCTGTTCCTCATCGCGCGCGGACCGCAGCTGCAGCAGACGCTGTTCGACGGCGCCTACACGCTGGTCGGCCTCATCGGCGACATCGCCGTGCCGCTCGGCGCCGCCGTGCTCGGCGCGGGCATCGCGCTCGAGCTCGCGGCGCGTCGGCCGCAGCCCCGTCGGCCGCAGCCCGACCACGATCGCCTGGACTGAGCGCTCTGCTGCGTCGCTGCCGACGCGTCAGAGCTTGCGCAGCAGCACCGAGTCGACGTTGTGGCCGTGGCCCTTGCGCAGCACGAGCTTGGCGCGCGAGCGGGTCGGCAGGATGTTCTCGATGAGGTTCGGCTCGTTGATGCTGTGCCAGATCGAGCGGGCCCGGTCGCGGGCCTCCTGCTCGTCGAGCCCGGCGTAGCGGTGGAAGTAGGAGGCGGGGTTCGCGAACGCCCCGCGCTGCAGCGAGAGGAATCGCTCCTCGTACCAGTGCGCGATGTCGCTCGTGCGCGCATCCACGTAGATCGAGAAGTCGAAGAGGTCGCTCAGCGCCATGCCGCCGGAGGGCCCCGCCGCCTGCAGCACGTTGAGCCCCTCGACGATGAGCACGTCGGGTCGGCGCACGACCACCTCGGCGTCGGGCACGATGTCGTAGCTCAGGTGCGAGTAGAAGGGCGCGCGCACCTCCTCCGCACCGCTCTTGATGCGGCTGACGAAGCGCAGCAGCGAGCGGCGGTCGTACGACTCCGGGAACCCCTTGCGCTGCATGATGCCGCGACGCTCGAGCTCGGCGTTCGGGTGCAGGAACCCGTCGGTGGTCACCAGCTCGACCCGCGGGGTGTCCTCCCAGCGCGCCAGCAGCTCGCGCAGCAGTCGCGCGATGGTCGACTTGCCCACCGCGACGCTGCCGGCGACGCCGATCACGAAGGGCGTCGAGCGGGCCCGCTCGCCGAGGAACGCACTGGTGGAGCGGTGCAGGTCACGGGTGCCGCCCACGTAGAGGTTGAGCAGCCGGCTGAGCGGCACGTAGACGTCCTGCACCTCCTGCAGGTCGAGCGTCTCGCCGAGTCCGCGCAGCTGCACGAGCTCCGTCTCGGCGAGCGGATGCGCCGTGCCCGGTGCGAGCGCGGCCCAGTCGTCGCGGGCGATCTCCACGAACGGGGATGCGCTGGCCGTCCGGCCCCCTGCGGTCTCGCTCACCCGGGCGATGCTACCGGCAGAGCGGGCCCGCTCACGGACGCGCGGTCCGCGACGGCGGGCCGGGACGGACCCGCAGGCGCTCGGCTCTAGGATCGTCACCATGTGCGGAATCGTGGGATACGTCGGTGACCGTGGCAGCCTCGACGTGCTGCTCGGCGGACTCGGGCGCCTGGAGTACCGGGGTTACGACTCCGCCGGCGTCGCCGTCCTGGATGCGGAGGGCCACCTCGGCACGCGCAAGCGCGCCGGTCGGCTGTCGGTGCTCGCCGACAACCTCATCGCCGAGCCCCTGCCCGACGGCGCCACCGGCATCGGCCACACCCGCTGGGCCACCCACGGCGGCCCGACCGACGGCAACGCGCACCCGCACCTGGGCGACGACGGCAAGCTGGCGCTCATCCACAACGGCATCATCGAGAACTTCGCCGAGCTCAAGGCCGAGCTGCTCGCGCAGGGCGACGAGTTCACGAGCGAGACCGACACCGAGGTCGCGGCGCTGCTCGTCGGCCGCGCCTACCGCGAGACCGGCGACCTCACCGAAGCGCTGCGCCGCGTGGTCGCCCGCCTCGAGGGCGCCTTCACGCTGCTCGCCGTGCACCGCGACCAGCCCGGCGTGGTCGTCGGCGCGCGCCGCAACTCGCCGCTCGTGATCGGCCTCGGCGAGGGCGAGAACTTCCTCGGCTCCGACGTCGCGGCCTTCGTGGAGCACACGCGGCGCTTCGTGGCCATCGGCCAGGACCAGATCGTCACCATCCGTCCCGACTCCGTCGAGATCAGCGACTTCGACGGCAACGCCGTCGAGGGCGAGGAGTCCGAGGTCTCCTGGGACGCGTCCGCCGCCGAGAAGGGCGGCTGGTCGAGCTTCATGGCCAAGGAGATCAGCGAGGAGCCCGAGGCGGTGCGCAACACCCTGCTGGGCCGCGTGCACGACGGCCGGGTCGTCCTGCCCGAGCTCGACGGCATCGCCGAGGTGCTCGCCGGCATCGACCGCATCGTCGTGCTGGGCGCCGGCACCGCCAGCTACTCGGGCCTGCTCGGCAAGTACGCGCTCGAGGAGTGGGCGCGCATCCCCGTCGAGGTCGAGCTCGCGCACGAGTTCCACTACCGCTCGCCGGTCGTGAACGAGCGCACCCTCATCGTCTCGATCAGCCAGTCCGGCGAGACCATGGACACGCTGCTGGCCGTGCGCGAGGCCGCGCGCCTCGGCGCCAAGACCCTCTCGATCTGCAACACCCAGGGCGCCACGATCGCCCGCGAGTCCGACGCGGTCATCTACACGCACGCCGGCCCGGAGGTCGCGGTCGCCAGCACCAAGGCCTTCGTCGCCCAGGCGGTCGCGCTCTACCTGCTGGGCCTGTGGTTCGCGCAGCTGCGCGGCTCCGTGCCCGCCGAGCGGATCGCCGGCGTCCTCGACGACCTGAGCCACCTGCCCGAGCAGTTCCAGGAGGTGCTCGGCGTCGAGGAGCAGATCCGCACGCTGGCGCGCTGGATGAGCGACACCCGCGCGGTGCTGTTCCTGGGCCGCAACGTCGGCTACCCGGTGGCGCTCGAGGGAGCGCTCAAGCTCAAGGAGCTGGCCTACATCCACGCCGAGGGCTTCGCCGCCGGTGAGCTGAAGCACGGCCCGATCGCGCTCATCGAGCCCGGGCAGCCGGTCTTCGTCGTGGTGCCGAGCCCGCGCGGCTCGGCCAAGCTGCACTCGAAGGTCGTCTCGAACATCCAGGAGATCCGCGCCCGCGGCGCCCGGGTCATCGCGATCGCCGAGAAGGGCGATGCCGCGGTGCTGCCCTACGCCGACGAGGTCATCCCGATCCCGCTGGTGAGCCCGTTCCTCGAGCCGCTGCTCGCGGTCGCCCCGCTGCAGATGTTCGCGCTCGAGCTCGCGGCCGCCAAGGGCCTCGACGTCGACAAGCCCCGCAACCTCGCCAAGTCCGTCACGGTCGAGTAGGCGCCGATGATCGTCGGCGTCGGCGTCGACCTCGTCGACCTGCAGCGCTTCGAGCGCACCGTGGCGCGCACGCCCAGGCTGCTGCCGCGCCTGTTCACGGCGGGTGAGCGGATGCTCGCCGACGGTCGGGAGCGACCGGTGCGCTCCCTCGCGGCGCGCTTCGCGGCGAAGGAGGCCCTGGTCAAGGCGCTCGGCGAGGCGACCCTCGGCGCCTGGAGCGAGATCGAGGTGGTGTCGGATGCGCACGGCAAGCCGTCCTTCCTGCTGCACGGCGCGATCGCCGCGGCCGCCGCGGAGCGCGGCGCCGAGGCGCTGCACCTGTCGCTGAGCCACGACGGCGGGCTGGCGATCGCGTACGTCGTCGCGGAGCGGCGGAGCGGATGAGCCTGCAGCCCGGCCGCGAGGCCCGCATCGATCTCGCTGCGATCGAGCACAACACCCGGCTGCTGCGCGAGCGCGCCGGCACCGCCCACGCGATGGCCGTCGTGAAGGCGAACGGCTACGGCCACGGCGCCGTCGAGTCCGCCCGCGCCGCCCTGCGCGGCGGTGCCGACAACCTCGGCGTCGTCGATCTCGTCGAGGCGCTCGAGCTGCGCGCCGCGGGGATCACCGCGCCGGTTCTGGCGTGGATCCACGACCCCGAGCCCGACTTCGCCGAGGCCGTCGCGGCGCGCGTCGAGCTCGGGCTCGGCACGGCCGGCATGCTCGAGGCCGCCGCGGCGGCGGGCGCGCCGAGCGTGCAGCTCAAGCTCGACACCGGACTCGGCCGCAACGGCGTGCCCGAGGCGGAGTGGCCGGCGCTCTTCGCACGGGCCGCGGCGATCGAGCGCGCCGGGGGCCCGCGCATCCGGGGCCTCTTCTCGCACCTCGCCGGCGCCGGCGAGCACGAGGACCGCGCCCAGCTGGCGGCCTTCGAGCGCGCGCTCGGCCTCGCCGAGGAGGCCGGCCTCCGCCCCGAGCTGCGACACCTCGCGGCCACGGCCGGCGCGCTGTTCCTGCCCGAGGCGCGCTTCGACCTCGTGCGTCTCGGCATCGGCCTCTACGGGCACTCCCCGGTCGAGCACGTCAGCGGAACCGAGCTCGGCCTGCGCCCGGCGATGACACTGAGCGCCCCGGTCGTCGCCGTCAAGCGCGTGCCCGCCGGTCACGGCGTCAGCTACGGATTCACGCACCGCACCGAGCGCGAGAGCACGCTCGCGCTCGTGCCGCTCGGCTACGCCGACGGCGTGCCCCGGCAGGCCTCCGGCCGCGGTCCGGTGCGCATCGGCGGCCGCACCTTCACGGTGGCCGGCCGCGTCGCGATGGACCAGACCGTCGTCGACGTGGGCGATCATCCGGTCTCCGTCGGCGACCGCGCCGTGCTGTTCGGCGACCCCGAGCTCGGCGAGCCGGGCGCGCGGGACTGGGCGGAGGCGGCCGGCACCATCGATTACGAGATCGTCACGCGCATCGGTCACCGCGTGCCGCGCCGGTACGGAGGAGGGGCATGAGCAGCATCGAGATCGAGGTCGCGACCCCCGAGGCGATGACCGCGCTCGGCGAGCGGATCGGCGCCCAGCTGCGCGCGGGCGACCTGCTCGCCCTCAACGGCGAGCTCGGCGCCGGCAAGACCACCTTCACGCGCGGCATCGGCGCGGCGCTCGGTGTGCGGGGCGCGGTGACGAGCCCCACCTTCGTGCTGGCCCGCACGCATCCGAGCGAGTCCGGCGGGGCGCCGCTCGTGCACGTCGATGCCTATCGCCTCGTCAGCGCGCTCGAGCTCGACGACCTCGACATCGACTACCCCGCCTCGGTGGTCGTGGTCGAGTGGGCCGCCGGCATGCTCGACGGGGTCAGCGACTCCTGGCTCGAGCTCTCGATCCGACGACCGCTCGGCGCCGAGACCCCGCTCGTCGAGGGCGAGGAGCCGGTGGAGCCGCGCGTGGTCACCGTCACCGGCCACGGCCCGCGCTGGGCCGAGCTGCCGGGCCTTTAGACTCGACGGGTGCTGCTCGCCCTCGACACCTCCGCCGGCAGCAGTGCCGCCATCGTCGATCCGGGCGGCGCTGTGCGCGCCGAGCGCACCCTGCGCGACAGCCGCCGTCACGCCGAGGCGATCGGCGACCTGCTGCGCGACGTGCTGGCGGATGCGGGCATCCGCCCCGCGCACGTCACCGGCGTGGCCGTCGGCGTCGGCCCCGGCCCCTTCACCGGCCTGCGCGTCGGCATCGCCGCCGGCCGCGTCTTCGCGCTCGGCGCCGGTGCACGGCTGCTGCCCGTGGTCAGCCACGACGCGCTCGCGCTCGAATGGCACGAGCGGCACGACGGGCCCCTCGCGCTGACGACGGATGCGCGCCGCAAGGAGCGTTACCGCTCCGAGTACACAGGGCTGGACCCCGACGGCCTGCCCGTCCGCTCCTCCGGACCGGCCCTGGTGCCCGTGGTGGAGCTGCCGGAGGAGGAGCAGCGCTGGGACGCGGAGTGGGTCTCCGCCGCCTTCATCGGCCGCTGGGCCGCCCTCGCGCTCGCCGCGGGCCGCCAGCTGCCCGCGGCCGACGCGCTCTACCTCCGCTCGCCCGACGTGACGATGAGCGCCGCGAACGCCGGCGCCCGCCCGGTGGGCCGATGACCGTCATGCTGCGCGGCGCGAGCACCGCCGACCTCGAGGAGATCATGGCGCTCGAGGAGCGGCTCTTCGTGAACGACGCCTGGTCGCGCGAGACGATGCGCCTCGAGCTCGCCAGCCCGTACGGCCTGTACCTCGCCGCGGTGGACGAGACGGATTCGCTGCTCGGCTACGCCGGTGCCGCGCTGCCGGTCGGCGGCGACTTCGGCGAGATCCAGACCATCGGCGTCGACGAGGCAGCCCGCGGGCGGGGGCTCGGCCGCGCGCTCATGGACCATCTGCTCGGCGAGGCGCGCCGGCGCGGCATCCCGCGGATGCTGCTCGAGGTGCGCGCCGACAACCCCGTCGCGCAGGCCCTCTACGCGAGCCTCGGCTTCGAGACGATCGCCGTGCGCCCCCGCTACTACCAGCCGGACGATGTCGACGCCCTCGTGCAGGAGCTCGTGCTGACGCCGCCGCGCACGGCCCCCGCGATCGGACAGGAGGCCATCGGATGAGCGAACCGCTGATCCTGGGCATCGAGACCAGCTGCGACGAGACGGGCGTCGGCATCGTGCGGGGCCGCACGCTGCTCGCCAACGTCATCGCCTCGTCGATGGAGGAGCACGCCCGTTACGGCGGCGTCGTGCCCGAGGTCGCCGCCCGCGCGCACCTCGAGGCGATCAGCCCGACGATCGAGGCGGCGCTCGCCGAGGCCGGCGTCGCCTTCGACGACCTCGACGGCATCGCGGTCACCGCCGGTCCCGGTCTGGCCGGCGCGCTCATGGTCGGCGTCGGCGCCGCCAAGGCGCTGGCGCTCAGCCGCGAGCTGCCGCTCTACGCCGTCAACCACCTCGTCGGCCACGTCGGAGCCGACGTGCTGCGCGAGGACGGCACCGAGCTCGAGCTGCCGACCGTGGCGCTGCTCGTCTCCGGGGGCCACACGTCGCTGCTGCTGGTGCGCGACCTCGTGGACGACGTCGAGCTGCTCGGCGAGACCATCGACGACGCGGCGGGTGAGGCCTTCGACAAGGTCGCCCGGCTGCTCGGCCTGCCCTACCCGGGCGGGCCGCACATCGACCGCATGGCGGCGCAGGGCGACCCGAAGGCCATCCGGTTCCCGCGCGGGCTCAGCCTGCCCAAGGACATGGCAGCGCATCGCTACGACTTCTCGTTCTCCGGGCTCAAGACGGCGGTCGCCCGCTGGGTCGAGCAGTGCCGGGCCGAGGGCCGCGAGGTGCCGGTGGCGGATGTGGCCGCGAGCTTCCGCGAGGCCGTCGCCGACGTGCTCGTCACCAAGGCGATCAACGCCTGCCGCGACCTGGAGGTGCCGCGCCTGCTGCTCGGCGGCGGCGTGGTCGCCAACACGCGCGTGCGCGAGCTGGCCCAGGAGCGAGCGGATGCGGCCGGCGTCGCCCTGCGCATCCCCCCGCTCGCGCTCTGCACCGACAACGGCGCGATGATCGCGGCGCTCGGCGCCCAGCTGGTCATGGCCGGGCGGGCGCCCTCGGCGCTCGGATTCGGTGCGGACTCCACCTTGCCGGTCACGAGCATCCAGCTCTGATCGGCGTGGGCACCGCTGCCCGTTGACGCTGCTCGGCGGCGGCTGGGAGCATGAGGTCGACTCGAGGAGCATCATGACGAACCCGTACCAGTCCCCGCAGGGCCAGGAGCCGCAGCAGCAGTACCAGCCGCCGGCGCCGCCGCAGCAGTACTCGCCGCCGCAGCAGCAGCCGCAGCAGTACGGCCAGCAGCCCGCCGTCTACCCGCAGCCGGTCTACCAGCAGCCCGCCTACGGCTACCCCGCGGCACCGCCGACCAACACGCTCGCGGTCGTCTCGCTCGTCGCCTCGCTCGCGACCCTCGTGCTCGGCGTCACCGCCATCGTGGGCGTCATCACGGGGCACATGGCGCTCGGCCAGATCAAGCGCACGGGCGAGGCCGGTCGCGGCATGGCCGTCGCGGGCCTGATCATCGGCTACGTCTTCGTCGGGTTCGGCGTGCTGGCGATCGTCGTCGGCGTGATCGCCGCGGCGCTCGGCATCTTCCTGCCGCTCGCCTTCCTGTCGGGCACCACCGGCGGGGATTCCGGATTCGCCTGAGCAATCCGCTCAGTGCCCCCTGAACGGTCGTTGTGCGCGCGTTGACAGCGCTTCCGCGCGAGTGGAACGATTGACCCAGTCGATACGAGGAGCAGTCATGTCCGACCCGAACACCCCGTCCGAGCCGCGACCGGAGCAGAACGCCCCGACCCCGCCGCCGTACAGCCCGCCGAACGCCGCGCCGCCCGCGGGTGAGCAGCAGAACCCGTACGCGGCGCCGCAGCAGAACCCCTACGCCCAGCCGGAGCAGCCGTACGGCGCTGCGCCCGCCTACGGCTACCAGCAGCAGGGGCCGAAGACCAACACCCTCGCGATCGTCTCGCTCGTCGCGTCGCTCTCGAGCCTGATCCTCGGCATCACCTCGATCGTGGGCATTATCACCGGTCACATCGCGCTGAACCAGATCAAGAAGACGGGGGAGAACGGCCGCGGGCTCGCGCTCGGCGGCCTGATCGCCGGATACGTGCTCACCGCGCTCGGGATCCTCGCGGTCATCCTCCTCGCCGTGTTCTGGGGCTTCCTGATCCAGGAGGGCTTCAACGAGGGCTACTACGAGTCCTACTGAGTCCGAACCGACGCCCGGGGCCCCCACCCCAACCCCCGCGGCCCCGCCGGAAAAACCCCCCGCGTTGAGGGAGGGCC
>JASCOA010000083.1 GCA_029959365.1 Microbacteriaceae bacterium PS02343 | reverse complement strand
GGGGGGGGGGGGGGGGGGGGGGGGGGGGGGGCGCGCGCGGGGGCGCCGCCCCCCCCCGGCCCCCACGGCCGCGGCGCCCGCGCGCTGAGGAGACCGCCCGATCCAGCGCGAACCGTTCCAGCCGGCACCGACCCGGCCGGAGCCGGCTCGGGCGCGACCGCTCAGTCGGCGTCGAGCCGCTGCAGCACGCCGCACATGCCGTAGGCCGAGCCCTCGAGCCGCGAGACCTGCGGCGCGAGCGCGCCGAGGCGATCCGTCGACGCCGCGGCGAGCGCGAGCAGCGCCGCGGAGCCGAGCGCGTCGTCGGCGCCGACGCTCGCCGCGCGGCGCTCCGCGAAGCCCTCGGCGAGCGGATGCACGAGCGCGGCCGCCCGGTCGAGCAGTCGTTCCAGCGGCGCCCGGTCCCCGGCGAGGAAGGCCTCGCGCACGGTCAGGAACCCCTCGACCCCGAGATCCCTGCGCCGCAGCGGCGGGCCGTCGCCGCGCGCTGCGGCCGCCGCGTAGACCGCGGGATCGGCGAGCACCGCGTCCGGGAAGGTCATCACCGCGTCGCCGTGCTCCGGCAGGCCGCGGCTCGACAGGATCGCCAGCACGTCGAGGCCGCCGTGATTGACCGCGCGGTGGATCGTGCCGGGGCCGAACCAGACGACGTCGCCGGCGGCGAGCGGCTGCTCGCGGTAGCCGGTGCGGTCGAGCAGCTGCACGGCGCCCGCGCCCCCGAGCACGACGTAGGCCTCGGTGCTCACCGTGTGCAGGTGCGGGGTGCCGCCGTCGAGCCCGTCCACGGCGGGGCCGAGCCCGTAGACCCGCAGCCGCGTCACCGAGGTGCCGCCGGGGAACGGCAGCGCGCTCATGACCGATCGAGCTCGAGCGCCTCGCGGCCGGCCGCGGCGAGGGCCGCCGCCGCGTCGCCGGGCGCGTCGCCGTCGGCGATGACCACGGCGTAGCGCAACGCGAGCGTCTCGCCCACGGGCAGCTCGTGCTCCTCGCTGAAGAAGGGCGCCGGGCAGAGGCAGGCGAACTCCTCGGTGCGCGCGAACCACTGCGGCGGGTGCTGCACGTTGCGCTCGTCGTCGACGATCACGAGCGTCGAGCTGGCGCCGTCGCCGTCGTGCCGGCCGGTGAAGCCGAGCCAGGGGTGCCGGGTGCCGCGCAGCTCCTCGCCGCCGTCGCCGTCCGGCGAGCGCACGACGCCGCCGGTGAAGGAGCGCGGCCCTCGCCAGAAGAGCCCGCCGTAGCCGGCGTTCTCGCGCCCCTTGGTCGTCGGCGAGCCGAAGGCGAGCGGATGCCCCGCCACGTTCGTCATCGACGTCGCGACCGTGAGCGTCCAGCCGCCCTCGATCAGGCGGATGCGCAGGCGCCGACGCTCCTCGATGACGCGCTCGCCCGCTTGGATCGTCCAGAGCAGGTCGTGCGCGATCTCGGCGAAGTCGCCGTCGCTGCCGAGGGTCTCGAAGCCGACGTGCCGGGCGGTGCCGTTGTTCTCCAACTGCCGGTACCCGGTCTCGAGCGAGAAGGTCGGGCCGCCCCAGAAGTTCTCGTCGCCGACGTGCGGCAGCGCCCAGGCGATGCCCTTGTGCCAGACGTGGTCGTGCGGTCGGAACAGCGAGACGAGCCGGCCCTCGCGGGTGCGCAGCGGGTGCAGGTAGGGCTTCGGCGACTCGAGCTGCACGGTGTCGGGCTCGACGACGTAGCGCAGCAGCTCCACGCCGTCGGCGGAGACCGTCACCTCGTTGCGCTGGTCGGCCCGCAGCTCGAGGCTCACGCGGTGACCGCCGCCCAGGGCGCCCCGGTGCCCTGCATGGAGGCGTAGAAGGGGTGGCCCGGCACGATCTCGCCGGCGGCGACGGTGCGGTCGGTGAACGCCGAGGCGTAGATCGCGGCGCTCAGCTCGAGGGTGCGGCGCGCATCCGCCGTCGTCACGGGCGGGCGCTCGCCCGACTCGCGCGCGGCGAGCACCGCGGCGAGCTGCGCGGTGTGCCCGCTGGGGGTGCTGCCGGCGCGGGCCGTCCAGTCCTCGGCCAGATCCTCCGATCCGCGGGCCGGCGTGAAGGTCCAGTGCGTCGAGTCGTAGCCGTAGAGGTGCTCGAGCTCGGCGGTGGCGTGCTCGAAGTCGAAGCGCAGCCGGCTGGTCTCGCGCGGCGAGACGATGGAGTTGAGGATCGTGGCGACGGCGCCGTTCTCGAAGGTCACGATGGCGCTCGAGACGTCCTCGGTCTCGGTCGGCCGGTTCTGGCGCACGGCGACCGCGCGCACGCTCGCCCAGGGGCCGAGGATCGAGAGCAGCAGGTCGAACTGGTGGATGCCGTGGCCCATGGTCGGGCCGCCGCCCTCCACGCCCCAGGTGCCGCGCCACGGCACGGCGAAGTAGTCGTCGTCGCGGTACCAGAGGGTCTCGGCCACGGCGACGAGCGGGCGCCCGAGCGCGCCCTCGGCGAGCAGGCCGCGCAGGCCGACGGCCGCGCTGCCGAAGCGGTGCTGGAAGAGGCCGACCACCGGCACGCCGGTCTCGTCCTCGCTCGCCAGCAGCCGGTCGAAGTCCTCGAGCGACAGTGCCGGCGGCTTCTCGACGATCGGCACGGCGCCCCCGCGCTGGGCCTCGATCGCGAGGTCGACGTGCGAGCCGGGCGGGGTGCAGATGTGCACGTAGTCAGGCGCTGCGTCCGGCGCCAGGGCCAGCGCCTCGGCCAGCGATCCGAAGACGGCCGGCGAGCCGTGCCGCGCGGCGAACTCCTGCGCCCGCTCGGCGGCGAGGTCGACGACCCCCGCCAGCTCGATGCCCGGCGTCGCGGCGATGGCCTCGGCATGGGCGTTGGCGATCGCCCCCGTTCCGACGATGACCGACCTGAACATGTGCTCCTCCTCGAGTACCGCATCCGCTCGCCCGTGTAGGGAAAGCGCTTGCCGCGCTAGTCTTGCAGAGCGCATCCGCCCTCGCAATGCTCGCAGATCCCGCGGCACGACGACGGCGCCGGCGGTGCGCACGATGGAAGAACGACGAGGAGGTCGACATGACGACGAGGGTCTGCTTCGAGCTGCGGGTGCGCCCCGAGCGGCTCGACGAGTACCGCGAGCGGCACAGCCCCGTGCGCACCGAGATGCTCGAGGAGATCGCCGCCGCCGGCCGGCGCAACTACTCGCTGTTCCTCGCCGAGGGCGGGCGGCTCATCGGCTACTACGAGACCGACGACGACGCGGCCGCGCAGGCCTACCTCGCCGCATCGCCGATCGCCGCGCGCTGGGAGGCGGAGATGGCGCCCTTCTTCATCGACCTCGGCGGCCGCCCCGACCAGGCTGCGACGCCCCTCGTCGAGGTCTTCAACCTCGCGGATCAGCTCGAGGCGTCGCGATGAGCTGGACCTCGCAGGCCGAGGGCCTCATCCGCTTCTACGACGCGGCGCCCGCCGCCGCACCGCGCCCGGCACTGCTCTGGCTGCACGGCGGCGGCTTCGCCGCGGGTTCGATCGACATGCCCGAAGCGGATGCGGTCGCCCGCGCCCTGCAGGCCCGCGGCGTCGCCGTCGCGAGCGTCGACTACCGCCTGGTCGGCCCGGGCGTGCGCTACCCCGCGCCCTCGGACGACGCGCTGGCCGCCTGGGACTGGCTCGCCGCGCACCGCGACGCGCTCGGCCTCGATCCGACCCGCACCGCGATCGGCGGCGCCAGCGCCGGCGGCAACCTCGCCGCCGGGGCGCTGCTGCGCCTGCCGCGCACCGGGCCGCGCCCGGCCGGTGCCGTGCTCGCCTACCCGACGCTGCTCGCCGAGCAGCCCGTCCCCGGCGCTGCGCTGCGAGCGGCGCTCGACGCCGACCCGGATGCGGATCGCTTCGGGCCGGCCGTCGTGCGGGAGATGTACGAGGGCTTCCTCGGCGGCCCCGTCGAGCGCGCCCCGCTCGCCGCCGTGCCGGGCACGGCGAGCCCCGAGGACCTCGCCGGCTACCCGCCGGTGCTCATGATCAACGGCGACGTCGACGAGCTGCGGGTCTCGGGCGAGCACTTCGCCCACCGCCTGCACGCCGCCGGCCGCCCCGTGCTCGTGCACCTCGAGCCGGGCACGACCCACGGGCACCTCAACCGCCCGGCCGAGGCGGGCTTCGGCCCCTCCGTCGACCGCATCGCGGCCTGGCTGCACGGGCTGCCCGGCAGCGCGACGACCGGCCTGCCGGAGGTGACCGCATGAGCGAGCGGATGCGCTGCGGCGCCACCACGCGCCCCGGAGGGCACCGCCGTGGCTGAGCAGCGGTTCGGCGCGGCCTTCGATTGGGTGCGCCGCCACGTCGACGCCGGGCGCCTGCCCGCAGCGGTGCTCGGCATCGCGACCGCCGACGGCACGGTCGCGCTCGAGGCCTTCGGCGCGAGCGGCACCAGGCCTGCGCGCGTCGACGACCACTTCGCGCTCTTCTCGGTGACGAAGCCGCTGACCGGCATCACCGCGGCCCGCGAGGTCGCCGCCGGCCGACTGTCGCCGCTGACGCCGCTGACGGATGCGGTGCCCGAGCTGCTCCCCCAGCCCGCGCCCGTGCAGCTGCGCCACCTCGTGAGCCACACCGCGGGACTCGCCGAGCCACCGCTCGACACCCCGCTCGGGCTGCACCGGGCGCTGCGCACCGCCGGCTCGGACTTCGCGGCCGGCACCGCCTCGCGCTACTCGACGCTGGCCTTCGAGGGCGTGGCGGAGCTGATCCGGCACGCATCGGGTCTGCGCTGGACGGACGCGCTGGCCGCGTGGGCGGACCCGATCGGCGCGACCGGGCTGACGCTCGACCGGGCCGCGGACCCGCATCCGGTCGACGACGCTGCGGACGCGGGGGTCGACATGGCGCGCTTCACGGCGCTCGAGCAGCCCGGCGCGGGGCTGCTCGGCCGCGCGCAGGACCTGCTCGCGATCGGCACCGAGCTGCTGCGCGACGGCGGACGGGTGCTGGATGCCCGCACCCTCGCGATGACGCTGCGACCGCTGACCACGGGCCTGCCGCGCCTCGAGCCGTATCCCGCCGAGCGCGGGCAGGACTGGGGCTTCAGTTGGAACCTGCGCAGCCGCGCCCCCGGCCTGATCGCGCACGACGGCTACGGCCACGGCGGCTGGTCGGGCAGCGAGTTCTGGGTGCACCCGGAGGCGGGCGTCGCCTACGCGCTGCTCACCAACCGGGCGCAGCGCCCCGGCGTCGACGCCGACCAGCTCGACAACGCGGTCGTCGCCGCGGCCACCTGAGCCCGAGCGCCACGGACCCGCACCGTCCCTGTCCGTCACCGCGCGAGCCGCTCCCTGTCAGGGTCCGGGACGCGCATCGCCCCCTCAGCAGTGCCGAGGGGGCGACTCGCGTCCCGAACCCGCGGTCAGGACAGCGGCCCGCGGTCAGGACAGCGGCGCCTACAGCCCCTGCGCCAGGCGGTGGTACGCGGCGTTCCAGCGCAGCTCGCGCTCGAAGCCGTCCACCGTCGTCGACTCGTCGATGACCAGCAGCTCGATGCCGCTGAACTTCGCGAAGTCCTTGAAGACCTCCACGCCCACCTGCGTGCTCATCACCGTGTGGTGGGCGGCGCCGGCCATGAGCCATGCGGTCGCCGAGGTGCGGAAGTCGGGCGCCGGCTTCCAGACCGCGCGGCCGACGGGCAGGTTCGGCATCGGTTGGGGCAGCGGCACGTTCTCGACGACGTTGGCGACGAGGCGGAAGCGGTCGCGCTGGTCGCTGAGGGCGACCACGACGGCGGGGCCCGCATCCGCGTCGAAGACCAGGCGCACCGGGTCGTCCTTGCCGCCGATGCCGAGCGGGTGCACCTCGAGGCGGGCGCGCTGCGAGCTCAGCGAGGGGCTGACCTCGAGCATGTGGGCGCCGAGGATGAGCTCGCTGCCGGGCTCGAGGTGGTACGTGTAGTCCTCCATGAGGCTGGCGCCGCCGGGCAGGCCCGCGCCCATGACGGCCGCGGCGCGCACGAGCACCGCGGTCTTCCAGTCGCCCTCGGCGCCGAAGCCGTAGCCGTCGGCCATGAGGCGCTGCACGGCGAGGCCGGGCAGCTGGCGCAGCTCGCCGAGGTCCTCGAAGCTCGTCGTGAAGGCGCCGAAGCCGCCGGCCTCGAGGAAGGAGCGCAGTCCCAGCTCGATGCGGGCGCCGTAGCGCAGCGAGTCGGCGCGCTCGGCGCCGGGGTGCAGCTCGGGCGCGACGTCGTAGAGGTCGAGGTACTCGGCGACGAGCGCGTCGACATCGCTCTCGCTGGCGGCGTGCACGGCGTCGGCGAGCTCGGTGACGCCCCAGGTGTTCACCTGCACGCCGAGGCGCAGCTCGGCCTCGGTCTTATCGCCCTCGGTGACGGCGACGAAGCGCATGTTGTCGCCGAAGCGGGCGAGCTTGAGGTGCTGGGTGGCGTGGCGGCCGGCCGCGGCGCGGGCCCAGACGCCGACGCGCGCCGTGACCACGGGGTCGCTGACGTGGCCGACGACGGTGGTGCGCGCGACGCCGAGGCGCGACTGGATGTACCCGAACTCGCGGTCGCCGTGGGCGGCCTGGTTGAGGTTCATGAAGTCGAAGTCGATCGTGTCGTACGGCAGCGCCACGTTCGCCTGCGTGTGCAGGTGCAGCAGCGGCTTGCGCAGCGCGTCGAGGCCGCCGATCCACATCTTGGCGGGGCTGAAGGTGTGCATCCAGGCGATGACGCCGATCACGTTGTCGGCCGCGTTGGCCTCGAGCATGATGCGGCGGATCGACTCGCTGTCGACCAGCGTCGGCTTGGCGACGACCGTGACGGGCACGTCGCTCGAGCCCTGCAGGCCGGCGACGACCTCGGCGGACTGGGCGGCGACCTGGCGCAGGGTCTCGTCGCCGTAGAGGTTCTGGCTGCCGGTGAGGAACCAGACCTCGTACTCGGCGAGATCGGGCACGATGCTGCGGCTCATGAGGGGACTCCTTCGTCGTGGGGTTCGTTGCGGTTGATGATGAGGAAGAGCGGATGCGGGCGGTCGCCCCGTCGAGGCGCGCCCGCCGGGCGGTCGGTCGGCGCTACAGCGCCTCGACCGCGGCCCGCTCGACGGCGAGGCCGTCGCGGTACCGCTCGAGGTAGGCCGCGAAGCCGGCCACGTCCGCCGGCTCGGGCTCGGCGGTCTCGAACGCCGCGTTCGCGAAGACGACGTCCTGCAGGTAGGCGTCGAGGTCGGTGCCGTGCTCCCCTGCGGCGAAGGCCGCGAGCACCGCGATCCCCCACGCGCCGCCCTCGGAGGCGGTGGCGGCGACCGCGACGGGCGCGTCCAGTGCGCCGGCGAGGAAGCGCTGGGCGACGCCGGCCGTGCGGAACATGCCGCCGTGGGCGAGCATCCGCTCGATCTCGACGCCCTGCTCGGCGAGCACCCGCAGGCCGAGCGCCAGGGTGCCGAAGACGCCGTAGAGCTGGGCGCGACCGAAGTTGCCGAGCGTCAGCGAGCTGTCGGGGGTGCGCACGAAGAGCGGGCGGCCCTCGTCGGTGCCCGCGATCGGCTCGCCGGCGAGGTGGTTGTAGGCGAGCAGGCCGCCGGCGTCGGCATCGCCCGTGAGCGCCTCGGCGAAGAGCGCCTCGTACACCGCGTCGGGCTCGATCGGGTGCCCGCTCGCCGCGGCGAAGCGGCCGAGCAGGCCCGCCCAGGCGGCGAGCTCGCTGGCGCCGTTGTTGCAGTGCACCATCGCGACGGCGTCGCCGGCCGGGGTCGTGACGAGGTCGATCTCGTGGTGCACGCCGTCGAAGGGGCGCTCGAGCACGACCATCGCGAAGATGCTCGTGCCGGCGCTGACGTTGCCGGTGCGCGGCGCGACCGAGGCGGTGGCGACCATGCCGGTGCCGGCGTCGCCCTCGGGCGGCGCGGCGATCGCGCCGGGCTGCAGGGCTCCGGTCGGGTCGAGGTAGGCGGCGCCCTCGGCGGTGAGCTCGCCGGCGCGCTCGCCGGCGACGAGCACCTCGGGCAGCAGCTCGCGCAGCGCGGGAACGCGGCCGGCGGCGTGGGCGTCGTAGCGCTCGACGAGCTCGGCGTCCCAGTCGCGGGTCGCCGAGTCGATGGGGAAGACGCCCGAGGCGTCGCCGACGCCGAGCGCGTCGCGTCCGGTGAGCAGACGGTGCACGTAGCCCGCGAGCGTCGTGACCGAGCGGATGCGCCCCACGTGCTCCTCGCCGTCGAGCACGGCCTGGTGCAGGTGCGCGATCGACCAGCGCAGCGGGATGTTCGTGCCCAGCAGCTCGGTGAGCTCGGCCGCCGCCACGCCGGTGGTGGTGTTGCGCCAGGTGCGGAACGGCACCAGCAGCTCCCCCGCCGCGTCGAAGGCCAGGTAGCCGTGCATCATCGCGGAGACGCCGATGCCGGCGAGCCGCTCGAGGCGCACGCCGTGGCGGGCCTCGACGTCGGCGGCGAGCTCGGCGAACGCCGCCTGCAGGCCGGTGCGCACGTCGTCGAGGCCGTAGGTCCACATCCGCTCGACGAAGGCGTTCTCCCACTCGTGCGCGCCGACGGCGAGCACCTCGTTCGGGTCGTCGCCGATCAGGCAGGCCTTGATGCGGGTCGAGCCGAGCTCGATGCCGAGCACGGCCCGGCCCTCGGTGATGACGGCGGCGCTCATCGCCGGGCGTCCGAGCTCTGGCCGTACACGTTCTGGTAGCGGTCGAAGAGGCTGTCGATGTGCTGCTGCGGGATCGTGAGCGGCTCGCCGAGCTGGCGTGCGATGTGGATGCTGCGGGCCACGTCCTCGACCATGACGGCGGCCTTGACCGCGTCCTTGGCGTCCTTGCCGATCGTGAAGGGGCCGTGGTTCTGCATGAGCACCGCGCGCGAGCGGTGGCCGCGCAGGGTCTCGACGATGCCGCGGCCGATGGTGTCGTCGCCGATGACCGCGAAGGGGCCGATCGGGATCTCGCCGCCGAACTCGTCGGCCATGCCGGTGATGACGCACGGGATGGGCTCGCCGCGGCTCGCCCACGCGACGGCGTAGGTGGAGTGCGTGTGCACGACGCCGCCGACCTCGGGCATCTCGCGGTACACGTAGGCGTGCGCGGCGGTGTCGCTCGAGGCGGCGCGCTCGCTGCCGGGGGTGCCCGGCACGACCTCGCCGTCGAGGGTGCAGAGCACCATGTTCTCGGGGGCCAGGTCGTCGTAGCTCACGCCGCTGGGCTTGATGACGAAGTAGTCCGTGCCCGGCACGCGGCCGCTCACGTTGCCGCCGGTCCAGATGACGAGCTGGTAGCGCACGAGCTCGTCGTGCAGCTTCGCGACCTCCTCGCGGACCTTCTGGATGGCCTCTCGGGCCTCGGCCGGGTCGACAGCGGTCACCGCGGACTCCTTCGTCTCGTCGCATCGGCTCGGAAGGGGTTCCGGGCCGCGCCCATCGTCGCATGTGAGCGCTCACAGTTGCAAGCGACCGAGCGGATGCGGGCACCCGCCCGCCTCCGCCAATCCGCGCGTCAGCCGCTCGCGCGGGCCACGAGCTGCGGCACGAGCGGCGCGGCGTCGGCCGCCGGAGCCGCGTCGAGCAGCGCCGCCACCGCGGCCATGAGCCGCGCGCCGAGCGCCGCGTGGTCCTGGCGCACCGACGAGAGCGCCGGGATGAGGAAGCGCGATTCGGGGATGTCGTCGTGGCCGACGACCGCGACGTCGCCCGGCACCGAGCGGCCCAGCGCGGCGAGCTCGTGCAGCAGGCCGATCGCCATGGTGTCGTTGGCGCTGAAGACCGCGTCGCAGCCGGCGTCGGCGAAGGCCGATGCCGCCGCGGCGCCGCTGGCGGCGGTCCAGTCCCCCACGACCACCGGCCCGGGCTCGAGCCCCGCGGCGGCGAGCGCGTCGCGCCAGCCGGCCTCGCGCTCCCGGGCGTCCCACCATTCGGCCGGTCCCGCGAGGTGCCCGATCCGGCGCCGTCCCGCGGCGACGAGATGCCCGGTGGCGAGCGCGCCGCCGGCGTGCTGGTCGACGGAGGCGGCCCCGGCGCCGCGCCCGCGGCCGGCCGTGCTCAGCACGGGCACCGCGTTGGGCACGAGGCGGCGCACCGCATCCGCCAGGGAGTCGCTCGGCGAGACCAGCACGAGGGCCTGCACCTGCTGCAGCAGCAGCGCCTCGACGGCCGCGCCCACCGCATCCGCTGCGGGTCCGACCGCCAGGCTCGTGACGGTGTAGCCGGCGGTGGCGGCCTCGGCCGCGAAGGCTCGCGAGATGCTCGCCGGGCCGAAGAGATCGGCGTCGCTGCTCAGCACTCCGAGCACGCCGCTGCGCCGGCGGGCCAGCGCCCGCGCAGCGGCGTGCGGTCGGTAGTCGAGCGCGGCGACCGCCTCCAGCACGCGCTCGCGGTTGTGCTGACGCACCTTCTCGTCGCCGTTGAGCACGCGCGAGACGGTCTGGTGCGAGACCCCCGCGGCGGCGGCGACGTCGAAGATGGTCGGCATGTGCCGAGCTTAGGGGGCGCCGTAGGGCCGAGCGGCAGCCGCCCGGCCCCTCCGCGTCAGGCGCCGAGCGCCGACCGGGCCCACTCGTACGAGATGCGGTGCGACTCCTTGACCGAGTCGACGCTCGGGTGGTCGACCTCGATCATGAGGTCGCCGTCGTAGTCCTCCGGCAGCGCCGCGACGACCGCGTCGAGGTCGAGCACGCCGCGGCCGGGCTCGGCCCAGAGCCGGCCCGAGGTGCCGAGCGCCCGGTAGTCGAGCCCCTCGCGTGCGGCGGGGTCGAGGTAGTCGGGGTAGACGTCCTTGAGGTGGATGCCGCCGATGCGATCCGCGTAGCGGCGGATGAGCGCGACCGGGTCGGCGCCGGCCCAGCGCAGGTGCCCGGTGTCCGGCCCGAAGCCGAGCAGGTCGGGGCCGAGCTCGTCGAGCAGGCGCACGATCTCCGCCTCGGTCTCGAAGACGCCGCCCACGTGCGAGTGGTGCAGGGGGCGCACGCCCTCGGCGAGCAGCACCGCGCAGACCTTCCCGGCGTTCTCGATCGCCAGGGCGAGGCGCGCCTCGTCGAAGCCGGCGCCGACGGCCGGGCGCTCCATCCGCTCGGGCACGGCCATCGACGAGAGCATCGTGCGGTCGAGGCCGAGCTCGGCCTGCGCGGCGCCGAAGCGGCGGGCCTGCTCGAGCGTGGCGGCGAGGTCGATGGTCTCGTCGAGCGGGCTGCTGAACAGGCTGAGCGCCGGTGCGAGCCCGTAGCCGCTGATCCAGTCGAGGTACTCGGCCGCCGTCATGCCCTCCGGGATGTCGGCTTTGACCGCCGTGAAGCCGATCTCCTGGAAGTCGGCGAAGGCCTCGTCGAAGACCTCCCTGGTCTTGCCGCGCTGGGCCCAGTACGGGATGGGGTTCGCGGCGACCCTGATGCTGCGCGCCATGGTTCAGACCTCCAGTGCGACGGGGCGACCCGTGCGCGTCGATTCGTAGAGCCCGGTGATGATCGCGATCGCGCGGCGGTTCTCGGCGATGCCGACCCGCACCTCCTCGGTGCCGTCGATGGCAGCCAGCACGTTGCGGTACTGGAAGAGGTGGGCGTCGCCCATCGCCCCGGGCACGCTCGTGCCGGCGACCTGGGGGCGGCCGTCCGCGTCGAAGTACTGCGCGGCCTGGTTCGTGTCGCCGCCCTGCGCGCCCATCGCGATCTCGGCCCGCTCCGCATCCGCCGGCGTCGCGTGCAGGTAGGTGAGCTTGTCGTTCTCGATCACCGCTGAGCCGCGGTCGCCGTGCACCTGCAGGCGGGCGACGAGGCCGGGGTAGACCGCGGTGGAGCCGTGGATGACGCCGAGCGCGCCGGACTCGAATCGCACGACCGCCGCAGCGACGTCCTCGACCTCGATGCGCTCGTGCGCGTTCGTGGCCGTGTAGCCGAAGACCTCGACGGGCCGGCCGAGGGCGGCGACGAGCAGGTCGACGGTGTGCACGCCCTGGTTCATGAGCGCGCCACCGCCGTCGAGGGCCCAGGTGCCGCGCCAGTCGCCGGAGTCGTAGTAGCTCTGGCCCCGCCACCAGTCGATGGCCGCGACACCCGAGGTGATGCGCCCGAGCTCGCCGGCGCGGATCTTCTCGAGCACGATCTCGGTGGAGGGGTCGAAGCGGTGCTGCGAGATGACCGAGACGATCCGGCCGGTGCGCTCCTGCACGGCGAGGATCCGGTTGGCCCGCTCGACGGTGATCTCGGCGGGCTTCTCGATGATGACGTGCGCGCCGCGCTCGAGGGCCTCGATCGCGATCTCGCCGTGCGCGCCGGTGGGCGTGCAGACGACCACGAGCTCCACGGGTCCGGCCGAGAAGGCCTCCTCGAGCGTTGCGAAGACGGCGCCGCCGTGCTTCGCGGCGAGCTCCTGGCCCTTCGCGGCATCGCGATCGACGACGGCGACGAGCTCGAGGCGGTCGGCGAGCTGGTCGATGACGACGCCGTGCTGGCGGGCGATCACTCCTGCGCCCACGAGGGCGGTGCGGATGCGGGTCATGCGAGGGTCACTCCGATTCGGTCGGTGAGGGTGCGGAACGCGGCCGCGGCGGTGCGGAAGGCGTCGGGCCCGGAGAATCCACCGAGCTCGTGCGCGGAGGCGAGGTGCGGCTCGAGCGAGGCCACGCCCGAGTAGCCGGCGTCGCGCAGGGCGGTGAGGGTCTCCAGCAACTCGCCGTCGCCCTCCCCCGCCGGCACGACCCGACCGCTGTCGGCGAGGGCGTCCTTCACCTGCAGGTAGTCGACGTACTCGTGCAGCAGGTGCCAACCGTCGGTGAACGGCGTCGAGCCGACCTGCACGAAGTTGGCGTTGTCCCAGGCCAGGCGCAGCGCGCCCGAGCCGACCGACTCGACGAGGTCGAGCACGCGCTCGGGGGTGTCGCCGTAGATGTCCTTCTCGTTCTCGTGCAGCAGCACGACGCCCGCCGCAGCCGCGGTATCCGCGAGGGCGCGCATCCGCTCGAGCACGGCGTCGCGCACGTCGGCGTGCGTCCGCTGCTCGTCGCGGTAGAAGGAGAAGATGCGGATGTACGGGGTGCCGAGCCCGTCGGCCACCCGGATCACCCGCTGCAGCCGCTCGACCTCGTGCTCGACCGGCAGGGCGACGTCGACCTTGCCGATGGGCGAGGCGACGGCGGACGCGGTGAAGCCGCGCCGATCGAGCACGGCGCGCAGCTGGGCGGTGCGCGCGTCGTCGAAGTCGGCGACGTTGACGCCCCAGGCGCTGCGCACCTCGATCTGCGAGGCGCCGATCTCGGCGAGCACGTCGAGCTGCACGTCGGGATCGGCGTCGATCTCGTCGCCGAAGCCGGAGAGGCTCCAGGTGGTGGTCGGGTGGGTCATGCGGTTCCCTCCTCAGGGGTTCGGGTGCGGTCGAGGGCCGCGGCCACGTCGACCTCGTCGTGGGCGCCGGCGAGCACGTCGGCGACGGCGACGCCGTGGCCGAGCGCGGCGGCCAGGTACACGGCGCGGGCGGTCGCGAGCACGAGCACGGCGTCGGCGACGGTGACCGCCGGGTCGCGGCGTCCGTCGATGGCGTCGATCAGATCGAGGTACTGGCGGGCGTGGCCCCGCGCCCACTCGAGCGGCAGCCCCTCGGCCGGGTCGACGGTCTCGGGCGCTGGCGCGTCGTCGGCGAGCTGCAGCTGCACGAGCTCGTCGCCCTCGATCACGGCGGTGCCCGCCGTGCCGCAGACCAGCAGCCGGGTGGGGCCGCCGGGGTGCGCCGCGGTCGTGGGGGGGCGGGGGGCGCGCGCCCCCCCCCCGCAGACCCTGGTGGGGCCGGCGGGGGGCGCGCCCGCGCTGGCGGGGGGGGCGTGGCGGTTGATGAGGAGCAACCGCGGAGGCGGGCGGGCGCCCCGGCGCGGCGCGCCCGCCGGGCGGGCGGGCGGCGCTACCGCGCCTCGACCGCGGCCCGCTCGACGGCGAGGCCGTCGCGGTACCGCTCGAGGTAGGC